>DASYXZ010000069.1:0-7896 GCA_035934315.1 Terriglobia bacterium | reverse complement strand
TACCGACAAGCCACTGCCTCAGGTGACGGTGAGTTTGGGAATTGCCATGTACCCTGAACATGGGAAGACGCTCGAAGAACTTTTGAAGGCTTCGGACAAGGCTCTGTACGAATCGAAACACGCCGGCCGCAATCGCGCCACCGTGTATGTGGGGGAAACGGAGGCGGCGAGTTAATTTTTCCCAACCCCAAGGACGTAGGCGCGAGCGGGGCATTCCTTAATGCGCTGCGCGCGGCGGTAGCGCCGGGCTTCAGCCCGGCAGCAAACCTCTTCACACAAGACCAAGTGCAAGGCCTGGCGCGGGCGGACTCGGAGACGAGCCGGGCGCGAAGCTGATCGAGCATCAGCAATATCCCTCCACGGTCATCGGCTTGCGGTATAATGGTCACTGAGGTGGCCACATGAGAATCAGCACGGTGCGCGAGTTTCGAGACCAAGCGACAGGTCTGCTTCGGTCGAAAGACCCTATCCTGGTGACACGGCGCGGCCGCGTCGCCGGCGTTTTCTTCCCGTGCCCCGGGCAGTCGATCCCGCTTGACCTGAAGCGGGAAATGTTCGGCTTGCTGAGCGGCGCCCTCGCGCGCCAGATCAAGAAAAGGGGCCTCACCGCAGAAGATGTCCTTGCCGACTTTGAGCGCTGGCGCAAGGAGCGACGTGAAAATCGCCGCCGACGCTAATGCCCTCCTTTCCGCCGTCTTGGGCGGGCGAGCCAACCTCATCCTTCAACACCCGGAAATAGACGAAATCTTGACCGCAGAGGAGACCCTCGACGAGGTCCAGGAATATGCCCCCGCCTTGGCCCGGAAAAAACGACTGCACGAAGATCTGGTGCTTCTCGCTGTGGCCACCCTTCCCGTGACCGTGATCGAACGGAAAATATATGCTTCCGGGACCGCCGAAGCTTCCCGACGAATAGGCCAGCGCGATCCCGACGATATCCCGATCCTCGCCCTGGCGCTCACGCTGAATGTGCCGTTGTGGTCAAACGACAAAGATTTTGAGGACGCCGGCGTGGAGTGGTATACCACCGAGAGATTGCTTCGACGGCTTCGAATAATCGACGACGAATGAGAACCCCAAAGCGCTGCGCGCCGCCAAGCAGCCCAAGCCCGCAAGCGCGAAAAAGCCGCTGATCCATGTGCAGTTTTTCGCCCTGCCCGGCGGGCAGGTGCCCAGCCATCGCGTGGCCATGCCTGTGGAGGACCGCGGCGTGGACTTTGAGCCGCAACAAGACTATCTGGAAGGGTCGCGTACCGGCGGCGGCGACGACGCGTTGATCACGGCGCGCAGGGCGCGGGATCAGGAAAGACTATCCTTGCTTGATTTGCCTTTCCACAAGTTCGAGATATATTATCGGCAGAGGTTACGCCATCCGCGTCCCGGCTCCAATAGGTGGGAAGTATGGGTCACACGACACTATGGCTCATTGCCATTGCACTGTATTTTCTTCCGTGGATCGTGGCGTCCGTCACGGAAAAGCGAAATAAAGCGGCAATCGGAGTTCTAAATCTCCTCCTTGGGTGGACGTTTATTGGCTGGGCCATTGCGCTCGTCCGGGCTTCGATGAAAGACCCACCCACGCCCTCGGCGCGATAGACTGTGTTTCTTCCGCGGGCAGCGCACCCACGCGGCAAGGTCCCGATTCAGTACTGGGCTTCCAAGACCCAGCCGCCCTGCGGGGGCGATAAGCGGACGTATATGAGCCAACTCAAAGCCGATAAGAAGAAATGGGAGATAGACCAGTGTCAGGCGGTCGCGGACGAAATCAACAGGATGCGCGGCACCGACTATATAGCAATCTGTTCGGGACGCGAGTTCCCTGACGTCATTCTGACGAGTGCTTCGAAAAGGCATTCCTGCTTGCAGGTCGAGGTCACAAGCATTCCTGGAGATTTCATGGGAAGGGATGACAACCACAACGAACTAAGGGTTAAGGAAAAACTTGAGGCGTCGCTTTCAGACAAAGGCTTGCAACATTTTCAGGTCGACCTGGGGCTTACGCAAGAGGCTCGCGCCCGCGGCATCAAAAAGAGCCTGGTCGAGCAACTGGCAGGCCTTCTTTCCGAGGCAGTCTCGAATAAGGCCGGCGCGAGTCGGATAAGGCTGGGGTATGGCGAGATCCACAGACATTCGCCGGAACTGGCCACGCTTGTTACTGACGTTTCTCTGCTCCGCCACAAATTGAATCCGGGTCCGCAGGTAGAAGTGGCCGTAGGGCAGTGGCTTCCGTCGGATGGGCGATGGATCGAGGAGGGGATAAAGAAGAAGCTGAAGAGATACGGCCCCGATACGGTCAAGGAAGTCATGCTGGTCCTCGGCGTGAAGGCCTTCGTCGATACCGAACAGATCGATCGGTTCCGAACTTCGAATCCGGAGCAGTCGTTACCGTTTTCGGAGATTTGGATAGTCACGTACTACGACCGTGGCGTGTTCTGCTTGAAGTCGAGTACCCCTGACCCGGCTGCAGCCTAATTGCGATGTGGATGGCGGGCTGGTAGTCACGGTCAGAGCTCTCGTGACCGTGGGGTTTTCCTTCGATGACGATCCCACGGTCAATCCCGCCTCGCGGGACGAATTGACCGTGACTACCTCCGGGCTACAGAAGCTCAGGAGCCGTTCGAACGGGGCAATGCAACCACGAGATTATGGGTAGGGCATGCCCTACCCGGCGTTTCGCACGGTGAATGCGGAGCCAAGGGGATGGCAAGCCGCCCCCTACTGCGAAAGGCCTTGCGCCGGCATTCGTAGCACGGGCACCCCTTCACTGCGCTCAGGGCAAGCTCTGCCCGTGCGCATGGGCAGGATCCCCATGCTACCGTTGCCGTTCGAACTCTAATCTCTGGGCTTGTAGCCTCCCACCGTGCGCAACCCGATCACAAGGTAGGCGTAGGGCGTGCCCTACCTGGGGCTCCGCAGGGTGAATGCGGAACCAGGGGGACGGCAAGCCGTCCCCCTACGCCCGGTTTCCCTATGCTGACAAACCCACGACCGATTCCAGCCGCTTGAGCTTAATGCGGTCAGCGTGAACCTGTGCAAGGTCGTAGTGCGCCTGCTGGGTAAGCCAGCTTTCGGCACTGCCTCCGAAAACCTTGGACAGCCTCACGGCCATTTCAGGAGAAATCCCGCGCTTCTCGTTGACGAGTTCAGAAAGGGTAGTGCGCGAGTCGTCGTCCTGGTGAAGGCGTTTCAGCCCTTTGTGCCGGATCGACTGGATCATTCCTGCACTGTAACGCGTCACGTAACGCATGTCAACAGCGAGCTAAGGTGTCGCCGCGGCGACCTCTCGTGACCGTGGGCTTTTCCTTCGATGACGAAACCACAGTGGATTCCAAAGACAAAATGACCGTGGCCACGTCTGGGTCGTCGTATTCGTGGCACGGGACGGGGACACCAGGTTCTGCCCTGGGGCCTGCCCGTGTGCATGGGCAGGATGCCCATGCTACGGTTGTTGGTCGACCTTCAATCTCTGCGCTTCTCCCTTCCCACCTTGCGCAAGTCAATCACCAAGGTTGATTCAATTCGCCAACGAACCTTGTGCTATCATCGTTCCCGGTTTGGATACCGGATAGCAAATGAGTCTTGACATTGCCCGACGCGTTCTGGAGATTGAGGCTGCGGCACTGGCCGAGTTGCCGCGGCGCCTGGACCAGCGCTTTGTTCAGGCGATTGAAATCCTGTTTGCCTGCCGGGGCCGCGTGGTGGTTTCCGGCATGGGGAAGTCGGGCCTGATCGGACAAAAAATCTCCGCCACTTTTTCGAGCACCGGAACGCCCTCGTTTTTCCTTCATCCGGCGGAAGCGCTGCACGGTGATTTGGGCAGTCTGGTGCGCGATGACGTGCTGGTGGCGCTTTCCTACGGCGGAGAGACAGAAGAGCTTTTGCGATTGCTCGATACCATCAAACGCCTGGCCATCCCGCTGATCTCTTTGACTGGCGCGCTGAAATCCACCCTGGCTCAGGCGAGTGACGTGGTGATTGACACTGGCATCCGCGAGGAAGCGTGCCCGCTGGGGTTGGCTCCCACGGCTTCCACCACCGTCATGCTGGCCATGGGTGATGCGCTGGCCATGGCGCTGCTTGAGAAGCGCGGCTTTAATACTGAGGATTACGCGGCGCTGCATCCCGGCGGGGGCCTCGGCGTCAAGCTGCGTCGGGTGGAAAGCGTGATGCACACGGGCGCTCAGGTCCCGCGCGTGACTCCGCAAACTAAAATGCCGGACGTTATCTACGAGATGAGCAAGAAAGGCCTGGGGCTGACTGCGGTGGTGGAGAGCGGTGACCGCCTGGCAGGGCTTATTTCTGACGGCGATCTTCGGCGCTTTTTCCAGAGGGAAGGGGAGAGGGCGCTGGGTCTGACCGCCGCCGACAGCATGACGCGAACGCCCGCCACCATTGGCGCCAAAGAGCTCGCCACGCGGGCGTTGAATATAATGGAAACGCGGAAAATTACCTCGCTCATGGTGGTTGATGCCACGGGAAAACTCGAAGGCGTTGTTCATATCCACGACCTATGGACCACGGAAATGTTTTAATAAAAGAACGTCCTCGATCACGGGTCCGTTGTCAGTTGCGGCTACCCGAGGGCTCACCGGGTTTCAGGGTTGGGTGTTCGCGGGATAAGGGCAGACAGACGAAAAACTAATGACAAATAAAGAGTGACCAAGGACATGCTCTCTATTGCTCAAATCCGCCGCCGCGCCCGCAAGATCAAGCTCCTTTTGATGGACGTGGACGGTGTGCTCACCGACGGACGAATTTATTATGTCCCCAATCCGCGCGGTGGGGTTTTTGAAACCAAGACGTTTTACGCCCGCGACGGCCTGGGCATCCGTTTTGCCATTGATGCCGGGCTCAAGACGGGAATCCTATCCGGCCGCGGCTCTCCCGTGGTGGAATACCGCGCCAGGGAACTGGGCATCCAATTTATTCAGCAGCGCGCCCTGGAAAAAGTTGAGCCTTACAGAAAAATACTGAGCGCCGCTGGTGTGAAGGACCAAGAAGTCTGTTATATGGGCGACGACGTAGTCGATTTGCCAATCCTAATGCGCGTTGGACTGGCCGTGGGTGTCGCGGACGGACACCCGCTTGTGCGGCGCCAAATCCATTATTGCACTCGCGCGCCGGGAGGCCTGGGTGCAGTGCGGGAAATTGTGGAAGTCATTCTGGCCGCGCAGGGCAAGTGGGACGCGGTCGTTAAGCATTACCTGGAATCGTAGCGTTTGAAGTCGTAGCGCCGGGTTCAGCCCGGCATATTCTACTTCGTAGCGGCCCTCACACGCGAAACAGCCGGGCCGCGACTTTCACCGCCCAACTGCGCGGCACGAACCGCTGCACGAAGACTCCAGCTTTATTCTTAAACCCCGGCACCACCATGCCGCCGCCCCGGTCGAGTTTTTCGAGCGCCACGCGCACCACTTCTTCGGGAGTTTGCTCGCCGCCAGGCAAACGGGTCATTCCATATTGGCTTGCTTTGCCAAAGTTGGTTCGGGTTCCGCCCGGACAAAGAGTGACAACTTTTACGCCGTAAAGTTTCAATTCTTCCGCCAGCCCCACGGAGAAGCTGGTGACAAAAGCCTTGGTGGCGCCATACACGGTGGTGTAGGCCACCGGCTGGAATGATGCCGTGGATGAGACATTGATGATGCCGCCGCGCCGCTCTATTATCCCTGGCAGCAGGTGGTGGGTTAATTCGACCAGCGCCACAATGTTCAGGCGCAACATTTCAGACTGGCGATCGAGCGGCAATTCGTGGAATTTTCCGCGCGCCCCGAAGCCCGCGTTGTTGATCAGCAGGTCCACCCGGAGTTTGCGTTCGTACAACAGGGCGGCCAGGCTTGCCGCTGCGCCCGGGACGCTCAGATCAAAATCCACCGGCTCCGCAGCAATCCCGTGAGAAGCGCGAAGCTCGGAGGCCAGCGCCGTCAATTTGTCCTTTGACCTCGCCACGAGAATCAGATTTTGTTTGCGCGCTGCCAGCGCGCGGGCAAAACACTCGCCAATGCCGCTTGAGGCGCCCGTAACTAACGCGAATTGGGGCGGTGTCACACTCATTTCGTTCCGTTCTGCTCTGTTTCCTCACTGGGACAATGCAATCTCAAAATTGTGAATGGTGAATGGTGAATCAAGGATGAAAAGACGATTTCATTTTCTTAATTCACCATTCGCTATTCACCATTTACCATTTATTTTCCCGCCCCATTCTGATATTGAGGGTTCACGTGCCGCTGCCCCGACTTCATCAGCTTTTCCGCCTTGGCGCGCGTGCTGATGCCTCCCCGCGCCCCGAGCGCCGTGCAGTTCAGGCCGGCCAGCGCATTGGCGAAATCGAGGGTCCGATGCATTTCCCATCCGGAAATAATCCCATAAATAAAGGCGCCATGGAAAACGTCACCCGCGCCCGTTGTGTCCACCGTCTCCACCACGAAGCCCGGAGAGTAGTAATAGCGCCCCTTGTACAGAACCAGCGCGCCGTCGCGCCCCAGGGTCATCCCGGGCGCGGTCATGCCAAATTCACGGGCCATATATTCGAGCACGCGAAAAGGGTCATTGTCACCCGTGAGTGCGGGGAGGAAATTGGCCGAGGCGACGAGGTAGTCGATGTAGGGGAAAATTTTTTCCACCCTCTTGTAAACCGTATCGAGGTCCGCAATCACCGGAATGCCCTGCGCCCGTGCCCAGCGGGCGGCGGTGAAGCACGCCTCAACATCGCACCCGTCAAGCAAAAGCGCGCGGGCGCCGCGGAAAGCTTCTGGCTTTAATTCCTGGGGGGTGATGGCAAGACGCGCGTGGCGGTCCCAGAAAACCGTCCGCTCGCCCGTGGCCTCGTCCACGATGATGTAGGCAAGTTGGTTCGAAGTGTGGCGGGCCACGCGAATATAGCGGAGGTCTATACCCTCGCGCCGCAGGCTGGCCAACTGGAAGCGTCCGCCAACGTCGTCGCCGAGTTTCCCCACGTATCGGGTTCGCAGCCTCAACCGCTGGCAGGTGACCAGCGCCGTGGCAATCTGCCCGCCGGCTTGCATGGAGGAGGAGAGCAGGCGCTCTTTCCCACCCAGGGCAGGGAACTGCCGAACGCGGATCACCGTGTCCGTGGAGTTCAATCCAAGACCTACTACGTCGGTGGTTGTTTTGGCCAATCGCGCGCTCCTCTCGTTGGACGCCGAGATACTCTATCGCGGCAGGTTTCTGCGTGGCAATCGAAAAGTCAAATGAAAGTTAAAGATTAAAAGTTATAAGGGTCAAGGTTCAACTTCATTCCAATTCGAGATTCGAATTTTTAAGTTGGGGCCGCTGCGCCGGCGCTTCGTCCTTGGTGGTTTGGTGCGCGCCGCAGATTTACACAGGCACGTCTGATAATATTTGGGGTAGGCGCTGCGAGTTAACATAATAAGTTTTGCACAAAAAGCTCGTCGTTATCCACAACCCGCAGGAAAGCAGCATTAATACTGCACATCCACTTGCCTCGGACTGTCCTGGCAGGGCGCGAGCTTGGGGATCGTGGCTTACCCTCGCTCCCGCCTTCGTACCAGCGCTTGTTTGCCTCCGAATTGTCGGACGATTGCGGATGGAAAAATAAGGTGACAAGCCTTTTTGTGGAGGCCTGCCCTTCGGCGGATTCACGGCCATGAGCGAAGTCGAAAGGTGACCGCCGGTCTTGAATTCCCAAGAACTTTCGGCGCTCAGAGAGACGCCGCTACAACAAACTGGCGCACTACCAGGTTCATGCCGCAAGTTTTTCCTTCCCGCTCCGCCCGGGTTGTGTTAATTTTGTTGTTCTCAAAGAGCATCGACATCAGTAAAAAGAATGCCTCTCCGTGAAACAGAAGCCATTGTCCTCAGAACCTATCGTCTGGGAGAGGCGGACAAGATTGTCTCGGTTTTCACGCGGCAGTGGGG
>DASYXZ010000058.1:0-11554 GCA_035934315.1 Terriglobia bacterium | reverse complement strand
ATCAAGAATCCCGCTTTGGCGAGCCCAGCCTGGGATGAGTATACAACAAACTGCCGCGTGATTCTCCTGCTTCGTTCCAAGCGAGAATCAGTCCAGGCTTGAACTGTCGGTCGGCGTCGTCATAGCCGTATCTGGTCTGGTCGCCGGCGGCGTCGGTGACTTAAGAGTTTCTCACAATAAGAAAGTCGGCAATTTCATGGAGTCTTTGCGCTGGCGTGCCAAAAGATTTTAGAGCGTCGCAGGCTTCGTGGACAAGCTGTTGGGCCAATCGTCGCGACTCATCCACGCCGTGGAGAGCAGGGTAGGTTAGTTTTTTCTCTGTGCTGTCTTTTCCCGCCGTTTTCCCCAGCGACTCGCTGGAGCCAAGAACATCCAACAAATCGTCCGCAATTTGGAACGCCAGCCCCACCTTTTCACCGTAAGTTGTGACCAGGTCAATGTCTTTTTCCGCTGCGTCCGCCTGGATGGCTCCCACGCGCACGGCGGCGCGGATGAAAGCTCCGGTCTTCGAAGAATGAATGTATTCGAGCGTGGCGGCGTCCGCCTTTTGGCCCGTCGCCTCAATATCCACCACCTGGCCGCCCACCATGCCCGATCTCGTTCCAATGGCGCGCGCGATTTCGTGAACCACGCGCAGCTTTCGGGTATCTTCCGGCCCGCGCGCGGGCAGCGACTGGGGGGCTGAAATCACTTCAAACGCAAGCGTCAAGAGCGCGTCTCCGGCCAGGATGGCCATCGCCTCCCCAAAAACGCGATGGCAAGTGGGCTGACCGCGCCGGAGGTCGTCATTATCGAGCGCGGGAAGATCATCGTGAATCAGAGAATAAGTGTGGATCAATTCAAGCGCGCTGCCCAGGCGCAACAAGCTTGCTTCGTCGCCGCCAAAAAGCCGCCCCGACTCGATGCAGAGAATAGGCCGAAGGCGTTTCCCCCCCGCGAACAATGAATGGCGCATCGCCTGATGAATGGTTGGCGGGTAGACCTCCGCCGCGGGCACCAGGGTTTCAAGTTCCGCATCCACGCGCGCCTGCTGGTCAACCAGGTATCGCTGAATTGATTCTGAGGTTGCGATGCTCAAGATGTTTCCGATTCGCCGGGATCAAAGGGTTCAGTTTCGATTTTACCCCCGGCCTTCTTCATCAGGATTTCCACCCGCCCTTCCGCCTCTTCCAGTTGTTTCTGGCAAACCGCAGAAAGTTTCATGCCTTCTTCGTAGAGCTGCAAAGCTTTTTCGAGCGGGAGGTCGGCGTCCTCCAATTGTTGGACAATGGCGTCCAGGCGCTCAAGGTTTTTCTCAAAAGATTCGGTTTTTCCCGCTTTGGCTGGTTGGTTCATTTCACCTTGGAAGAGCGGTATTTAAAGTTAAATGCCAAAAGTCAAAAGTTGAAGGCGCTTATCTCATTTGTCGGGAGCGCCTGGGAAATCGTCTCTCCGCTCGTTATTCCCGCGAAAGCGGGAATCCAAATGAAACCATCTCTTTGAACCGAATTATTTCCTCCGGCGCTTCACGCCGATTTTATCCTCTACCCTTCAACCTTTAAACTTTCTTTATGCCCCAACACTTGTGCGACGTCCACTGCCATCGCGTAACGTCCAAAGGGCGCGGCAATCTGCACGCCCTGCACCATGTCCCGGATTTCGAGCAGCGCCTCCTGAGCGATCTTCACGCCTTCGGCGCGCGCCAGGTCACCCGTATCCGCTTTGCGCATACGCTCCATGATGGCAGGGGGAATTGTAATCCCCGGAACTTCATTATTCAAAAACTCTGCATTGCGAAAGCTGGTGAGCGGCCACACGCCGGCGATCACGGGAAACCGCCCGGCCGTGATGGGCTCAATGCGCCGGAGGAATGCCTCCAATTTCGCCACGTCAAACACGGGCAAGGCCAGGGCAAAGTTCGCCCCCGCTTGCATTTTATACTCGAAGCGACGGAGTTCGCGGTCAGGATTATCGGATTGCGGGTTTGCTCCCACCCCTATCAAGAAACTTGTTTGCGCGCCCAGCGGATTTCCGCCCGCATCCAGGCCGCGGTTCAAGTTATTCAGCACGTTGACCAGCCCGATGGAATCAACATCAGACACCGTCGTTTCCGCGGCGGAAGAAAATTGCGTCGTGTCGCGGGTCAGCGCCAGCACATTCCTGACGCCCAGGGCGTGAGCGCCCAGGAGGTCGGACTGAATGCCCAGGACGTTGCGGTCGCGCGAACTAAAGTGAAGCAGAACGTCCACGCCCACGCGCTGTTCAAGAATTGCCGCCAGGGTCAAGGCGCTCATCCGCGCCGTTGCTCCCGCGCCGTCTGGAATATTAACCGCATCCACGCCCTGCCCCAAAATGTATCGCGCCCCTTCAATTTCCCGAGTGGGGTCGCAGCCCTTGGGAGGAACAATTTCCACCAGAACGGAAAATTCCCCATGAGCCAGTTTCTCACCGAGGCGTGAACGTTTTTCCACCGGCAACGGGTTGAGCGCGCGCGCAGGTGGGGCGGATGCCTCCACCGTGATCCGTGTGGGTTTCGGGCTGAGCGACTTAACCGCCGCTTTGATGGCCTTGATATGGTCAGGTGTGGTTCCGCAGCACCCACCCACCAGTCGCGCCCCGGTCTGGATGAAACGCCGCGCGTAACTCGCCATGTATTCCGGCGAGCAGAGGTAAAAATTCCTGCCTTCAACCGTCCGCGGCAATCCGGCGTTGGGTTGGGCGGAAAGTTTCCGCGTGGTCAATGGGGCCATCCGCTCGAGCGTCTCAAGCACGGCAGCCGGGCCGACGCTGCAATTTAATCCAATCACGTCCGCGCCCCACTCATCCAACTGCCGGGTAAAATCTTCAGGAAGAGTTCCGGCGAGTGTTGAGCCGTCATCTTGAATGGTCATTTGGATGACGACAGGGAGCAAGGGCGCCACTGTGCGCGCCGCGAGCAGGGCCTGATGAGCTTCCTGCATGTCGCTCATCGTTTCCACAATGATCAGGTCAACGCCGCCTTCCACCAAGGCCGCAATCTGCTCGCGGAAAGCCTCGCGAGCTTCGTCGAGCGACGTTGGCCCCAGCGGCTCGATGCGGACCCCCAGCGGGCCCACAGCTCCGGCTACGTAAAGGTCTTCCCCCGCCACTTCCCTGGCCAGTCGTGCGCCGGCCAGATTAATTTCCCGAACTTTGTCAGCGAGCCCTGGTTTTTCCAGGCGAAAGCGATTGGCCCCGAATGTGTTGGTCTCTAGAATTTCAGCTCCGGCTTTCAGGTACGCCAGGTGGACGTCTTTCACGAGTTGTGGCTGGGTCAGGTTCAGTTCATCGTAGCACCGGCTGAGTGGGATGCCCTTGGCGTAGAGCATGGTCCCCATCGCGCCATCACAAACGATAATCCGCTTTTCCAACCGTTGAATAAAGGGTTCACGCATAAAGTCTATAGTTTAACACGCATCGGCGCCGCCACAAAACCCTGCTGACCATGGCAACAAATCTTATAAAAAGTTTTACACTTACTGCATGAACTTGGCGAATCTACTCCGCGCGCTATTGGAAAGGGACCCCCGAAGAGATGGATTTCTCCAGCGCCTTCGCGAAAGGCGCGAATGGAATGATACGTTAGTGGATGGGTTTCAAAGGGGGGCGGCGATTCCGAATGACAACTCTGGCACGCCTCCAGTCTCGTTGTAATTTGCAGTCTGATTTGTTATGGTCGAGATATTTCAGTCCGCCTGAGGATCGGCGCTGAAGGCCCCAAGGAGGTATGGGATTTCCTTGTTTTTATATTTGGATCACCCAATGCCGGACAAATAACCGGTTTAAGTGTGCCGCCCAAATCGATGCACCTGGCGTAAGACGGAGAACATCAAAATGATTGTAGGGACGGGCGTGGACATTGCCGAGACTTCGCGCATTGAGCAGGCTGTGGAGCGGCACGGTGAGCGTTTTTCCAAGCGCATTTTTACGCCCGCGGAAATTGCTTATTGTGAACGGTTCAAGAACCAGGCGGAACGCTACGCAGCTCGCTTTGCCGCCAAGGAAGCGGCTTTCAAAGCCTTGGGGACCGGATGGGGAAACGGAGTTCGCTGGGTGGACGTGGAAGTGACTCATCTGCCGAGCGGCAAGCCGGAGTTGTTGTTGACGGGGCGCGCTCTGGAAGTGGCGAAGCAGCTTGGTGTCACGCGTGCTTCCGTATCAATTTCACATTCTGACCGATATGTCGTCGCGCAAGTCATAATGGAATCCGATGGCTAGACTTTTTTGTTCTGGTCATTACGCTTGGAAGGCTGCAACGCTCGCCCTGGAGTGTCTGGCGCTTTCTTGCGCCGCGGTTGCCCAGGCTAATTTAACTTCTGCACAGATTGTCACACTCAACAAGAAAGCTGCCACCAGCCTGATTCTGTCTCAACCCAAGCCCGAATACCCTCCACTGGCCAAGGTTAATTTCATCCAGGGGAAAGTTCACTTGCAAGTATTGGTTTCACCTGAGGGGAAGGTAATTGAGGCCAATGTACTTCAAGGTCACCCGTTTCTGGCCGCCGCCGCACTGAACGCCGTTCGCCGTTGGGAGTATATGCCCCTTAAGACAGCAGGAGGCGCTGTTCCCTTTGTCGCCACAGTGGATGTGAACTTTTCCCTGCGAAGTACCAAAATTGAGCAGCTTCCACCGCGGCCCGAACAGGATCTTAGCCGGCAGGTCCATCCGCCGGAAATGCTAAAGAAACCGACGGCGAAGTCGCCTCTCGTGCATATGCGAGTTTTGGTGGATGACGCAGGGGAGGCCATTGATGTGAATCCCGTCGAAGGCTTTCCCGTCCACTACGACTCGGCGTTGAAGTTTGTCGAGCAATGCAAATTTCAGCCGGCCCACTGGGGTCCTCTTGCCGTCCCGTGGTATCTTGATGTTGACGTTCCCGCGGGAAACCCGCCAGCTTCCGCAATTGGGCGCGGGAAAGAATGAGTGGGGCGGATGGTCCTGACCAACGACGTCCACGTATTGGGCATCATAATTAAAAGCGGATTCAAAAAATTGGCGTGAAATTGGCGGGCCAGGTTATTCGTGTGAGTGGATGGGATCTGGAGAAAAAATTATGAGGCGGACAAAAACAAGCAGGATGGCAAAATCGGCTCTGGCCCTGGCGTGCCTGCTGGGTGCCGGAAATTTTGCCCATGCCCGCAAACCGCGTCACGCTTCGCCATTCAAGTTTGTAGGTGGAACTGAGAAAATTCCCGAGTCGTGCAAAGGCTTGATGGAGGTGGGGTCCACCGTGCTGACCTTCACGTGTCCCGATGGTTCCGTCTCCGTGCCCTATGATTCCATCAGCCTGATGCAATATCGCCCGGACATCAGCAGGAAAATTCGAAAAATGAAAATCAAATGGGAGGTTAAGCCTCAGACCAGGGTGCGGATTTTGGGCGGAAATAAAAACCGATACCTCACCATAGTTTATGAGGAACAGGGCACAGTACACGCCCTCGTCCTGGACGTGCCGCCTGAAATCATGCGTCCATATTTGGCGGAGATTGATGTGAAGTCGGGAAAACGAGTTGAAGTGGAAGAGTCCGAAGAGTACGACTGAGACCCGCAATTGAGCCGAAAGTCTTGCTGAACCGCCGACAAATCCTTGGTCGCGCCGCCGCCCTCGCGTTCGCGCCACTCGTCCCAATTACTGCCCGCTCCTTTGCTGCCGCCCTGCGTGGAAATGAAACGCAGGTGGGTGAAGCCTCCACGGCGGGGCCGATCTTTCGAACCAGCGCCGCATGGCTCCAATCCAGGTATAACGCCGCCCTCAACGCCTTGCCCGGGAACAAGGGAAAGGTCTTTAAGTTTTCGGCGCCCGTGCTTAAAGAGGGCGCACGATATGCCGGCGTGTGGCTTGAATGTGGACCGCACGAAGGGCTGGTTTACTCGCCTTTCGACCTGGACGCCGCCATCAACAACCATCGCGTTTTTTTCGATTTGCAACGCGAGGACGGATGCATGCCCTGCGCCGTCCGTATCGACCGAATCGAATTCAGCCAAATTCAAATGGTGGTGCCCATCGCGGCCACAGCCCTGGAACTTTTTCAGCGGACGCAGGACGAAGATTTTCTTGAGCGGGCTTACCGCAGCGCGAGTGCGTGGGATGCCTGGCTGATGCGCTATCGCAACACGCGCGGCACGGGGCTGTGCGAAGCTTTTTGCGGCTACGACACCGGCGAGGACAACAGCGCTCGCTTCCGCGGACTGCCTTGGATGTGTCCCGACCGCGACGCGCGCATTTGTCCCAAAGTCGGCGCGCTACCTTACCTTGCACCCGATCTTTCCGCCACAGTTTACGGCGGGCGCCGTGCCCTAGCGCACATGGCGGGCATTTTGGGAAAACACAATGAGTCTGCAAAGTGGGAAGAGAGCGCGGAAAAAATTCGTCAAGCAATAATGAAATGGTGTTTTGACCCCGCCGACGTATGCTTCTATGACGTCGATGTCCACGGCCAGTTCGTGCGCATCCGCTGCGTTGAACTTCTCGTGGTGCTCGGCGAACACGTGGTGAGCCAGAACCTCTTTGATTCGATTTATCACCGGCACATCCACAATCCAAAAGAATTTTGGACGCCGTTTCCTTTTCCTTCCGTGGCTGCGGACGACCCCGCCTTCAATCACGAAATGCCTGACAATTGTTGGGGCGGCCCCAGCCAGGTTTTGACGGCGCTTCGCGCCCCGCGTTGGATGGAACACTATGGAAAATCCGCGGACCTCACTCATTTAATGCGCCAATGGGTTAACGCCATCACGCGTAGCTCTGAATTTGAACAGCAGGTGAACCCATGGACAGGCGCGTTTTCCACGGGCTCCGCCTACTCACCCTGTATGCTTTTGTTGCTCGATTTTGTGGCGCGCCTTTATGGCGTGAAGCAGGAATGTGATGCCCTTCTATGGAATTGCCGGTTGCCGGAGGGCGCTTCCAACTCTTTCTTCGCATTCCCCACATCGCGCGGCACGGCGGAGCTTGCCATTCGTAAATCCGGCAACACATCCACTTCCGAGCTGATTTTGGCGGGGAGAAACATTTTGAGCCTCAGTGGAGTTTGCCGCGTCAACACGGATGCAGGGGGAAGACCGAAAAGTTTGCTGGGCACTGAACCGGCGCCCAGCCGCGTCGCGCTCACCTGGCCGGATGGTCGGGTTGAGACGCGAACGGTTGCGCCCGATCAGAAAGTTTTGCTATAAAACCCGGCGTTCTACGGAGTCTTTTCCGGAGAGAAATAACCGGCGCGCGCTCGCACTTTCACTCCGGGGCGCCGCACCTGAACCTGAATCCGGTGGAAACCGCCCTGGCTCATCGTGTCGGGTACGTAGGCTAATTCGTATTGGCTTTGAATTTCCGAGGCAATCCGATTGAGCTGGTTTTGCAGCGCCTTGCTCGACCAGTGGGAGTAGAACACTCCGCCGGTATAGCCTGCATAGAATTCCAATGCGCTCTTGGCTCTGGCGGAGCGGATGATTTCTCCCGTGGCAGTCATGATGGGGATTACAGGAACCGGCGTGTCATAAGTGGCGTTTTCGTTGGTGGGCGTGGGAATCGTGTTGGGAGGAACCTGCCGGGCGACATTTGTATCCAAAGGACCATAGGGTTCCGGATGGGGCTTTTTCGCCAGCAGGGCCTGACCGGGACTGAATCCCAGGCCATAGATGGCCACTTCTGCGGACGTCGCGCGGCGGACGACCATTTGCTTCCGCGTATCGCTCCCGGAGTCGTACCCGTTTGAGAACGCGACGATGACGCGCCGCTCGGCCTTGGGTCGTGTTTCAAGCAGGCTGATGGCGCGCGACAGCGCATCATTCAATCGCGCTCCGTCGCCCCGGGCGGTGAAATCACGAAACGTAGTGGCCAGCCGGTCGCTGTCGTTTGAAAAATCCTGGCCCAAAGTTACGCGGTCGTTATAAAAAATGACCGCTGCCTCGCCTTGCGTGCCCACCAGCAAACTCGAGAACATTGAAGCAAGCGGGTGCACCTGGTCCAGCAGAGGTATGACAGTGTTGTTGGTTTGGATCACAATCACCAACGCCAGGGGACGCATCTCGGTTTCAAAGCTCTGGATTTTTTGGGGCACACCGTTGTCGAGGATTTGAAAATCTTTTTCATCGAGGTTGTAGACAAACTGGCCCGAGGAATCGATTACGGCCACGGGTGTGGTTACGAGATTGGACTGTACCCGAATATCACTCTTTTGCTTTACAGACGCCGGGGGTGGCGGGGACTGTTTCTTTGGTTTTGCATAGACAGGCGCGCCGCCGGTAACACCTTCCTGGGCGGCCATCGGGGAGCTAAGCACCGCGGCGCCCGCTAAGATGGTGAGTATCAATGTGCCAACCATCCTGACGCGCGACCAGCCTGAGGCAGGAAACATAAAATCTCTCGAGAGCTACCGATCAACACCCTCACTGTGTAAGATGACGCAAGTTATCGGTCCGTTGCAATGCAAATCTAAACTTGTGCGGCGAGGTCAAAGTGTATCGCTCAACTCGCCTGCGGCGCTGGGGCGACGCGGTGGCGCTGTCGCGCCGCTTCATAAAGAACCACTCCCGCGGCCACCGAAACATTCAGTGATTGAACAGTTCCATAAAGCGGGATGTGGGCATAATCATCGCACGCCTCGCGGACCAGGCGGTGCAAGCCGTGCCCCTCGCCGCCCAGCACCAACGCGCACGCGCCAGTATAATCGAGATCGAGGTACGACTTTTGGGCCGCAGGCTCGAACCCGTATACCCAAACGTCGTGTTCCTTTAATTCAACCAGCGCGCGGACCAAGTTGGTGACGCGGGCAATCTTCATGTGTTCCAGCGCCCCTGCGGCCGCTCGCGCCACGGCGGGCGAAAGGCCCGCAGCGCGACGCTCCGGAATAATCACGCCGTTGGAACCCGCGGCAACCGCAGTGCGCACAATCGCGCCAAGATTTCCTGGATCCTCCACGCCATCCAGGGCGAGGAGCAGCGGCTTCTCCGCCGAGCGAACGAGATCTTGAAGCTCATCGTAGGCTTTCACCGCGCAGACGGCCACGATGTCCTGATGTTGGGGCGAACCAGCCGTGCGCTCGACGGCAGGACGAGGCGCGAAGCGAACGGAAATGCCCGCGGTGCGGCATTCGTCAATAATCTCCTGCACCCGACGGCTGTGTTGGCCCTGCGATACCAGAACGTAATCAATGGAGCGCGCGTGCAAGGCTTCTTTCACGGCGTTGATGCCGTAGAGCGCATCAGGCGGTAAACCAGAACCCCGTTTGGACATAAATTTATAATCCTGCCGCCTGGGCAAATTCGCGCAATCGCTGGGCGGTGTTTTTTACCGGGTGCGTGAGCGCAAGTTGAGCGCCTTCCTCGAAAATGGGAATCAGCTTTTCGAGCTCGGGTCCTGAAACTGCGCCGGTAACGGCCACCCGGATTGGATGAAAAAGATCTTTGCCTTTTTTTCCGGTTTCCTTCTGCACTGCCTTCGCAATTACGCGGAACTTTTCGTATGTGAGCTCGCTTTCCGCAAGCACTTTGGGAATGAAGGCGGCCAGGACCTCGCGTGACCCGGCCTCCTCCACAACGTGGCGGGTTTCTTCCCCATGAATGATGCTCGCCGCGTCGTAATTAAAAATTGGCCGCGTGGCGTCAGGGAGTTGGCTCAACGTATCCAGGTTTTTAAGCACCGCGTTGACCACATTCCAAACCCAATGCAAAATCGACGGATTTGAAGGCTCTGTCAGATACCCCGCGCGTGCAAGGAATGGAAAAGCCAGTTCAGCCAAACGTGCCGGCGGCGATTCTTTAAGGTAATGCCGGTTCAGCCAATTCAGTTTCTCAAGATCAAAAACCGCCGGACTCTTGGTGACGTGGTCGAACGAGAATTGCTTTATCATCTCTTCATCGCTCAGGATTTCAGTGACGCCGTCGCCCGTCGACCATCCAAGAAGGGCAAGATAATTCCGCAAAGCTTCGGGAAGAATTCCCAGCTCGCGAAAACTTTCCATCGAAGTCGCTCCGTGACGTTTTGAGAGGCGTGCGCGATCAGGCCCGAGGATGGTGGAGAGATGAGCGAAGTGCGGCGGCTCCCAATCAAATGCCTGGTAGAGCGCGAGCTGGCGCGGCGTGTTTGAAATGTGATCGTCCCCGCGAATGACGTGGGTGATCTCCATCAGATGGTCGTCAATCACCACCGCATAATTATAGGCCGGGTGGCCGTCGGAGCGGACCAGAATGGGGTCGCCGATCACCTCGCCGGAAAATGTTGTGGCGCCGTGCACGAGATCGTGCCAGGTGAAAGCGCTGGCTTCGATTTTAAGGCGGAGGGATGCTGGCTCACCGGCGGTGATTCGCCGCGCCGCTTCCACGCGCTGGAGTTTCCGACAACGGCCGGAATATTTTGGCTGGCGGCCCGCTTTCGTATCCGCCTGGCGTTCCGTCTCGAGTTGCTCTGCCGAGCAGAAGCAGTGGTAAGCTTGGCCCTGGTCAATCAATTGCGTGGCGTATCGGGCGTAGAAATCCTGGCGCTCGGACTGCCGGTAGGGACCGAACGCGCCGCTTTTGTCGGGGCCTTCATCCCAGTCAAGTCCAAACCATCGCAGGTCTTCGAGAAGTTGTGTTTCATAGCGCAGCTCGGATCGTTCGACGTCTGTATCTTCAATGCGCAATACAAATGCTCCGCCATGATGCCGCGCAAAAAGCCAGTTGAATAATGCCGTACGCGCGTTCCCGACGTGCAGGGAGCCGGTGGGGCTGGGAGCAAAACGAACTCGAACTTTGGACATGGAGTTAACGGGCGCTACTTGGAAACAGGAGTTTGAAGCGACGGCAACCAACTTGAAAGTTGATTCAGACTCTCATAATCAGTACGGTCCACTTGCAGCGGCGTAATTGAAATTTCATGCGCCAAGATGGCCGCGTAGTCGGAGTCAGGTTCGACGTTTTCAAAGTCCACAGTCTCATCCTGCCAATAGTAGGGCCGCCCGCGCGGGTCTTTCTTTTCGAAAATGACGTTTTGCGTGATCTTTCGGCTCTGTCGCGTGATTCGAACCCCACGCACTTCACCACGCGGCACGTTCACGTTCAGCATCACGCCCGGCGGAAGTCCTTCCGCCAAAACTTTCGCCGCAATCTGGAACGCGAAGGCAGCGCAGGCTTGAAAATCCAATTGCTTGCGCGAGGCAAAGGAAACTGCAATGGCGGGCACGCCATGCAACGTGGCCTCAAGGGCCGCGGCCACCGTGCCGGAGTAAATCACGTTTTCGCCGAGATTCGCCCCGGGATTGATTCCGGAAACCACCAGGTCGGGTTTCTCCTCCAACAATCGGTGCAGCGCCAGGATCACGGAGTCCGCCGGCGTTCCTGAAACAGAAAAGTGCCGCTCGTCGAATTCATGAACGCGCAGCGGGGCGTGGATGGTGATGGACTGGCTGGTGGCGCTCATTTCGCGGTCGGGCGCCACCACCGTGACGTGGCCCAGTGGAAGCAGGCATTTTTCAAGCGCCTTCAGGCCCTCGGCGTGAATACCGTCGTCGTTCGTTGCAAGAATTCGCTTGATTGCCATCGCGGGCGGGCCTTTTCCTTACGGACTGTCGGCGGGTCCAG
>DASYXZ010000054.1:0-8764 GCA_035934315.1 Terriglobia bacterium | reverse complement strand
ACGTACTGCAAAATAGAGTCCAGTTGGGGCAGAAATTTTCCCACCTCTTGTTCACTCAACTCCAGATGAGCAAGCTCCGCGACGTACTGGACATCTTTCTCTGTCAACGCCATGAGTGGAGCCTTCCTTCTCCGCGCGCAGCGATCTTGGCTTTGGAGTGCCCGAGGATCCGCGCTGTTTTCGCATCGATCCTGGGGATTACTTGTGCTCCGTCTATCTTCCTTGCATCGGTAATTGGGAATTTAATCCGGGACATCTCCGGGTTCGCCCGCCCCGGGTCCAATGCGACTCGCACTTCAATCTTTTTCACCACAGAACACCCCAGGAAATTGTTAATCTCCGCGCGGATTTCCTCCCGCATTTGACGGAGCTGCGCGCCCCACGACAAGCAAGAGGTCTCCAAGGTAAGCGTTCCGGCCGCGAAAGCGATGGGGGTTGAGTTTTCAGCAATTCCACTGCCGGCCACCCGAAGCCAGAGGGGTCCAAGGATTTCGATCAGCCGTGGGTCTTTGCGCCCCATTTGTCTTTTGAAAATCCTGGGCAGAAGTTTTCCAACTTCTTCCATTTTGCCCCTCTTTTGATTCGACTAATAGGTTGGGAACTGAAGTGTAGCACAACCCGAGCCCTTGTGGGAACTCCGCCAGAGATGGAAGAGGCCGTCGGCCTCGCTCATCGATCAATGGATTGCGGAGTAGTGCTCCTGGTGCTCGGTAATGGGCCAGGTTGCTCTTCAGTAGCGCGGATTTTTAGATCGGCACCTTGAATTTATTTGACTTGCCGACCTGAAAGTCGGCGCTACAGCAAGCGAGCCGATCACTTGGCGCCCGGCGAGTTTGGAAGCCCTGCGGGTTTCGACTATAATGGTGGGGCGATTTCCGCGGCCCCTCAACTCGCATCCCGTGTGGTTCGGGAAGCGAGCAGAGAAAATCTGGGGTGGCCTGCGAAAACCCAGCGGACGGTGAAATGTGCCTAATGAACTTGGAAATTCAGAAACCGATCGTCACCCGCCGGCGGAAGGGAAGCCGGTTTACGACATCGTTCAGATCATGAAGCTGTTGCCCCACCGCTATCCTTTTTTGTTGGTGGACAGGATCACGGAGCTCGAACCCGGCAAGCGGATCGTGGGTCTCAAAAACGTGACAATCAACGAGCAGTTTTTCCAGGGACATTTTCCCGGGATGCCGGTGATGCCCGGGGTGCTCATCATCGAGTCGATGGCACAGGTGGGGGGCGTGTTGATTTTCCGCGAGCTGCCGGAACAAAACAATAAGCTCATCTATTTCACCGGAATAGAAAACGCCCGGTTCCGCCGCCCGGTTGTTCCAGGCGACCAGTTGCGCATCGAGGTTGACGTGCTCAACCGGCGCAACAACTTCGGCAAAATGCGAGGGAGAGCGTCCGTGGAAGGCAAACTGGCGGCAGAGGCGGTGGTCACATTTGCGATCGTCGATAATCCCGCGACATGAAAGTTCACCCTACATCCATCATCCACCCTCGTGCCCAAATCGCCGGCAGCGTGTCGGTGGGACCCTTCACCGTGATTGGAGAAGGAGTCGAACTGGGCGAAGATTGCGAAGTGATGTCACACGTGGTCCTGGGCGGTCCGACGAAGCTTGGAAAGCAAAATCGGATTTTCCCATACGCCTCTCTTGGCCTCGACCCTCAGGACATAAAGTATCACGGTGAACCAACGCGCCTGGAAATTGGCGATGGCAACACCTTCAGGGAATTTGTCACGGTGCATCGTGGGACGACGGGCGGCGGTGGCGTGACCAGGATTGGTAATCAAAATTTGCTGATGGCGTATGTCCACGTGGCGCATGACTGCCAGTTGGGCGACCGGATCATCATGGCAAACGGCGCGTCGCTGGCTGGCCATGTCGAAATCGGCGACCATGCGACATTAGGCGCCTTCTGCGGCATCCATCAGTTCACCCGGATCGGCGTGCACAGTTTTCTGGGCGCATACAGCGGAGTTAACAAGGACATTCTTCCCTATTCAAAGACGACCGCAGACCGCCCTCTAACGGTATTGGGAGCCAACCGGATTGGACTTGAGCGCTCGGGGTTAAGCAAATCCGATCTGGACGAACTCAATGCGGCATTCCGCCTGCTGTCCCGTTCGAAACTCAATACCACGCAGGCCTTGGAAGCCATTGAAGCTCGCGGGTTTCGTTCCGCGCACGTCAAGGCGCTTGTGGAGTTTGTCAAAAGCTCTGAGCGCGGAGTAGTGAAGTAGATAAAATGAGTTATCAGGCTCTGGCCCGGTTTAAGTAGTAAAACAGGTTTTACCTCAATGGCTAAATGATTCAATGGTTCAATCAACGAATGACCGTTATGCTGTTATCGCGGGCAACGGACACTTTCCGCGCCTGGTGTTGGACGCGGCGCGCGACCAGGCCATCCATCCACTCGTCGTAGCCATCAAAGAGGAAGCTTCGCCCGACCTTGCCCAAACCGCCAGTGCGATCCACTGGCTGAGCCTGGGCGAAGTCTCGAAACTTTTTGAACTCCTCAAAGCCGAAGGGGTGAATAAAGTCGTCCTGGCCGGCCAGGTGAAGCATGCCAAATTGTTCAGCTCCATTCGACCTGACGGACTGGTGAAGCGGGTTCTGGGAGGCTTGCACCGAAAGAACACCGACGCGTTGATTGGAGCGTTTGTGAAAATGCTCGAAGCGCGCGGCATTCAAGTGGTGGACTCGACGCTATTTTTAAAGCCGCTCTTGCCTGAAGAAGGCACGCTCACACGACGCGCACCGGATGCCGGCGAGATGGCCGACATTGCTTACGGGCGCGAGATTGCGAGGCAAGTCGCCGCGCTAGACATCGGGCAGACCGTTGTCGTGGCGGACCGGGCGTGCGTGGCCGTGGAAGCCATGGAAGGCACCGATGCGGCCATCCAGCGCGCAGCCAGTTTGAGTAACGGTGCGCGGCTGGTGGTCGTCAAAGTAAGCAAGCCGCGCCAGGATATGCGTTTTGACGTTCCGGTGGTCGGCCTGCGGACGATTGAGGTGATGAGCCACACGAACGCGCGCGTGCTGGCCGTGGACGCGGGGAAGACTCTCCTCTTCGAACGCTTGAGATTGCTCCAGGAGGCGGACCAGGCGGGAATCGCAATCGTGGCAATGAAAAATGGTTAAGTCGGGCCGGCGAAAAATTGGGCCATTGGAACAAATAGTAGAAATCGGAAACTGCCCCCCTCAGTCGGGTTCGAATGTCATTAGTAACTAATACGAACGCATTTGCCGTGGTCGCAAAACCCCCTCAACCCCCGCCCCTCTCCCCCAAGGGGGGGCGAGGGAAGAAAAAGATCAAAGTAGCCCTCGCCCTTTCAGGGGAGAGGGTGTCCCGCTTGGCGGGACGGGTGAGGGGTTTTCTCAGATGCTTCTCAGATGTAACATTACTTTTCGTGTTTGTATTAGTTCCGGTTATTCCAGTGGCTCGATAGGGCAAAGGCTTCATGGCGCTTTCACACGAAAAAATTCCTGTTGCGGTAATCGGCGTCGGCGAGCACGGCAAAAATCACGCGCGGCACTTCAAGGAAATTGCTGGAGCGGAACTCGTCGGAATATTTGACGTGAACGCCAGCCGTTGCCGCGAAGTGTCCACGGAGTTCGGGGTGCGAGCCTTCGAATCCCTGGACACCGCCCTGAGCGCGGTCCGGGCGGTGAGTGTCGTGATCCCCACCACCAGCCACGCGGAGGTGGCGCACAGCGCGTTTGACCGGGGCGTCGACGTTCTGGTCGAGAAACCCATAACGAGGACGGTGGAGGAAGCGGACGCGCTCGTGGAGCACGCCGCCACGGCGAAATGCATCCTACAAGTGGGGCATCTGGAGCGCTTCAATCCCGGCGTCATGGCGGCGCGCGCGCAAACTCATAACCCGCTGTTTTTTGAAATCCATCGGTTGGGAGTTTTCAGCCCGCGCAGCCTGGATGTGGATGTGGTGTTCGACCTCATGATTCACGACCTCGACCTCGTCCTCTGGATGGTGGACGCGCCGGTGAGCGAGGTTCGCGCCGTGGGCCTGCCTGTGCTCTCAGACAAAGTGGACATCGCGAACGCGCGCGTCGAGTTTGAAAATGGGACGGTCGCCAATCTTACCGCAAGCCGGGTGAGCACCGAGAGAGTGAGGAAGTTCCGATTCTTTCAGCCCAACGAATATATCTCGATTGATTTTGCCAGGCGTGACGCCCTGGCGCTGCAAGTGGACCGCAACGGGCCGGCGCCCCATATTGGATTTCGCCAACTCGTGACACCCCAGGTTGAGCCGCTGCGGGCGGAACTCGAGGCGTTCATTGATTCGGTTCAAACGCGGCGTCCTCCGCTGGTCAGCGGCTATGAGGGCCGTGCCGCGCTGGCGCTTGCGGAACGCGTAATGAAATGCATCGAACAACATGCGGCCCAGGTAAACGTTCCTCTGAACCGATCGGCCGGCTCGAGTGGCGAGCTTTAGGAATTTTGGATTTTTGATTTGTGGTACAGGATGATTCAAGGTCTTTCATTGAATGAGCTATAAGAGCGACGAACCTCAACTTCATTTACTCCTCGAACTGGAAGCGGAAGCTGCGCGCTGGCGCCGCCGCACCATGTTTCTGCTTTCGATTTTGCTTCATGCTGTAATGGTCATCATAGCCCTGTTGTCTCCACGGCTCTTTCGGAGCGGCGCGCAGTTGCTGGGCATCAACCTTGAACCACGCCCGAAACCCGAGAGCACCTTCTTGTATTTACCTCCTGACACTTTGAAACGGCCGCCGCCCGATACGAATACTCTCTCCGATAAAAACCGTATCGCCCAGGGACGCGCGCCGAAGATTGACCCCAACGCACTTCGGATGCCTTACTCGCGCGGTAATACGCCGCTGCCAGAGGTTGCAGGAGGCGCCCCACCGGCGGTGGCAGCCGCGCCGGCTCCCCCACCCACACCTATGCCGACGGGAACATCCCCGAAAGGCGGACCCGCAACACCTCCGGCCCCCAAGAAAGAGGATAGTCAATTGCGTTTGACGGATGTCCCAGCGCCAACTGAAGGCAGCGAGCAGTCTCAGTTGCGTTTGCCAGGCTCAAATCCGGGCGAGGCCATCCGGCAAGCCAGCCAGGCCGCGGCGCGCGGGCGTGCCACAGGGGCGATTGGAGGGCCGGGAGATTCGGACGCCCAGCTCAACAATCCCAGCTCCAATTTTTCCATCGGAGGCGCCCAGATTCTCTCTGACACGCGCGGAGTTGACTTTGGACCCTATTTGGCGCGAGTAGTTTTTAGCGTCCGGCGAAACTGGTACTCCGTTATTCCCATCTCGGCGCAAATGGGTCAGAAGGGACGAGTGGCCATCGTTTTTGAGATTATAAAAGACGGGTCGGTGCCGCAGCTTCGTCTGGTGGGATCATCAGGGTCAGAACCGTTGGACCGCGCCGCCCTTTCAGCCATCAACATGTCGAATCCATTCCCGCAATTACCCGCTGATTTCACCGGCAATCATCTCGTCTTGCAGTTTATCTTTTTGTATAACTTGGGGACTGGCCCTTGAAGCGGTGGGCGCGAGGGGATAGAATTCAATTGTGAGGAGGAAACCTGCGAAAGAGCTAAGCGTACGCGCCCGTCCCACTGGTTCCTCCGCCCGCCTTACGGGGCGCGCCGGGTCGCTTTCCGGACGGACTTTTTTGCCAGTCTGTGTGTCTGATGCTTCGTCCCTCAAAGACCCAGCTCCTCGGTTTCTACCTTCTGATTGGAGCGATTCTCTGCCTTCTTCTTTTCCGCTACCTGCGGTTGCTATGGTGGATTCGCTGATTCCAGGAACGGATGCCGCCCAACCTGAGTCAAGTTATCCCTTGCTGGTAATTGTGGGGCCCACGGCAGCGGGAAAGTCAGAATTGGCGCTTGTTCTCGCGGGGCGTTGGGGCGGCGAAATTGTGAATTACGATTCCATGCAGCTTTATCGCGGGTTCAATATCGGGACGGGAAAATTATCACCGGAGCAGCGGCGCGGGATACCTCACCATCTGCTGGACTGCGTGGAACCCAATCAGATTTTCACCGCTGGTGATTACTCACGCGAGGCTTCGCAAGCCCTGGCTTCTATTCGCCAACGCGCCCGGCTGCCGATTCTTGCCGGGGGCACGGGGCTCTACCTCCGCGCGCTGCTGGTGGGCTTGTTTGAAGGCCCGGGACGATCCGAGAAGCTGAGGGCCCGGCTGAGCGATCTGGCAAACCGGCGAGGACGGGAATATCTGCATCGCCTGCTCCGGCGCCTCGACGCGCCAACCGCGGCGAAAATTGAACCGCGTGACAAGCCAAAAATTATCCGCGCTATTGAAGTATGCGTTCTGGCCCGCCAGCCGTTTTCCTCCCTGCTCGCAGGCGGGCGAGCAGGATTGCAGGGTTATCGCACCATCAAGATCGGACTCAACCCGGGGAGGGCCGAGCTCGACCATCGCATCAACGCCCGGGCGGAGGGCATGTTTGCCGCCGGATTGATGGATGAAGCCCGCGCATTGTTTGAGAAAAGAAATTCCGCGCCCCACGAAGAAGTTCGCCCACAGGGACCTTACGGCTCGCTTGGCTATCCGCAGGCAATGGCGGCTGTTCGCGGAGAAATCAGCAGCGCGGACGCGGTTCGAGAAACTCAGGCGGCCACCCGCCGATACGCCAAACGCCAGAGGACGTGGTTTCGGCGCGAGCCGGGCGTCACCTGGTTTGCGGGATTCGGCGACGACCCGGTGATTCAACGGGACGTTATAAACTGGTTGGAGGGAGTTGGTTTCAACCCATCACAACCTACTCACGCTCACAAATTATGGTGACCACCTCTATTGTAGCGGCGGTCTCCGGCCGCCGTGTTTTCGGCGCTCAGAGAGCGCCGCTACAACGAATGAATGTCACCATAATTTGCGAGCCTCAATAGGACGGGAGCGCGGATTGCTTTGCCTGGGTGCAGCGCGCCGGCATTTTAAAGGAATAAAAAAATGGAAACTTCCAGATCTGAAAAGGGAAAACACATGGATAAACAACCGCAGAATATTCAAGATGGCTTTTTGAACTCCGCGCGTAAGGAAAAGCTCGCGGTCACCATTTATCTTTTAAGTGGCGTCAAACTCACCGGACGCATCCGCAGTTTTGATAAATTCTCGGTGGTCCTGGATAGCAATAGCCAGGAACAATTGATTTTCAAGCACGCCATTTCCACCGTTGTCCTGCCTCGCGCCAATTCCACGCATTCAACTATTCCCGCGCCCGCAGCGCCTCCAGAGGGATAACAATATTCGACGCCCCAAAGTTATCGAAAGGGCCTTTCTCGCCGGCTGGACTTCCAGCCGGCGGGCCGCTTGGGCGCCTGCCTCAATTTCTCCAGTGGGTGGGCCGGCGGACCTACTTGATGACCCCGCTCTGCAGGAACTGGCGGAGCTCACCACAAGCGCGGGCGCCCAAGTGGTGGGTTCCATTTTGCAGCGGACGCACGAGCCAGATCCTGCCACGCTGGTGGGTAGCGGCAAAGTGCAGGAGATTTGTGGCCTGGCGCGCGGCGCCGGCGCGGATCTGGTGATCTTTGACAATGACCTGACGCCTTCGCAGCTTCGCAATCTCGAGCAGGCCCTTGACTTGAAAGTCATCGATCGCACCCAGCTCATACTTGATATTTTTGCCCGGCGCGCGCGAAGTCGCGAAGGCCAGTTGCAAGTGGAGCTGGCGCAATTGAATTATCTCCTGCCGCGACTCTCGGGCCACGGTACTCTCCTTTCCCGGCTGGGAGGTGGGATCGGAACGCGAGGGCCGGGCGAGCAGAAATTGGAAACCGACCGCCGACGCATTCGCGAACGCATCCGGAAACTAAAAGAGGCCATCGAGCACGTTCGGTCGCAACGCGCGATTCACCGCGCTCATCGGAGCGAGCGCCAGTTCCTGACTGTCGCTCTGGTGGGTTATACCAACGCAGGTAAATCCACTTTGTTTAATGCGCTCACACGCTCTAGTGTTTCCACGTCGTCGAGGCTCTTCGCCACGCTTGACCCCACCGTCCGGTCTCTTCCTCTCGAATCGCGACGCCAGGTCCTGCTCTCCGACACGGTGGGCTTTATCCAGAAATTACCTCCGCATTTGGTGGCGGCTTTTCGCGCCACGCTGGAAGAGCTTGAAAGCGCGAACCTCCTTCTCCTGGTCACAGACTCTTCACACCCTCAGCACGCGCACCAGGACGCCGCAGTTGAGGCACTGCTCGAAACGCTGGCGCTCACCTCCACACCGCGCATTCATGTGTGGAACAAAATCGATTTATTGGATGGGGGTCATTCACGGCGGCTCGCGGCAAGTGCCCATGCGTCCAGTGGCCGCTCAACGGAGGCTGCGGTTTCAGCACGCACTGGCGAAGGCATCCAGGAACTTCTACGCCAAATCGACGAAAACCTGGGAGACGATCCTGTGGTTGAAACGAATTTTGAATTCTCCAACGCCGACAGTGAACGAATGGCGCTGCTCCACCGCTCCGGAACGGTGCTCGCAAAACACTTTGAAGGCGACCGTGTTTTCATGCGGGCGCGAGTAAGGGAGTCGCTCAAAAAACAGCTCCAGCCGGGCGGCGTTGACAACCCCCAAAGGCACGGAAAGGGCTAAAATCCAGCATTTTCGAGGGTTTCCGGCTTGTGGAAAAGTTTGTGGAAAACCTATGGCGTCTAAACCGGAGGGTGAGGATGCGCGCACCCGCATGAATTGCGGGTGAAAAGCGCCTTAGCTTTATAAGTGACTGGTTTATAAGGTGTTATAGGCCATCCGTAA
>DASYXZ010000033.1:0-5984 GCA_035934315.1 Terriglobia bacterium | reverse complement strand
CCGGTGAAGTGGGGCGCGCGGGCGTTGCCATTGATTCCCTCGAGGACATGGAAGCTCTGTTTGAATCCATTGCGCTCGATCGCGTCTCCACCTCGATGACCATTAATGCCACGGCGGCAATTCTGCTGGCGCTATATTTCGCCGTGGCGGAAAAGCAAGGCGTGCCGACGGAGAGACTTTCCGGAACAGTTCAAAACGATATTCTTAAGGAATATATCGCGCGCGGCACTTATATTTATCCTCCAGGCCCGGCGCTGCGCATTGTGACAGATATTTTTTCGTTCTGCCGCGAGCGCGCGCCGGAATGGAACACCATCTCCATCAGCGGTTATCACATTCGCGAAGCCGGCTCGACGGCTGTGCAGGAGGTGGCATTCACGCTGGCCAACGGGATTGCTTACGTGGACGCGGCTTTATCACGCGGGCTCGGCGTGGATGACTTTGCGCCACGCCTGTCGTTTTTTTTGAATTCGCACAACGGACTGCTGGAAGAAGTCTCCAAGTTTCGCGCCGCACGGCGCCTATGGGCGCGCATCATGCGTGAAAGGTTCAAAGCCGCAAATCCGCGCTCGTGGATGTTCCGCTTCCACGCGCAGACGGGAGGTTCAACGCTGACGGCGCAGCAGCCTGACGTGAACATCGTTCGCGTCACGCTCCAGGCGCTCGCCGCGGTGCTGGGTGGGGCGCAATCCTTGCACGCCAATGCTCGCGACGAGGCACTGGCGTTGCCCACCGAGGCCTCAGCGCTCATCGCCTTGCGCACCCAGCAGATTCTGGCCTTTGAAAGCGGCGTGGCCAGCACGGTGGACCCGCTGGCCGGTTCTTATGCCATTGAAAAACTTACCGATGAAATCGAGCAGGGCGCGGAAAAATATTTGCGCAAGATCGATGCGTTGGGCGGGGTTCTGCCGGCCATAGAAACGGGATACGTGCAGAAAGAAATCCAACAGGCGGCATACGAGTATCAGAAAAAAGTGGAATCCGGCGAGCAGGTGGTGGTGGGCGTCAATCGCTATGGGACTGAAGGCGCGCCCTCGCCACCCATTTTGCGGATTGATTCCGAGATCGAGCGCGCGCAGGTGGAGCGACTGCAAAAACTCCGCGCCCGTCGTGATGCCTCGCGCGTCCAATCGGCCTTGCAGACAGTGGAATCCATCGCCCGCTCAGATCAAAATCTTATGCCCGCGATTCTGGACGCTGTGAAAGCCTATGCCACCGTAGGCGAAATTTCCGATACCTTGCGCAATGTTTTTGGTGAGTACAAAGAATCAGTGGTGATCTGAAAAGGATATTGGAAACCCATGCCCACCCTAACCTTTCTTGGCGCCACCGGAACAGTGACCGGCTCAAAATACCTCCTGGAAGCGGGGGGCGAGCGGTTGATGATTGATTGCGGCCTCTTTCAGGGTCTGAAGGAATTGCGGCTGCGAAACTGGAATCCGCTGCCCATTCCGCCATCCACAATA
Source organism: Terriglobia bacterium (assembly GCA_035934315.1). GTDB lineage: Bacteria > Acidobacteriota > Terriglobia > UBA7540 > UBA7540 > DASYXZ01. The sequence continues at coordinate 4,518 of DASYXZ010000033.1, read as the reverse complement.
AACTGGCTGGTGCTCACGCACGCGCACCTGGATCATGTAGGCTACATTCCCCGCCTGGTCAAGGATGGGTATCGTGGAGAAATATTTGCCACGGCAGCCACAGTGGATCTGGCCAAAATCACACTTCCGGATTCCGGCCATCTTCAGGAAGAAGACGCCGCCTACGCCAACAAAGTTAAATCCAGCAAACATTCACCTGCTTTGCCCTTGTACACTCTGGACGAGGCTGTAAAATCGCTCGAATCGTTTCGCGCCATCGATGACGCCAAACCCCTCGAGCTTTCCAGCCATTACACGCTGCGATTTTTTGGCGCCGGCCACATCCTGGGCGCGCGAAGCATTGAGGTGACCATCCGGGAAAATGGAAAGACGCTCAAAGTGCTTTTCTCCGGCGACCTGGGTCGATACAGCCAACTGATTATCCGTGAGCCTGCCGTGCCCGACGCAGCGGACTATTTGCTCTGTGAATCGACTTACGGCGATCGTCTGCATCCAACGGACGATTATCAAGCGCGCCTGGCTAAAATTGTTGAAACGACAGCGCAGCGCGGGGGCGCCGTTGTCATCCCGGCGTTTGCCATCGGCCGAACGCAGGAATTGCTCTACATCTTTCGCCGGCTGATTGAAAAAGGCCAAATGCATTCAATCCCCATCCACGTAGACAGTCCGATGGCGATCCACGTGACGGATGTTTATCTTCGGCATCGCGAAGACGATAATCTGGAGACCGCAGCGCTGGAATCGCACGGCGGCCAGCCCTTCTCGCCACCCAATGTTCATTTCGACCGGACGGTGGAAGAGTCCAAAGCCTTAAATAATGCGCAGGGGCCGTGCATCATTATCTCGGCCAGCGGGATGGCAACGGGCGGGCGCGTGCTGCACCACCTGGCGCAGCGTCTTCCGGACCCGCGCAACACGGTCCTATTTGTTGGATATCAGGGGGCGGGAACGCGAGGACAAAAAATACAGTCGGGAGCCAAATTCATCAAGATTTTCGGGGTCGATATTCCCATTCATGCGCAGATTGAGAACATTGGAAATTTGAGCGGCCACGCCGACTACGGAGAAATCCTGAAGTGGCTGGGCCGGATTTCAAGCCCGCCACAACAAACATTTATCACCCACGGGGAGCCCGGGCCGGCGGAATCGCTGAAAGAAAAGATCATTCAGCAACTTCATTGGAGAGCCCGTGTGCCCGTTTATCTCGAAAAAGTTTCGCTCTGAGATTTTGCGGGGGGCTGGAATTATTCCGCGGGATTTTGAGATACGACGGGCGCTGACGGGGCCGTGGGCAAAAGACCCAACGTATCCGCAATCGCCCGCATGGCTTCGATACAGAATGCAATGTGTTCGTCAAGCGTCACGCCCAACTCTTCCGCGCCCTTGGTGATATCTTCACGACTCACGGAGCGCGCAAAGGCTTTGTCCTTCATCCGCTTGCGCACTGATTTTGCCTCAAGGCTTGCAATTCTTTCCGGGCGAACCAGCGAACATGCCGTGATAAATCCCGCCAGCTCATCACAGGCGAAAAGCGTTTGGGCCAGCCTGGTATCCCGCGGCACGCCGGTATAATCAGCGTGACCCAGAATAGCACGGCGCATTTCTTCCGGGTAGCCGCGTTCCTTCAAGATTTCGCTCCCCTTTAACGGATGATCGGGCGCGTTGGGATATACCTCGTAATCAAAGTCGTGAATCAGGCCGACGACTCCCCATTTTTCCTCATCCTCGCCGAACTTCCTGGCATAGGCTCGGAGGCAAGCCTCCACCGCCAGCGCGTGCTTGCGCAGGCTTTCGCCTTTGGTGTATTCACAAAGTAGATTCCACGCCGCGGGACGGTCCATTGGGTCACCTCTCTCGAATAGTGTTGCATGATCGGAAGAAAGTAAAGATAAACTCCAGGAAAACACTCAGGATCGACACAAGAGCGAAATTATTCATGGTGCAGGCATTGCAATTATTGCCGTCAACTATTACGACAGGGGCAGTCGCAATCTTGCCACACAGCCGGGTTTGGGCTTGCGATTTTCGAGAATAAGCGTGCCACCGTGCGCTTCTGCAATCTGGCGGCTCAGCACCAGGCCGATTCCCGAGCCTTGCGGCTTGGTGGTAAAGAAAGGCACAAACAGATTGGTGGTGTTGGGTGGACCCGGGCCGTTGTCCTGCACCCATACTTCCAGGTGGCGCGCGTTTTTTTTCCAGCCGACTTTTACTTCACCCCCCGATTCCAAAGCGGCATCCACGGCATTTTTCACCAGGTTGATGAAGAGTTGCTCCATCTGATCCCCATCCGCTCGAATGGTGAGCGGCGGGCCGGGCATCAGCTCCACGCTAAGGCGGTTCTCAAATTCGGCAACGCGTCGCAACAAATCGCCAATCTCAACCGGCTGAAACTTTGGTTGCGGAAGGCGCGCCAGGCGCGCATAAGCGTCCATAAACCGGCTGAGCGCATCAGCGCGGGTTTTCACTATTTCCAGACCCCGCCGCATATCCACTTCCCAATCCGAAGGTCGCTGCGGCCGCATGAGCATGCTTTCCAAAGTCCCGGCCATCGATTTTATGGGAGCCAAAGAATTGTTCAGCTCGTGGCCCAGCACGCGAATCAAGCGTTGCCATGCCTGGCGTTCTTCTGCGCGGAGCGGCTGGCTGATGTCTTCCAGGACCAACAACTGGTGCGGCAAGCCGCGCTCGCGAAATAGGCCCCGACGAAGTCCCCAGCGCACGGTATCAGTGGGCCTGCCCGGAAATGATCGCTCGAGTGTTCGCATCGGCTCGCCCTGCAAACAATCGTCGAGCCCAAGTTCAGCCGCGCTGCGCCCCAGGAGCCCCTCGGGCGGCTGGTTGATTAGTTTTTCTCCCGCCCGGTTGATCAGGCGCAGCCGTTGTTGGGCGTCAAAAGCGAAGATGGCAACATCAATCTCCGCCATCACCTTGCGCAGCAAGGCGGTGGCTTCCTCGGCGCCGAGCCTTTGCTCTCGCATGGTTTCACTCAGCTCGTTGGCTTCATAAAACACTTCACCCATCGCGTCATCATGGCTCGCGCCCCGCGCCCTGAGGGAATAATCCTCTTCCCTCAAGGCGCTCAGGAGATTGGAAAGAGTTTGCAAAGGCATCACCACGCGCTCTCGGAGAGCGGCTGCAAATCCCAGCCAGAACCCGACGATCAAAATGGTCAGAGTCCAATCGACTTTGGAGGAAAAGTCACCTCCCCACAATAGAATGAGCGAAACCAAAGTTGCGGGCAGGCCTCCCAGGAAGGCCAGGAGCAAAATGCGGTTCTCATAACTCAGTTTTTTCTTTTTTATTTTCCTTTTGGGACGACGACTTGAGGATTGGTTGGCCACGGCGGTAAACCCGAATTGATCACAAACCATATTTCTGAAATCGGCGGTAAAGCGCGCTGCGGCTCAGGCCCAGGGCTTCGGCGGTATCACTGACATTTCCATCGTAACGCGCCAAGGCTTTCTTGATGAGGAAGCTTTCCACTTCCTCCAGGCTCATTTCCTCGAGGCGAACCGGGCCGTCTCGCCCCGCCGCGCGCAGCCCAAGGTCGCTGGCATGCACCATGTCGCCCTGAGCCAGCAGGACAGCGCGCTCCACCACGTGGTCGAGCTCACGAATGTTGCCCGGCCAAGTGTATTCCATCAACGCCTGAAGAGCGGGAGGGTCAAAACCCGTCACCTTCCGGCGGTAACGCTGCGAGTGCTGAAGAAGAAAGTGCGTCGCCAGATTCGAAATATCTTCCCGACGTTCGCGCAAGGGTGGCAGATGAATCTCAATCGTATTCAGCCGGAAAAGAAGGTCCTCACGAAAGCGCCCCGCCGCCACTTCCGCTTTCAGGTCGGCGTTGGTAGCCGAAACAATTCGCAAGTCCGTATGGCGGGATTTTGAAGATCCGACCCGTTCGAACTCACCCGTCTGTAGGATACGCAGCAGCTTGGCCTGAAGGTTCATGGGGACATTGGAAATTTCGTCCAGAAAGATGGTGCCGCCATCGGCCAGTTCGAAGCGTCCCACCCGGTCAGCTTTGGCGTCGGTGAACGCGCCCTTGATATGCCCGAAAAGCTCGCTTTCAAAAATCCCTTCAGAAAGGCCGCCCGTGTTAACGGTGATCATGGGCCGCGCGGCACGCGCCGAACAGGCGTGCAAGGTTTGCGCCACCACTTCTTTCCCTGTGCCGTGTTCTCCTGTGATCATCACGTTGGCATCCGACGGCCCGATGCGCGTGATCAGCTCGAGAACGGGATGCATCACGGCAGACTTGGCGATGAAAGTGGGCCGGCCTTCGGCGCGCAGCAAACGGTTTTCCGCCTCCAGCCGTTGTCCCCGGCGGAGCGCCTCACTCAACTCGACCTGCGTGCGCACAATGGTCAGAAGTCGCGCGTTGTCCCAGGGTTTTTGGATGAAGTCGCGCGCGCCGCGCCGCATTGCCTCCACGGCCAACTCCACGCTTCCCCACGCCGTCATCACCACCACCGGCAACGTTGCGTCCACCGTCTGAATGCGGGCCAGGAGGTCCAG
>DASYXZ010000018.1:0-3386 GCA_035934315.1 Terriglobia bacterium | reverse complement strand
CTTGCTGTCTGGTCCACCTCCGTGTAAGCGAACGATTCATTGCGGCCCTCGTTCCACCCCCACCGTCCATAGACCCGCGCAGTGTCGGTGATGGGCTGCTCAAAGTTTGCTCCGAACCCATATTTAATGCGCCCCTGCTGGCGTGTCGCAATGACATCGGGAACTGTTGTTCGCCCCTCCCGGAATAAATTGATAGCTTCGCGATAGTTGCCCATGTTCGCGTGATTGATAAACGAAAGAAGCCGGACGGTTCCCTGCCGGCCGGGCAGGAATTTATGGCGAAATTCGATTTCAAAGTTTTCCGCGTGGGCGCGAAATAAATCCGCGTCCAGATTGGGTCCATTGGCGACCTTGGGCTCCAAAGTCTCGGCATACCGCGCGCCCCAATGGGAAGACTGATATTCAACCATAGCGCCCCAGGTATATCCTCGAGTGTTAGCAGCATAATCGTAAGCACCATTGTTGTCGTCCGTCCAGTTCATGAACTGGAGGTGACTGTCGCTGCCCACCGCGTTCGCGTCAAAGAAATCCACCAGGCTGAATTTTCCTATTCGCATATCAAGCCGCCTACCGGGCAGGCTGGTGGCCAGCGATAGCGGCCCGCGTTCGGCCTTTTCGCTTTCCTGGCCCAGTGGAATTATCTTACGCACCATCAGCCGGGCGAGGTACGGTGTCTGGCCCAGATCGGGACTGCGCACAACATCCAGATTGGTGAACCCCGCCAGACCAAGCGCCCTGCCGATGCCGCGCCCGCCTGCGCTTTCCACGTCGAACACTACTTCGGTAGTCTTATTAATCTCATAGCCGGTGTAGAGGGTGAGCACATTCGACGTGGCGTTTTCAGCGTCCGCCTGCAGACTATTGGGTCCGCTGTATTTCGCGGGGAAGGAAGGATGCCATTGAAAAATGATATTTGCTTGACCGGAAATCCAAAAACGATCGGCGGACGAATGATTCAATACCGTCGTAGCCCGGTCTGAATTTCCAGAATTTGATTCTGGAGAGTCCGTTGTGTTCGGAGACTGGCCAAACGCAATTCGCCGTCCGAGGATCACAATTGCGAGGAGGGTGAAAATCCGCAGCGCATCCCCCGTCGATTTGGCTGACTTAAACATGAAAGCTGTCATGACCCCTAAACATCCACAAACCCAGCGCACTTGGCAATCACATTATTTTCTTCACGGCCGCGCACCCGCGCCAGCATTTTTGTTAGACTATCGAATCGCGCTTGCAAAGGTAAATAGAAATCATCCGGAACAAGCGATTGGGAAATTAAATCAACCGGGAGGTTCGCGTGCGCAATTATTTTCGGAGAGAATTATCCGGTTCCCTCCTCGCCGGAGTTGTGATCCTGCTGTTTTTCGTTCATTCCCCTGCCGCCGGAAAACCCGGCAACCCTCAAGTCATTTCGGGAGTGACCCCCAAGCCCAAGCTTATCGTCATGCTGGTGATCGATCAATTTCGCTACGATTACCTGGTGCGTTTCAAACCCCAGTTCGTCGATCGAGGATTCAATCTATTGCTGGGCGGCGCCAATTTCATCGATTGCCGCTATGACTACGCGACCACCGCCACTTGTCCCGGACACGCCACGCTTTTCACCGGCGCTTATCCCAACATGCACGGGATCATCGGGAACGATTGGTACGATCCGTCCAGCGGGCGACAAGTCTATTGCGTGGATGACCCGGACACCACCCTGGTGGGCGGGTCTGCCGGGCCCGGATTCTCCCCGCGAAACCTGGCGGGGAGCACCATCGGCGATGAATTGAGGATCGCTTCAGGCTTCGCGTCCAAGGTTATTGCCATCTCGCTTAAAGATCGCGCCTCTGTGGTTCCCGGCGGCCACACGGCCAATGCGGCCTACTGGTACGACGCCACCACAGGTCACTTTGTGACCAGCACTTATTACATGCCGGCTCTTCCGGCTTGGGTTGCTCACTTCAACGAAACATCACCAGCCCAAGCCTACTGCGGAAAGAACTGGCAAGGGCTGAAGGAGACGCCCGGCGCAAGTGGAATGACTTTGATGAAATTCAATCCAACGGCCGGCGAGCCGTGTCCTGATCCAAAATTTTTCACGTGGCTGGACAACACCCCGTTCATGAATGAAGTCGAGTTGAATTTCGCCCGCCAGGCTATTCAGGCGGAACACCTGGGCCAGGGCCCCCGGACGGACATCCTGACCGTCTCGCTCAGCGTGAATGACTATATCGGCCACGCGCACGGCCCTTATAGCCCTGAGGTTGCCGATGCGACCATCAGGACGGATCGCTACCTGAACAAATTCTTCCAGGAACTGGATCAACTGGTTGGATTACAAAATGTTTGGATCACGCTTTCGGCTGACCACGGGGTGGCGCCCAATCCACAATTTATCAAACAGCATCGCCTGGGCCGCGGAAATGAATCGCTGAGCGCCGTGAAAGCAGCCGTTGAGGAGGCGCTCTCCAAAGAGTTCGGCCAGGACCAGTGGGTGGCGTACCTCGATGAATTCGGAATTTATTTGAATCATGCTGCTTTAAAAAAGCACGATGTCAATGTGGGCCGGGCCGAATTCGCCGCCGCTGAAGCGGCCGCGGCAAGCCCGGGTGTTCGCGCCGCGTTCACCCGCTCTCAACTCTCCACGGGCAACCTGCCGGAATCTCCGCTCGCCCGCAAAGCTTCCAACAGTTTTAACAGCCAGAGGAGCGGCGACGTCTTCCTGATTTTGGACCCCTACTCCGTGCCCGTGGCGAGCGAAACAGCGACAACCCACGGCAGTCCTTGGAATTATGACGCACAAGTCCCTCTCATTTTCTGGGGATCGGCCTTCAAGCCCGGAACTTACGCTCGCCCAACCCAGCCGATCGATTTAGCCGCTACCATTGCCGTCGCCCTAAGATTGACTCAGCCATCAGGAGCGCAAGGCCGGCCACTCGTCGAGGCTTTAAAATAGGCAAAGAGGATTGAGTCAAACAAATCCGCCAGTCTACACTTTCAATTTTCGCAGGCGTCTTGCGGCTTCGTCGAGAGTTGCATCGGTCTTGCAAAATGTGAACCGCACTTGCCGGCTGCCCGAAGATGGATGACTATAAAAACTGCTGCCCGGAACGACAGCCACTCCAATTTCCTTCACCAGGTGCCGGGTAAACTCGACATCATCGGCAAAACCGAAACCCGAAATATCGGTCATGATGTAATACGCTCCGCGGGGCTTGAAACATTTAAAGCCCGCATCCTCCAGCGCCGCCATCATGCGGTCGCGCCGTCGAAGATATTCCGAGCAGAGATTTTGATAGTACGTTTCCGGAAGCCGCAGCGCCGTCACACCTGCTTCCTGCAAGGGAGCCGCGGCGCCCACGGTGAGGAAATCGTGCATTTTGCGGATGGCGTTTGAAATTTCC
>DASYXZ010000010.1:0-12839 GCA_035934315.1 Terriglobia bacterium | reverse complement strand
GCCGTGCTGGATATGTTGGCCCTCACTTTGGTCACAGTCACCCAAACATGGTCAAACGATGCCGAGCAAGTGGGCGGGTCGGTGAGAGTCGTCGTGATGGCGCCAGTCATGGCCGGGGTCGATGTTGTCGTGGAGTTTCCTCCGCAACTGATAATCCACCCGGAGGCGATCAATAAGACAGCAGTAATACCCAGTAAAATTATTTGTCGAGGCTTCCCTTTAAACATTGTTGTTCTCCTTGTTATTTTTTCTCAAAAATATTCTTTTCTTACCCCTCCCGAGGGATGGACAGTGATAGTGCACAGCCTTTATATCCTAGCCCGATTTCGTCGTCAGTTCAATCGTGCTCATACGTTTGGTCAATATTGCTGACACTGATCAACGCGTGGATTTGCCTCGTGAACCGGGTTATCAGAAGCCTTGGCGTCATTAGAATGCCCCTCTTCTATGAAGCAAGTTTCAGTGGCCTGTTCAACACCAACCGCGAGCCAAACCTGAAAATGAGCAATCGAGTCGCCAAACAGGAGTTTGCCCTAATCGCCTTATAATCAATAATATGATGCTGATTCGTAGCGCTGAGTTTGTCCATTGCGATGCTGAAACCATGTAAAGTTTTCATGCTCGAACCTATATGCCAATCCCACTAACCGTGGCTGGCAATTCGTATCCAGTGGTTCATGCGCCATATTGCCGGGGAAATGCCCACTGCAATAGTTTGCCGCAATGAGACCTTTACTTTTACGCAAAACTCAGCGGACAGACAATTAGGTATTTTCCTGATTCAAGGGGAGAAAAGCCCTGAAGAGATCAACCGAACCAGAGGGCATCAGCGCCGGTGGCAAGAATATTCCTGGGCTCCTGCCAAGCCGCGCCATCTGATAATACAGTTGGCAGGGAAGCATGGCCAATGAAATGGAACCAGCGTAAGCCAACCCGACTTCACTTCTTAGTCACAATCCCCTCGTAATGGGTGACGTTCTGCGTGCCATCGTCGAAGATGGAGATGTAATCGTACTGGAATTTCACCATGCGGCCGTCGTCGTTGGTGAGCCACGCCGATCCTTTAACATTATAGTCTTTGAGCGTCGCTCCCTTACCTCCCATGGCGCCTTTCATCACCCCGCCTAACCATTTTCCCGCCAGCAGCGTACCTGTCTTGGTGCCGGCCGGGGCGTTTGCCAGGTCGAAGTCATAGCGGCGCGCGTCGTAGCCGCCCACCTTCTCTTCGCCCACGTATTTCGCTGCCGCCGCCGCGTCCCTTATTCCGTTCATGGTTGTGTTAAAGTAAGGCAATTCGATCTCCCCCACGGTATTTACCCATTGCGGCGTGCCTGGTCCCGTGGCATCACGCGGATAGACCTGCGTACCGCCTACGTCCATGCCGCCGACGTGGCTTTTGGGGGTAGTATCAGTTTCCTGGCCTTTGATGCTGTCGGGAGAAACGTCAGCCTCAAGCGATGAGGAGGATCCGTCAGAGGTGGTTTTCTTCAAAGAAATGTGGAATGACGACGTCGGCTTCTGGATGGAGTCTCCCAGCTTACTCATCCCGTCGGCGATGTCGGGCAATCTGTTGCCTGCCGTTGTATTCGGTTGGGAAGAGCCGGATGCCGCGTTCAACACCGCAGAGTATTTCTTTGCCGTATTCCTAAGGCGGTAGGCAATATAGAAGCAACTGCCCATCGCAATTACCGTGAAAAGGGCGATCACGCCTAATACCACAACCACAATTTTAATTGCCGAGCCACCTTTCTTGGGTGTTGGCGCCTGAGGAGTGGGTGAGGCTGCGGCCGCTGACGTCAGGCTGGGCGCGGGCGTGGCCGGTGCAGCGGCTGAAGGCTGCCGCGCACCGCACGCCGTGCAAAATGCCGCGCCCTCGGTTATTGGCTTACCGCAAGTCGTGCAGAATTGGCTCATGATATCACCTCAAATTGAATTCAGATTTGTTTACTGCCGCACCAGTTTCACGCGGCGATTCAGCGCATGCCCATCGGTGTATGGTCGGGGCGCCAGCACGCCGCCCCCCGTACCGGCGCGCTCATTGACCGTCGCCCTTATAGGGTTGCCGACCGTCAGGGCGGTCTACAACTTGTTGTCGTCATTGGCCATGCACAAACCCCTCCGTGGCGGGAGCCGTCGAAGCCGCAGCCACAGGGGCGCCGCACGAGCCGTAAAAAAACGTCCCTGCCGCCAGAGGCGCGCCGCATTTTGTGCAATTTGCCATCACTTTTCTCTTTTTGGATGAGTTGAATTACGCAAACCTGCCTTGCACCGTGCATGACCCGCCACGAAACCTTTGAAACCTAACCGCGACAGCGCTAGGGAGTAGCGGTCAGTTTCATGTTCGATTCGTTTTTCCCGCAGACCGGGCCGAGATACTTGGCGGTCAGGTCGTAGTATGTGGTCATGGAGCGGCCGCCGCTGCTCAATGTCATTTGCACTGTTCCTTTAATGTGTTCCGAGTCCACAACCGCGATATGCATCTTCGCGTTCACCCTCATTTGCTTTGCTTTGTCCATCCAGCACGTTCCTTTTCCATCCAGTTGCGTGCCTGTTGAAGTGAGGTCGGTCCACGTGCAACGGTCTTCATAGAGCGGGTCTTTCTGCAAGTCCTTCGCGGTCCAACAACTCTTGCTGGTCATCGTCTTCGGGGCGGCCAACGCCATATTCTCGCCCTTCATTAAGGATTCGAGCATAGCGCGCTGCTGAGGGGTCATTTGAGCGAGCCTTGCCTGCATGTCCGGTGGGACCGGCATAGGGCCGTTGCTCTGGGTGTTCATGGTTGACTCCCAATAACCCGTCTTGACGTTCAGCGGGTGGAATATCGGTTTGACGTTCAGGGCTGGTTTCTCTGTCTGCGACTGGCTTTTCTGTGACTGTGCAATAACAATGGAAGCCAGCAAACAACTCGCTGCAATCAAAAGCGCCTTTCGCATCTTATCCTCCTTGAGAATTTTGGTTAAGTTTAAGCCGTTTACTTCCCGCCAGCGTCCCTCCGCTTTCGAGCAAACGCGAGCTTGGACGAGAGTAACACAACATTCGAGACTACTCACGGCAGACCTCGACCCGGCGATTGAGGGCGCGGCCTTCCGGCGTGGTATTCGGAGCTTTGGGGCGCGACGCGCCAAAACCTTGCGAGGTGACCCGGCCGGGATCAATTTGATAGTGGGCGACCAAGGCCTGCCTGACGGCAGCGGCGCGCTGGTTCGAGAGGTTCAGATTGTAAGCGTCGCCGCCTACGTTGTCCGTGTGCCCCTCAATCTTCAATTTCCAGTCGGGATTGCTCTTGATGGCTTCGGCAACCTCCTTGAGGGCAGGTCCCGATTCGGGACGGACAGCGGCGCTGTCAAAATTAAAATAAATGCCGTAAACCGCCGCACACCCGCTCTTGGCGATTTGCTGCTGGATTCCTTTCGCCACTGGGAAGGTAATCTTCAAGTAGTTGAGGTAGAAGTTGTAGGTCGGCATCCTCAAGCTCAGAGTGATGGGATTAGCAGGGTCGTCGAGGACGAAAGCCTCCGTATCATGGGTCCCAAGTTTTCCTTTGACGTGGATGGCCGGAAGGTCTTTGCGTTCGCCGTTGACGATGATTGAGTAAGGCACGTCCTGTGGCTCGACGCGGCTCAGCTGGCCATTTCCATATTCCACCCAGTGGCGATACCGCCCCTCACCCACTTTTTGGGTCTCGAAGTAGTCGAGCAGCGCCGGACGCCCTGCCTTCAAGTCTTCGAACGTCGCCCGCGACATGCTAAACATGGTCGCACCTAATATGGTCTGTGGCATGTAGCTTGCAAAGCCGGTATCATACTGATGCGCGCTCAGCAGGTCGGCAATACACAGGTTCCGCTGGCCGGACAGCCCGTTTTTCACCGCTTGGATGCCCTGGACAGTGACGGTGTTGTTGTTAATCCCCTGGACGGTCTCCAGGGACTCGATATCCCGCCCGCCAATCTGCTTGTTCGTAAAAACAGAAGAGAGCGTCAGGCCGGACACGAGAGGAATCGAGGCGGAAGCGGCTGCGTCGCGAAAGGTCTTCGACTGAGAAGGATCCACGGCGGGGCAAGGTTGCTCTTGAACCGTTTCTTCGGCTCCTGATCCGCCTTGGGCCGGAGCCTGACCAAGGGCTCCGAGAATCTTCCCCAAGTCGGCGGAACTTCCCGATTTGTCCTGACCGAGCGCTCCAATGATCTTTCCCACATCCCCTTTTTTGTACGCCTGTTGAACCTGGCCCGCTTTCTTCTTGATCCTGTAGCCGATATAGAAGCAGCTCCCAATCACGAGAACGCTGATGACCGCAATAAACGCAAGGATAGCGACGACAATTTTCAGGAACAGGTTCCCGGACTTTTTTGGTTGAGTTGCAACGGGAGCACCGCTCACCGGTGCGGCAGGAGGGGGCGCTGGGATGCTGGCCGCAACTGGCGATGGCGTGGCAGCCTGCGGTGGGAGGGGAGGTGCGACACTCTGGGCCGAGGGCGCCACCGAAACCGCCGACGCTTCCACTCGCGCTCCGCATTTGGGGCAAAATTTTGCTGGCTCTTCCAGAGGGTTCCCGCAGTGGTCGCAAAAGCGCGGGCGAGCTGCGCCGGGCGCAGGCAGGCTCCGCGCCGCGCCGCATTTCGTGCAAAACTTGTGGCTGTCGGATAGTGGCGCGCCGCATTGGCTGCACAGCGTGATCATTTCAATTCCTCCGCATCCGTCACTGCCTCACCAGCTCCACGCGGCGATTCAGAGCGCGCCCCTCGAGCGTATCGTTGGTGGTCACCGGCCGCGAGGCGCCGAAGCCGGCGGTGGAGAATCTTACCGCATCGATGCGATATAGAGTGACCAGCGCCTGCTTGACTGCCGCGGCGCGCCGCCTCGAGAGGTCAAGATTGTAAGCGTCCCCGCCGATGTTGTCCGTGTGCCCCTCGATGCGCAGCTTCCAGTCCGGGTGGTCGTGCATCACGATAGAAATCTCGTCCATGACTTTTTTCGACTCCGGCCGCAGCGTGGCGCTCGCGAAATCGAAGTAGAGGTCGTAAATCTTGACGCGTCCATTCTTCTCCAGTTCCTGTTCGATTTGGCGCGCGCCTGCCGCGGCGGCTTGACCTGAGCCCCCTCCGCCACCACCACCACCCGCACCGCTCCCTCCGCCACCACCACCCGCGCCACCCCCTCCGCCACCACCACCCGCGCCGCTCCCTCCGCCTCCTCCTGCACCGGCGGCACCGCCTCCGCCACCTCCACCACCACCCGCCTGAGATGAAGGTTTTACAGGCAAGTAAATTCGAATAACCTGGCCAATCCCTTCGGATTCGGACTGGTAGGCCAAGGCCATCGGGTTATCGGGGTCGTCGAGGATGTAGGCGTCTTCCTGGTCCGTGTCCGATCTCTTCCAGTTGATGTGCATCGCCGGCAGCACAGTCTCCTTATCGTTGATCATCACCGGAAAGGCCACATCGGTTGTCCCGACTCGGTGCAACGTGCAGTGGATGGGAGGCGTCGCCGGATGTGCGCTTCCTGGCGCCATCGACATCAGTTGGGTCAGGAATTGCGAGGAATCTCCAGAGCCAGAGGCCAGGCGCTTAAAGCTTGAGAAAAGTTCCTTCATCGGGTCTTCATGGTCCGTGAACCGGGCCTCGCCTGTTGTCTTCAACTCCATGTAAGTCGCTTTGGAAAACCCGATCGCTGTCGTGCCCGGGTAAGTGTCTTCCTCGCCGTTCCAGCAAACGCCACTGGCTTCTGCGGAATTCTCCAGGTCCTGGCGGAGGAGCGTCCGCCCGCAATTTATTTTCTTCGCCAGCGGCATGCTTTTTTTCGCGCCGCCAAAAGGCAGGCTCAAGCTTGGCGCGTTTGGAAATTCCTCTGAACCCTTGATATGGACTTTCTGGGCCGTAACCGAATCGATCGCCAGGATGGATTCGAAGTCGCCTCGAAGTCGCTCATTGCCTGCATTTACCAATTGCAGACCGACGAGCAAAGGAACCTTCGCCGCCGGGGAGGAAGCCAAATCCGCCGGCGCGGGCCTCCATTCCGGGAGCTTTTGAGGCGCGTCATTGCCGCCCTTGCCGGTTACCGCCGCCACGATGCCGCCGACGTCGTTGTGCTGGTATGCCTGCTGAACCTGGTCCACTCTTTTTTTAAGGCGATAGCCGATATAGAAGCAGCTCCCAATCACGAGAACGCTTACGAGCGCAATAAACGCAAAGATGACGATGACAACTTTCAGGAACAGATTCCCGGACTTCTTTGGCTGAGTTACAACGGGAGCGCCGCTCACCGGTGGGGCAGGACGGGGCGCTGGGATGCTGGCCGCCACTGGCGATGGCGTGGCAGCCTGCGGTGGGAGGGGAGGTGCGACACTCTGGGCCGCGGGCGCTTCGAGTGGCGATCCACATTTCCCGCAGAAAGCCGATCCTTCACTGATCGGCGCACCGCATTGAGCGCAGAAGCGATCCATCAGCCACCTCCTCCCTCGCGACGCCAAGACCGTGGCGAGGGCGAATCCCCTCGGGCGTCATTTCCATCCGCAATATTTCTTAGCCTGCGTCGAGTTCGAGCTCAGTTTGGTCCAAGTATTGCTGAAAAGCACCGCATCCTTCAATGTGCCCATGGTGCCGAGAAAGCTGGCGCTGGCTCCCACCGAGCCGTGCATCTGAATGTGCTCGGCGCGGCACGGGATGAGATTCAGCAGAGAATTCCCATTGCTCGCGTAGTCATATTCGTTGACCCACATGGCGTAAACGACGCCATTCGTCTGGAAAAATTTGGCAGGAGGCGTGGCCCCACTAAACATCGTCTGCTGATACGTGTAAAGTTCAAGATGAGAAGCCTCGTTTTGAGCGTCGAAGTGGGCCTGGCCCGGAACCTGGTTCATGATGGCGTAGAGGAGGCTTAGCGGGCCGAATGAGAGCGCCACTTTCGGGGTGTTGACAGCAACGACGGCGCCGTGCGCTGCGAGCGCAGAGGTGACCACGGGGTCCGCGGTGGGCACATTGGAGTCCGTCAAGTTTCCCACTGCCCCAACGTGCGAATAGGTACCGCCTTGGATGCCTGCCGTCCCGTTGTACTTGACGTGGTAAGCGCCTTTGAGGGCGGCCTTGGGCTCTCCAATCCCGGGCGTGAAAATCACATTGCCCATCACCTGAAACAGGAAAGGGACTTTGCCGATATCGAACATCTCCTGGTAAAAGGGCAGGATGACCAAGCGCGAGTCGCCGGGCTCGCCTCCACCCGCAGTGTGCTGGAGAACGTTCCATTGGACGTCCAGATGCCCGGTGAGCGGAACCTGGAACTCGAATTTCCTGATTTCCCCTGGCACGATTACCGCATTCAAAATCAGCCCGTGGCCTGGCGTAGTGCTCTCCAAAGTTCCATCGGCCGTCACGGAGCCGTCGAAGCGCGGAGCTTTCTTGTAAGCGACGAAATGATAATGGGTCGTACTTCCGCCCGTCGCTCCGGCGCTGTACGTCCAATAGAAGTGGCCGCCGGTAGCGGTGGCTCCGCCTTTGCTCATGACCCACTGGGTCACCGCCGGAGCATTTTTTGCCGGCGTGCAGCCGGTTGACGGCGGAAAAGCGAGCGTGCCATCGCCGATGAAATCGGCGAGCTTCGCAGGAGTCAAGTGGACGTTGATTTCGTTGTTCCCGTACGAAACCTGGCTCACCTTTCCGGCGCCCAAGTGCTCGAGAAAGAGAACCTGCTTGGGTTGCAATGCCCTGATGGCTAAGTCTGTGGTGTCAAAATGAAGATAAATATTGCCCTGGCCATCGCCATTCACCCCTAAGAGCGTCCTCTGAACAGTGGCTAGATCGAGGTCAACGACGACGCTCTTGCCGTTCTTGGTTGTAAAGCTTCTGATGGAGCTGCCGCACGACGCACTCGTCGTCGGGATCGGGCCTCCCCGGTAGGGCGGCGGTTGCTGCGAAGCGACGCCAGACGGCGAATCCACGCACGGGGGAAGGCCGAATTGGACGCTGACGGGCACGGTTGAATTTGCCGTGACCTGCTGGGCGGCCACCGGCACAGGGCACTTCACGGGGACCAAAATAAAATATGGAGTGGTGCTGATGGGGACGTTGGAAAATTTAAAACGGCCCTCAGAATCAGAGCTCGTGTTCCTCAAGAATCCGTTGGGTCCCTGGAGCTTCACGGGCAAAGGCTTTTTGTAGGGTTTGAAGTCGAACCAGGGCGGCGGCGTGCTGACGCCCGGGGGTGGCTTCAACGAGTTATGATAAACGAATTTTCCCAGTTGGCCATTCACCGTCGTCGTTCCACCAGCTTGAGCAGTCCCGGCGAACAATAAGCCGGCAGCAAAAAAGCCGAAGATGACAACAAGAACTTTCAGGAATAAAGAACTCTGGTTCGGGGCCGGCGGTGCGGGCGCCACCGCTCGCGCTCGGCATTTTGCGCAGAAGGCCGCTCCATCACTGACCTGCGCGCCACATTGTGCGCAGAATGCCATGCGTTTACCTCCCTTCCAAGTTCGCTCCCGGATTTAACCAGGCGCTCCGCATATTTTGGCTCCGGGGTCCCACCGACTATAAGCCTTGGTAAAGATGTCCTTCGTCGGGGTTGACGTGGAAGATCCCAGAAATTTGCCATCCGCGCCTACCTGCCCATTTAAGTTCAACGTAAACTGCTTACAGGGCACCAGGCTTTGCATGCCGGAGGCCGCGACGGTAGTGGAAATGACGACCTGGAAGTAAGCCGCCCCCTCCACGGCCAAGGGGTTCGGCCCCGGGGAGAGCCATTTTCCGATAGTCGGTGAATGTTGCAAGAAACTGGTCACCTTCTTGACGGTTGATTCAGAAAGCCCAGCCGCCTCGAAAAGCTCCTCCGTTCCCATTTTCAGCTCGACTCGGGGCACCGCCATTGCCAGGACGACTCCGTAAGCGGCAAGGGGAGAGAAAGCGCTGGTTGTTTTAACCGCTACATCCCCCTGGACATTGCCGGGAGTTTCGATATCCTTGCCCGAGAGCTGGAACCCTTCGTCACCGCCAAAGTCAACATGGTAGCCGCTCTTCGCAATCTCGCCACCGGTTGTGAATGCGGGATGAAAGAGCAGAGCCTCACTAATCTCCAGGGTCATGGGCAGGCCCGTCGTCTCCATCAGCGGAATCTTTATCGGATGCGGAATCTTAACCCGGTCCTCCTCCATCGGCCTCTTGCCTTCGGAGGTGGCGATTCCCCAGTCAAGGTCCACCGAGCCGTGTAAGCCCACGTTCTGAAAAGAAGCGCTCTTGAATTGCCCGTCCGACATCAAAATCGCGTCCTTCTGTATGAACTTGCTGAGGTGCGACTTGGCGTCAATCTCCACGTTAAGACCATCTTCGTTGTGCCGGTGGATCGTTATGTTTATGTCCGCGCTGTGGTCAGAATTGAATGTGTTCTGATAGTGAAGCTTCCAGGATGCATCCTTGTCGTCTTTGAATTCTGCATCGCCTTCGAGGTCGTTGGGGCCGGCGGCATAGACCCTCGGCTCAAGCCCATCCCACACCTGGGAAAGCGAATTGAGCAGCGCAAAGCTAGGAGGCGGGACTTCCTGGGAACGGCGCTCCGCCGCGATCTGGTCGTGGATTTGCTTGAAGTCCACCGGAATTTCAAGCTGGATCTGCGCATTTTTCAGCGCCTCGTTCAGGGGAGCTGTTTCCGTGCCGACGATGAGGGTCTGACCATCAACGGCCAGCACGTCCACCTTGCGCAAATCGAGCCCTTCGAACAAAACGAATTTCCCCGGCACAAGCTTTTGACGAAGCGCCGGCGAATCCTCGAAAAGGAAGATCCGATGGTCTGGGCTGACTCCCCGGAACGTGCGGGCGACTGTATTCTGATCCACGATGGCCGTGTTATCCGAATATTCGACATGGAAAACCGTTCCCGGCTGCTTCATCACGTCAATGCCCCAGGTTTTGCGAAGACCGGGAATTGGTCCCGCGCTCTGGCTTGAGCGTTCCTCGCGAGCCGATGCACTTTGCGCGCCGTTCTTGTTTCTGCTGCAACTCCCAAGGGTCATGGCGAAAACGCAAATCACGAGTGTTGCCGTTATTCTCCTCTTCGTCATGGTGATCCTCCTTTTCGAGATTGGGAATGCCGCATCCTTTCGAGAAACCTAAAACAGCACGCCAGGTTTTGCCAGAATTACGACGAGGCAAACGGCGCGCCGTGCGGCGCCGTCGGCCGGCAGGCTTCTGGAGCATGAGGAGCAAGAGGAAAAGTTGAGAGCCATGCAGCCTGTCAGCAAGGCCCACTTCGCCTGTTGAGCACGCTTCATCGGAGCACCTCCTCGTCGAGCTATTCGCAAATCGTGCCATTAGGCGGAACCTCCGTCAAGTCCTTTTAACTTTCCTCAGAAATCTGACCCGGTATTGGTCCCGCATGACGGAATTCCTGTGGAGTTCACAGCCGTTGCCAAAACAGACCGGGGATGAGGCGCAATTTGCCTCCGGACCAATCCAGGGAATACAGAAAAACGGGAAGGAAATAAATTCCCTGCGAGGCTAACAAAATTTCTTTACTTTCCGACTGGTTTTTAAGAGACTATGGCGCTTGGCAGGATTCCCAGAAAATAAATCTTAATTATCCGGTTAGAGATAGGGCGCTCCGATGGCGCAAATATTTCATCGCAGCACGAACACGCTTTCGAGGCTGAGCATCTACGGCGCCGCGTTCATCATCGTTGCGCTGGCCGGCTTGGTTTATGAAGTGAATATGTCGCCTTATTTCACGGAGGCCAATGTGGCGCGGGAGCAGCCGGTTCCTTTCAGCCACAAGCATCATGTGAGCGAGCTGGGCATCGATTGCCGATACTGCCATACATCCGTGGAAACATCATCGTTCGCCGGCATCCCGCCCACGCAAACTTGCATGTCGTGTCACTCGCAAATCTGGGTTAACAGTCCGATGCTCGAGCCGGTGCGCGAGAGCTATCGGACCGATCGGTCAATTGAGTGGACGCGCGTGAACGCCCTCCCTGACTTTGTTTACTTTAACCATAGCATTCACGTGAAAAAAGGAATTGGCTGCACCACTTGTCACGGCCCCATCGGGCAGATGCCCATCACCTGGCGCGCCAACACTCTTTATATGCGGTGGTGCCTCGGATGCCATCGCCAGCCGGAGCTTTTCGTCAGGCCGCGCGCTGAAATCTTCAACGCAGCATACCAGCCACCTCCCAACCAACTTGAGATGGGGCAAAGGCTGGTGAAAGAATACAAAATTAAAGATCAGAAGCAATTGACGGATTGTGTCACGTGTCACCGGTGATTTGATTTACGGCAAAAGCAAAACCTATGGCGATGCGGAATAACGAAAAAGAAAGATTGGATCTGGCCGCGGTTCGGGCGCGCCTTCAGAAGGACGGCGGCCAGCGCTACTGGCAGAGCCTGGAAGAACTGGCGGAGACGCAAGAGTATAAAGATTTCTTACACCACGAATTCCCCTACGACCCTGAGAAGTCAAATCATAATGTCAGCCGGCGCGACGCTTTGAAATTCATGGCAGCCTCGGCAGCCTTCGCGGGATTGACCGCCTGCACAAAACTTCCCACGGAAAAAATTGTCCCCTACGTCCAGGCCCCCGAGGAAATCGTTCCGGGCAAACCGCTCTTCTATGCCACCTCGATGCCGCTCTCAGGCATTGCCACCGGCGTGCTGGTTGAAAGCCATATGGGCCGCCCGACAAAAATCGAAGGGAACCCCGACCATCCCGCCAGCCTCGGCGCGGCGGATGCCTTCGCCCAAGCTTCCATCCTGATGCTTTACGATCCTGACCGCCCGCAAGTGGTCACGCATCAGGGTCAAATCAGCACGTGGAGCGCGTTTCTTGATGCCCTGAGCACCGTCCGCGCAGAACAGCAAGTGAAAAAAGGCATGGGCTTGCGAATTTTGACGGAGACCATCACTTCACCAAGTCTTGCCGACCAACTCCAGTCCCTCTTGAAACAATTTCCCCAGGCGAAGTGGCACCAATATGAGCCGGCGGGCCGCGATGCCGCAAGAGAGGGCTCACGCCTGGCGTTCGGCCAGTACGTGAATACTTATTATCGGTTTGACCGGGCGGATGTCATTCTGGCGCTCGACTCGGATTTCCTTTGCTACGGTCCCGGCAGCTTGCGTTATGCCCACGATTTTGCCGACAAGCGGCGCATCGTGGACGCCCAAAGCACCATGAACCGCCTTTACGTTGTTGAGAGTACGCCATCGAATACCGGCGCCATGGCGGACCACCGGTGGCCGCTTCGGCCCAGTGAAATCGAAACTTTCGCGCGCGCCGTGGCGCAACAGTTGGGCGTGGCGGCAGGGGCAGGCGGCAAAACTGCACCCGCAAATATTCCCGCCGATTGGATCCCTGCTCTGGCGCGTGATCTCCAAAATCACCGGGGTTCGAGCGTTGTCATCGCCGGCGATGAGCAACCGCCCGCCGTCCATGCGTTGGCGCACGCCATCAATCAAACACTCGGCAATGTCGGCAAGACGGTAATTTACACGGATTCGGTGGAGGCCTATCCGGTTGACCAAACGCAATCGCTGGCCGAGCTTGCTTCAGACATCCGCGCCGGTTCGGTGGATACGCTGGTCATTATTGGCGGCAACCCGATTTACAACGCGCCGGCGGATTTCGAGCTTCGCAAGCTTTTCTTCCCCGATCCCACCGGACCTGACCAGCCGCACCCACCGTCCAAAATAAAACTCAAAATTCATTTGAGCTCCTACAACAACGAAACTTCCGAGCTTTGCGACTGGCATATTCCGGAGGCCCATTACCTTGAGTCGTGGGGAGACGCGCGCGCTTACGACGGCACGGTCTCCATCATTCAGCCGCTTATTTCTCCCCTCTACGATGGCAAGTCGGCTCACGAA
>DASYXZ010000001.1:0-21159 GCA_035934315.1 Terriglobia bacterium | reverse complement strand
GGCATTCTCCTTATGTGCCGACATGAAGGGCGGCGCTACGACAGCCTTCTGGCTCCTGGCTCCTGACTCCTGACTCCCATTCAAAGCAACAGATTCATGCTCATGTATGGCCTGCGCCTCGTTATTGTCTTCCGGATGGCTCAACGCGAAAGGCCCGGTGATGGCGCGCGAGGCTTCGTCGGCCTTAAAACGCAGGTATAGCTTTTCCTCGCGGTCCGCCAGCGCATCATTATTCAAGCCGCGATAGCAGAGCATCATATTGTAGTGAGCTTCCAAATCCTCCGGATCCACGCTCATCGTCTGCTGGTATTGCGCCAGAGCTTCTTTATATTTGCGCTGCAGGAAGAGCATTCGCCCCATCTGGTTTCTGACCACGCGGTCAAACGGATATAGGGCCGCCGCCAGCGCGAACTGGTCATACGCTTCGGTGTACTTTCCGTCCGCCTTCAGCGCCAGGCCATAAAAATATCGGGCGCTGGCCAGCCTGGGATTCAATTCAATGGCGCGCATTAAAACGGGTTTGGCCGCGTCGGTATCCCCTTCCTGGATGCGGGCGCGCGCCACGTTCACAAAGCCATCCGCGTATTTCGGATCGAGTTGGGTGACCGTCTGGAAAGCCCGCTCCGCTCCCTTTAAGTCGCCCTGCAAGAGCAAGCCAATGCCATAGTCGTTCCAGCGCTCGCGGTCTTTGGGATCCAGTTTCAGGGTCTCCGCGAAGGGCGGTGAATTTTTCGCAACAATGGGAACGCTCACGGTGTTTTCCGCAATGACCACTGTGGGCACGTCAGGAATTTTCTTATCCTTGGCCGAAACGTGACTCAGGTCGCCATTGAACAGCCAGTGGCCGTCGTCATAGTTTTTGGTAACGTCCGGATGCGGCTGCGACGGGTCGCGCACTCCGCTGAAGGCAAACTGAGTAAACCACCAACTGAATTTACGATAATTCAGCCTGGCGGTGAGGGTGATCGTGTCGCCGCAATCCTGGGGAATCTTCAACCGGAAGTGAACGGTATCAGCGGCGCCGGGAGGGATAAGGTGCGCGTACATCACCGCGCGTTCCGCCCAGGCATTTCGCTTATTGATGACATTGCCGTGGGCGTCCAATTGTAAGGAACGATAGAAATGCGCGCCGGGATCGACCGGGCCTTTGCCATTGTCGGCTGCCTTGCCGCTCCAGAAAATCACCCGGCCTTTGCTGTCACGAGCCTGAAGTTCCAGCCAGCAATCGAAGGCATCCACGGTGCCGGCGGGGAAAAAGTGTCCGAGCCTGCGCGTGCGGACCACCACCTCCACGCGAGCCGTATCGCCGTGGCGCAAACGCGCACTCACCCCGGAGCCGAGCGGCGCCATTAATTTTGCCGGCGCACCCACCTGGACGCCCGCTCCGGCCATTCCGCTGGCAGACTCTTCGCCCACCGCGAAAGTACTGGCCAGTTGCGGCCCTTCTCCGGACGCACGCGCAGGACCACCTTCACCGCCTGCGGCGCCGGCGGGCTCTTCCGCAAGCGCAAAAATATCCACGCTCAACGCACCCTTCAGAAATTTCTCAACCTCATGGAGTTGCGTCTCATCGCCGTAGGCAGTGGGCACTGCGGTATTGGCCGCCGCAAACCTGTGGGAATGAATAAACCCGTTGATATTGCCGGGATTGTCTGACCGCACGAGAGGCATGTGGCAGTCCGCGCACATTTGCGGTTTGGGCGGATAATAGAAAGATCTCGCACCCAGCCCGGAAACGCCGCTGGCCTGCCAGTTGTCGTAATCATCAAAGCCGCGAATCCAGCGGTAATTGTTCACGGGAACGTCCAGATGAACTTTGTGGCAGGCGGAGCAGAACCTGGCCACCTGATCGGGCTGGGTGTGGAATGGTTTCAGGAATGCGTTGCGATGGGGCTTGGGATCCAGATAAACCTGGTAGTCGTGCAGGAACCGCATGATGGGATTCTTGCTCGCCGCGTATTCAGAAAGCGCGGGATATTGGAAGGTGATGCCGCCCTGTCCCATCGTGCTATCCACGTGGACGATGGCGTGGCAGGACATGCAGCCCAGACCGTTTTGGCCCTGGGGGGTGAATTCGATCTCGCGAATGGGACGCTTCTGCATCATTCCGGAAATCGCCAGCGCGTGATCGTGACAACCCGCGCACCACATCGAAGACTTGATGCCAATCGTGTCCTGCATGTACTCGATCGATTTCCGGTACCACTGATTATTGAACGACGCGAAGTGGTGCATGGAGCTGTGCCACTGATTGTAAATATCCTCATGGCATTTCTTGCAGGATTTGGAATTCATGAAAAACTCGGACTTAATCGGCTTGCCATCCGGCGTCTGGGCGGAGCTGGGAAACATGAAACTGTTCGCGCCTCCACCCTCCGCGTCCATGCTGAGCGGCGGCGAAGTCGGATTGCGGATGATGTATTGAGGATTGGGAAAGTTATAGTGATAAAGCGCAACCGCGCCGTAAAGGATGAGCGCGGCGGGCATCACCACCACGCACCAACGCCAGGCCAGGCGGACGCCCGGGCAACTGGGATTCTCGCGCCGCCGGGCGTGAAGACGCAGCAGAAGGAAAAATAATCCCGCGATTGCGAATCCCACGTGCAGATAGAGCGCCAGGCTGTGCGGCCGCGTCATGCCGACGACGGCGAGAAACAGTCCAAAGGCGGCGGCGATCGCCAGCAGCACAATCGAGCCTGTTCCGATTAGACCCGTGAATAGGTTTCGGTTTCGCAGGAGAAATACGATGAAAAGCAGCGCGACAACAATTCCGAGTGCGGGGTGAATCAGGCTGTTCGCGACATAAAAAAGATTGGGGTCGCCAAAAGCGGCCAGGTAAGCGCTGTTCGCAACGAGCAACAGCGCGAGGACCAGAAGAAATTTGCCGACACGGGATTGTCTTTGACCAGCCAACTCCAATTAAACTCTCCGCAGGGCCGTCCTAATTTGCTTGAATCGGCCCCAAAGCTGAAAGGGAACTCAGATGACTCGCGTGAACTCAGAGCGATCTATATATTACCCCTGCCCCTTTCCTTTGTCATGAACGCGTTCTTAAGCCTTCATTTGCCGGCAGGCGCCGCTTCAATCTTTCCTATGACAATGGCGCGTGATCCGCCCTTGGAGTAGACCTTCCCCGTAACCGAAACTTTCTTTCCGGCAAATTCCATCAGCCGGTCGTTTTGACTGGTGGCAGGCATGGCATCGGAAATAGGCCAGTAGATAACGCCGCTTTCCGCCAGAATCACCAGGGGCGACCCGGCCTTGGCGCAGGCTACGGCGCACTCCGGACTCGCTGGTTTTTTCAAATTTTTAACAAATGTACAGGCTGAGTCAATAACATAGCCCTTGATCGTTGCGGTTTGTTCTGCCGCTCGAACGGGAATGGCGTTGACGGAAAAAAGAATCAGCAGCGATGTCACTACGGTAACAATTGCTCTTTGAAGCCTCATGGTTTTTCCTCCCATCGGAAACGAAGTAGCGGTGGCTTTGCGCCGCCATCATTTACGGCAATCATTCGGTTTGTAGCGGAGTATGCCCACAGCTAATTTACACTAGAACGTCATACGCGCGCCGAGTTGAATCTCACGGCCGGGATGCATGGCCGTGGTGATGGTGCCGAACTGCGGTGTGTTCACAAACCGGTTGGGCGTGCCGAGATTAGTGTGGTTCAGCGCATTAAAGAACTCGGCGCGGAATTGCAAGTGGGCTCGCTCCGCCAGCGCGAACTCCCTGGACAGGGCAAGGTCCATCAACTGCATTCCAGGACCCTCCACAGTGTTACGTCCTACGTTGCCGAAAGTGAAGGCCGCGGGTGTGGCAAACGCCGCGGTGTTGAACCAATGCGCCGCGGTGTGGGTTCCGGCGGGAAACAACGGCGCGCCCGTGCCGTTGGCGCGAATCGGATTTTCTCCCAGCAGCGTTCCGGCATTGGCGGTGTCGCCAAAGACGGAGATGGTAAAGGGAAATCCGCTTTGCGCCTGGAACACCGTTGCCAGACTCCAATTCGATGTAAGGCGATTCAGCGCGCCTTGATTCTTCACACCCGGAAGGTTGTAAACAAGGCTGGCCACAAACCTGTGGCGAACGTCGCAGGCGAGGCCCTTCTCCGCCGCAAGATTCGAATCGTTTTGCGGAATGGCCGATTCGTCCATGGGAGAGCGGAAATCGGGCGCATCGGTGAGGCTCTTGGCAAAAGTATAGTTGGCAAGGAATGTGAGGCCGTGATCGAACCGCCGGCGCACATCCACCCAGCCCGCGTCATACCAACTTCGTCCCGAGTTATCCAGCATATTAATGGCGGAAACCGGAAAGGTGGTGCTGACCACATTGAATCCTGCGGGAAAAGTCGTGCCGGGCAAGAAACTGATCTTGGGAAATGGGCGGCGTGGGCCGAGCGGGCCGGGGCCGGGCGGCGCGTTATTCACCAGGTAGGCGCGCTGCAAGTGAAAACCACGCGAACCCTGGTAACCAACTTCCAGCACAGTTTTGCCGGGCAGAGACTTCTCCGCTGAAAAACTCCACTGGTTGATGTATTGCGCCGGGCTGTGCGGGTTGGCGGCGGCAAAGCTGATGGTGGTGACGCCGAGCGCGGCCGGTGCAAAATTAAAGCCGGTCAAACTGGGCGTGAAGTTGTCGCTCTGATCGGTTTCGGCAAATACAGTGGGCGGGGTGTGGCGCTGATTGCAAAACGTATTGAGGTCAACAGGTGTGTAAAAGGTGCCGAAAGCGCCCCGAACCACAAAGCCAAAACGTCCGCGAACAACGTGAGCGAAGCCGAGGCGCGGCGCAAAGTTGAATTTGTTGGCGAAGATCAGTCCATTCGGCATCCCCAACTGCCCGCCAATAAAGGCGAAGGGGACGCCATTTTGAAAAATCAAGTTGCTGCTGGGATGCGAGGCGTCCCAAAGCGGGGTGGAGAACTCATAGCGCAGGCCCAGATTGAGGGTGGTGGCGGTGGTAACCCGCCAGTCGTCCTGGATGAAACCATCACCACCCCACTGTCGCAGGTCCATGGAGGGAATACCCGCCTGCCGCTGCTTCACCACCGGCAGGCCGAGTAGAAAGCTGGCGAGACCCGCGCCCGTGCCGTCACTCGTGGCGGTGCGGGTGGTGAAGCCGTTGGTGAACTGATAGAAGCCGCGATTCTGGAAAAATCCCCACATCGGCCAATAATAGCGGCGATAATCGCCTCCCACCTTCAGCGAGTGGCGGTTCATTTGGTGATTCCACACATCACCGAATTGAAGGTTGGTGTCCCAATCCTGCACGGGCGTGGCGGCGAAGGAATCTCCCATGCCGTCGTACCCTTGCACCGCAAACCACGGCATTCCCCAGGCGCCCTTGCCGCCGAAGCCCACACCTTGAATTCCGAGTTGAGTGACATAATCGTTCGTAAAATTATTTTGCGAATAGCGATGCATGGAAAGGCGGGACAAGCCAAAGTAGAAAGTATTCACGGTGAGCGGTGAAAGGATGTGGGTTTGTGAAATCGTCAGATTCTGCGCCAGGTTATTGTCAAAAGCTCCGAAGCCGGGAAGGTTCTGCGGCGTAAAGTCGTTCTCGTGCCCAAAAGAATAGCGGGCGAATAACGCGTCGCCTCCACCGAAGTTGCGATCGATGCGGACCGTGCCCTGGTCTGCAGAGTTTCGATTGGTGCGCAGGTCCAGGTAATTATTCGAGTCAAGACCGCTTCCTAAGCCGGACCCGATGTTGGGCAAGGGAATCGCGTTGAGGACTGCCAACGCGACAGGATTCAGCATGGCGGTCGGGATCACGTCACCAGTAAATGCGTCCCGAATGATTTTCGGGTTGCTCGGACTGGCGGGCTTCGTCGGGTCAAAATTGGGATTTGCATGCGCGCTTGCGGGATTATAAATCGTCGTTCCACTTTTACTGAAATCGCCTGCTCTCTCTGCCGCCGTCGGAACTGTCTCAACCTGGGAAATTCCATTGCTCAACCGGAAGCCTTCGTAGTTGGCAAAAAAGAAAGTGCTTTTGCTTCGCAGAGGGCCGCTGACGGACGCGCCGAATTGATTTTGGGCGAGGTGGGGAATTTGGCTGGGATCGTTCAGCGAGCGCGCATCGAGAGCACTATTGCGAAGAAACTCGTAGACATCACCGTGCAGTTTGTTGCCGCCCGACCGGGTGACAATATTCACCTGCGCGCCGCCTGCTCCGCCGAATTCGGCCGAGTAACTGCCGGTTTGAACCTTGAATTCCCGCACCGCGTCGGGCGAAGGGCTGAAGGCAAGCGTGTTGAAAGTGGGATCGGTATCCGTGGAGCCATCGAGAAGGAAATAATTGGCATTGGGCCGGGCGCCGCCCACGCTAAGAGCCGAGTTCTGTTGGGGGCGCCAATAAAGCGGGTTGGCGCTGCCCGTTTGTGCACCGGCTCCCGCATGAACGCTGGGCGCGAGTTGAGCCAGGTCCAAAAGGTGGCCGCCATTCAGGGGCAACTCCTTGGTGAGCGTGGGTTCAATCACCTCGCCCAGGCTGGCGTCCGTGGTGCGCAACATCTGCACCGAGTCATCCACCTCCACGCGTTGTGTCACCTGCCCAATCTTCAGAGTCAGGTCGAGACGGAGGGCCTGGTCCACCTCCAGCGTTACTTCCCGGACTTCTGCCGCAAAATCCCTGGCCTGCGCCGTCACTTCGTATGAGCCGGGATTTAAGCTGGGAAATTCATAAGCGCCGCTCGATGAAGTTTCCGCGCTGCGCTGCAGCCCGGTAAAAGCGTTGGTGAGCACGACTTTGACTCCGGGCAATGGGAGTGACTGCTGATCGCTGATGATCCCATCAATCCGGGCACCATTGGCTTGGGCATGGCCAGATGAAACATATAAGCCTTGCACAAGAATTCCCATCAGGACAAACATTGCCAAACGTTTCATCAGGCCTCCGCCCCTCGAACGCTTAGGACTCACGTTGGATAGGGTGCGTTGAGTTTATTGATTGACCATGTGATCTGTTTCCGACGTGACAACGATCACAACTCATATGTAGGCGCAACAGTAGGCTGCGCAGACTCGAACGGTCAATAATCTACAGCCACTAGCCTTGATACTTAATTGCATTACGTTACGGCCATTTTTCTAAACAATAGAAAACACAAGAGTTGGCTCCTCCATCTTAATCTGTGATTTGTTGACCCAAATCGTCCGTTGGGGTAAGGTTGAAGCCAATGAATCGCAGAGACATCCTTAGGACAATGGTCGGAGTTGGCGCCGCGGGCGGATTGGGAAGTTTGCTTTACAAATATTATTGGCCCGCGGGAATTTCCTCCGCACCCCGCGGACAGCCTTTGGTTTCCGGAAAAGTTCCAAACCATCTTGTAGATGCCACGCGCCAGGCGGGAATATCTTTCCAGCACAATACCGGCGCCTTCGGGAAAAAATATCTTCCGGAAACTCTGGGCTCTGGCTGCGCGTTCTTCGATTATGACAACGATGGCTGGCTGGATATTATCCTGATCAACGGGATGGACTGGCCAGAGCACCAAATCCGCCGCACCACTTTGCAGCTCTATCGGAACGACCGTAATGGAACTTTTACCGATGTAACTCACGCCGCCGGCCTGGATATTGAAATGTATGGGATCGGCGTAGCCGTGGGTGATTATGATAACGATGGGTATGCTGATTTATATATTACCTGCTATGGGCAGAATCGATTGTTCCACAATAATGGGAATGGGACGTTTGCCGAAGCCACAAAACAATCAGGTTTGGCGGGCTACGAAAGCCTTAGCACGTCTGCCTTGTGGTTTGATTACGATCGCGACGGGCGCCTGGACCTTCTGGTGGCCAACTACGTCAAGTGGTCGCCGGCCACGGATATCGAATGTCGCCTGGACGGCAAGACCAAATCTTATTGCACCCCGGAAGCCTATCCGGGACAGACTTGCTGGCTCTTTCACAATCGAGGCGATGGGACTTTTGAGGATGTCACGGGCAAGGCGGGGCTTCACGACCCCACGTCGAAGTCGCTGGGCTTGACCTTGATTGATTACGATATGGACGGCTGGCCTGACGTCTTCATTGCCAATGATACCCAGCCGAACAAGCTCTACCGGAATAATCACAACGGAACTTTTTCCGAAACCGCCGTGATGGCGGGAGTGGCGTTTAGTGAAGACGGCGTGGCGCGTGCGGGCATGGGCGCCGACGCGGCAGACTACGACAATTCGGGACTGCCCAGCCTGGTGGTAACCAACTTTTCCAACCAGATGGTGGGACTGTACCGTAACGAAGGCCACGGATTTTTTATCGATGAGGCGCCACAGTCCGCGGTGGGAAAATCCACCCGGCTGACCCTGGGTTTTGGCTGCTTCTTTTTTGATTTCGATTTGGATGGGCTCCTGGACCTGCTGGTGGCGGACGGTCACATTGATGAATCGATTACGCGGGTGGAATCTTCCGTAAGTTATGCGGAGGCGCCGCATTTATTTCATAATGAGGGGAAGGGCAAGTTTCGCGACATCGCCGCGATCGCAGGGCGCGAGTTCGCGCAGCCCAAAGTGGCTCGCGGCGCCGCTTATGGAGATTTCGACAATGACGGAGACCTGGACGTATTGATTACCACCAACAACGGCCCCGCATACCTGTATCGTAATGACGGCGGCACCAACCATGGCATCCGGTTCCGCGCCGTGGGCACCCGGTCGAACCGCGACGGCATCGGAACCAGCGTTCGCATTTGGACGCCGGACGGTGTTCGTTTATTGATCGTCAAGAGCGGGTCCAGTTACCTCTCGCAATCCGATCGAAGTGTGACTTTTGGCCTGGGCCCGCATCGATCCATCGAAAAGGCCCGGCTTGAATGGCCCAGCGGCTTGAGGCAGGAGTTGGGCAAACTAGAGGCAGACCGGACCTATGTGATTGAAGAAGGCAAGGGCGTGGTCGCGGACACTCCCCACCAAAGGTCGAGCTAGCCTATGCCCGGCGAGAAATCCGAACACGATCTGCTGAAGGAAATTCCTTCGCCTTCCACGCGATTGTGGGCGGGCCTTTGCATCATCCTGTCGATTTTTATTATTTTCACCGTGTACACCATTCACGAAGTTCGCTGGCTGGAAGATTTTCAAGTGAACGTGGTTCAAAGAAACAGAAAAGCCTCGCTCCAACTTCTCCGTCTGCAAAACGACGCTTACCTGCTCGCCATCTCCATGCGGGACATGGCCCTTGGCAAGTCCAAGTACCCCATTCTGGATTGGCAATCCGAATTCACCCGACTCCGCGCGGACATGACCGACGCGAGCAACCAGGAAAGCCAGTTTGCGGTGAGCACGCCCGCCAGCGACGATAAGAGAACCCAACTCCGCGGCGCCCTGCAAGTTTTTGGCAGCGCCGCGGATCAGGTTTTCGCTCTCGCCCGGAACGGCAGGGAAGCGGAGGCGAGGGGCCAAATCCAGACTCTGTTGGAAAGCAAGCGCGCCGTGATTACAGAAATTGCCTCCCGCCTGCTTGTGCTGAACGATCAGGCTCAGGCTGAAGCAGCGGAGAGAATCAGCGCCGTCTATGCCTACGTCAAGCGGGAGATTCTGATTGTGATTGGCGCTTTGTTCCTGCTCGCACTGGGCACGGGCCTCTACACACTGGAAGCCAATCGCAAAACATTTGCCCGGCTCCATCATCTGGCGGAAAGACTCCAGGAGCAGTCCGAACAACTGCGCAAACTTTCCTGGAAAGTAATCAACCTTCAGGAAGAAACTTTGCGACACGTGGCGCGCGACTTGCACGACGAATTTGGACAGATCCTCACGGCCATCGGCATGATGCTCGCGCGGCTGGACCAGAAAGTTGCGGGCCATGACGCGGCACTCCTCGCGAATTTGCAGGAGGTCAAGCACATCGTGGAAGAGACGTTGCAAAATATCCGCGACCGCTCGCAGATGTTTCGCCCCGCCATCCTGGATGATTTTGGGCTCGATCAGAGCTTGCAATGGTTTGTCGGGCAATTTTCAAGGCAGACCGGAATTGAGGTGCACTTTGAAGGAAAAATCACCCATGGCTTTTTTCCGCGCGAGGACGCCATTCACCTTTATCGAATTGTCCAGGAATCGCTGAGCAACGTGGCCCGGCATTCAAAGGCCCATTCAGCGTGGGTCACCCTGCGCGATTCCGATGGTGAATTGAACCTCGAAATTCGCGACGATGGTGTAGGATTCAAGATGGGTCCGGAAATCAGCCGGAACGCCGGCGAAGGAATCGGGCTGATGGGCATGCAGGAACGCGCGCAACACTTAAGCGGAACACTGACGGTGCACTCTGCACCGCAGCAGGGAACCGTGGTGAGCGTTCGCGTTCCCGCGCGAAAACCCTCCACGCAAAGCACAGTGGAGAAAGTGAGTTAAACGATGACGACTGCAAATCAGGAAAAGAAAATTCGCGTATTCCTGGCCGATGACCATGTGTTGGTCCGTCAGGGCTTCCGTCGCATTTTGGAAGACGATCCCCGAGTCACCGTTGTGGGCGAGGCGGGCACGGGCCTCTCCGCCATGGAGCAGTGCAAGGTGCTGAAGCCGGATGTGGTGGTAATGGATCTCTCCATGCCCGATCTCGGCGGCCTGGAAGCAGCCGCGGAAATTCTGAAGCTGAATCCGCAAACCAAGATTCTGATCCTCAGCATGTACTCGAATGAAAACTATGTACGCAAAGCGTTTGAGGTGGGCGCAAAAGGTTATATGTTGAAAGATGCTATTGAGATGGATCTTACGCGCGCCGTTACTGCTCTGGCCGCGGGCGAATCCTATGTGAGTCCGGGGATTTCCAACCTGGTCATCCAGGGCCTCACCTCAGGCTCTTTTCAAGACCCAGGCAAGGACCCGCACGAGCGCCTGACTCTGCGAGAAAAGGAAGTTCTGCTGCTGATCGCGCAGGGAAAGTCGAACAAAGAAATCGCAATCCTGCTGAAGATCAGCGTGAATACCGTGGCCGTTCATCGCGCTCACGTGATGGAAACCCTCGGGCTGCACCGCACAGCAGAGCTGGTTCTTTACGCCGTAAAAAAAGGTTTGATCCAGACGGGGTAGAAGAATCGAAAGTAATCAGTTGTCAGGGAAAACAGGATTTATTTTATAGGAGTCAGTTTCAGCTTTGAGTTGAGCAAAAAGTCGGAGCTGAGGGCGAAATGGGGAAAGTCGCTACAGCGGCTAATAGGTCTGCCGGAGGGTGGTCTGCCCTGTTCTGCGCCCTTGTATTACTTGCGCCGGCCTCAATTTCCAGTTCCGCGGTGGCGGCGGAGACTTACGTCCAGGCCACGGTCGACAAAGCTGGCCAACTTTGTATCATCACCAATAAGCGACGAGAGATTCTGCCGATCAAGAGAACGGACCAAGTAGGCTTTGACCAGGTGGCAATTTCACCAGACGGTCGAACAGTGGGTTGGGTGGGATTGTTTCCCAACTGCTGCACTTCGTATCCTATTCCACTGGACCTCGTGATTTACTCCCACGGCAGAGTGCGTACGTTTACCGGCAACGGCCTGCCAATCTGGAAGTGGAGCTTTGAGGCGCAGGGTAAACGGGTGGCATTCGAGCAGGAAACCGTCCATGGAGGAATGGGAGTCCACTACGAATTGCGGGATGTCGCCACAGGCCAGTTAGTCGCAAAATATGACCCACCCGAGGACAAGGACAATCGTTCAAGCGATAGTCGACAGGACGCCCCAAAGTGGGTGACGGAATTGGACGCCAAGCGATAGAAATTGGGATCGGCTTTCGTTATAGGCCCCGGCTGGCTTTCTCACTCAACGCTGGCGGCCCAAGGCGGCCTTTTGCGCGCCCGTGAGCGCGGAAAACACTGCCCCGTGGGTTTGTGCTTTGTCTTCGAGCGCGCTGATCTTAATCGGCGGCGTTATTTCTTTTTGGATGCGGCGCACTACGCGGTCAAGCGTGGCCAGCAGAAATTCCGGTGCACCTTTCACCACGCCACCACCCAGCACGATCAAGTCCGGGTCAAGAACCGCGACAATATTCGTAATGCCCACGCCCAGCATGGTGAAAACTTTTTCGAGTGCGGCGCGCGCCTGCGGATTGCCCTGGCGCAGTGCGTCGAAAACAAAATAAGCATCACGTTGGGCGGCAAGATTCGCAAGCTGGTCTGCGGCGGGCGGTCCCATGAGTTTGCGGCCCTCGGCGGCAATGCCCATGCCGGAAACGTGAGTCTCAAAATATCCGATGTTGCCGAAATCCTCTTCCCACCTTTGCCACTCCACGTTCATGCGGAATAACTCGCCCGCCGAGCCGGTACGGCCGCGAACCAATTCTCCATTTACAAAAACCCCTGCCCCAATGCCCGTGCCCAGCGCGATGAATACGAAATTGTTCACTCCGCGCGCCACCCCGCGCCAACGCTCGCCAATGGCCGCCATGTTGGCGTCATTCTCAATAATCACTGGCACGTGAAATTGTTTTTCCAGCGCGCGCGCCAGGTGAATATTTTTCCAGCCCGGCAAATTATTGGCCAGCGAAACGACGCCGCTCACCGGGTCTACCGGACTGGGTACGCCGATGGCCATGCCACGAACGGTGAAGGGATGTTGTGTCTTCCTCTCAATGGCGTGTCCTGGCTTTTCAGGGAGACGCTTGCGGGTTACCGCGTCCACCTGGCGCCGGACACCGTCTTTGATTTGGGCAATCAGCTTTTCAGGGCCGTCTTCGGGATGGATTTTTACCGTAGAGTCGTTCAGGATTTCGCCGCCAAAGTCTGCCAGGGCAAAGTGCAGGTGGCTGGCCCCCAAGTCAATCCCCACCACAAAGCCAAAATCCGGATTGAGCGCGATTTTCCTCCTCTGATTATTGAAACAGACCAGGCCTGTCCGGAGAAGCGACCGGACTTTTTGTTGCACCGCAGAAATCTTTACGCCAAATTTCCGGGCGGCGTCACGAACAGACATTTCACCGCGTCTCGTGATCTCCTCCAGAATCTCTTCCAGCCGGGTTTCGACAACCGGACGTTTCTTCATGCGTTAAATAATCCTGACGTGTGGGTTGGTTCAAGTCAACCCAAATGACCGAGGCGAAACTCTTCCGCGATGTGGTCGCTCGCCCGCATGGCGAGGGTGAGGATGGTGAGGGTTGGATTTTTCTCCGTCGAGGACACGAACGAAGATGCATCCACGACAAAAAGATTCTTGATGTCGTGACATTGGTTAAATTTATTGACCACGGAGTGTTTGGGATCATCGCCCATGCGTGCTGTTCCAGCTTCATGGATGCTCCACCCGGGAGGCAGGGCCGTTGTGCGTTCGGTCATCACTTCAATGCCCGCCGCCTGGAACATTTCGCGCTGAGTCTCCACCATATCTTTGGCCATGGCCAGCTCATTCGGTCCCCACTCGATGTTGAACTTGAGCACTGGAATGCCCCACGCGTCGCGAACTTCGGGATCAATCTCCACGTAATTTTCAGGCCGCGGTAAAACTTCCCCGAAACCGCCGATGCTGAAGACGGCGGCGCAATTCTTTTTCACTTCTTCTTTGAAGCCGGCGCCAAAGCCGGGAATTTTGCGGGCAAAGCCGGGAAATTCCGAGCTCCCGCCACCGCCTTCGAAGCCGTAACCACGGATGAAGTTCGGCTGCTTGACCTGCAGGTTGCGGAAGCGCGGAATATAAATGCCGGTGCCGTCCGGGCGGGCGTCATCGGCTGAGGATCGCCGACCGCGCAGCTTGGGCACCACGCCCATAATGCTGGCCGCCATAATTTGTTCGCAGAAATATTTCCCCAGTGCGCCGCTAGAATTCGCCAGGCCGTTCGGATAATCCCCGTCCTTCGAGTTCAGGAGAATCCGCGTTGACTCCATCGCCCCGGCGCCCAGCACGATGACCTTGCCGAACGCCTCCTGTGGTTCGCGCGTCAGCCTGTCCACAAATAAAACGCTGCGCGCTTTGTCTTCTTTGTTCCGCAGGATTTTCCAGGCCACGGCATTGGTCCGCAGCGTGAGGTTGCCGGTTTTTTCCGCGATGGGGAGGAGCACGCCCGCCGAGCTGAAAGAAGCGGCCACATTGCAAACGCGCCCGCAGTGTCCGCAATAATGGCAGGGCGCGCGGCCGTTTATGGGTTCGGTGGCCGTGGCCGAACGTCCGTGGATAACGTGCCGTCCGGGAAGCTTGGCCTGAATGGCTGATCGAAACACCGCTTCGGGGCAGGTGAGTGGAACGGGTTTCAAAAAATGGCTGTCCGGATTATTCTCCAAGTGGTCGGCTTTGCCGCACACTCCGATCATTTGCTCCACGCGGGTGTAATACGGCTCCACATCCTCATAAGCGATAGGCCAGTTTGTTCCAAACCCATCGTAGCCAGCCGCCTTAAAATCGCGCGGGCTGAAGCGAAGCGACACTAATCCCCAGTGCAGAGTTTTGCCGCCCACGGCCCGGGCGCGCACCCAGGCATACTTTTTCCCCGTGTACGGATGTTCGAGTTCGTTGACGAAACTCGGCCTGTTCCATTCATTGACCACATAATTATATTTGGCTTGTTCGCTGGGACGGATGCGCCCTCGAAAAGCAAATTCGTAAGGCTTCTTGTGATGCTGGAAATCGTTCACCAGGTCGAGCTTGGGGCCCGCTTCAAGCAGCAGAACCTTTAGCCCCTTCAAGCACAGTTCGGTGGCCGCCATCCCGCCCGCGGCTCCTGAACCGACTACGACGGCGTCATAAATTTCGGGCATAAGACATCCCCTTGAAGATTTTACGATAGGATCGGGAGCATCGTTCTTATAAGAGCAGTGAAAAGTCAAAAGTTAAAAGTCAAAAGCAAGATACGATTACAAAGTAAAGTCTAGCGCGGAAAAGTTAAGTTGCAAGACGCAAGTTGAGGTGAGATTGAATCCAAACATTTAAAGTTCAAACTTCAAAGTTGAATAGGAACCCCCTCCAAGCTTTAACTCTAACGTCTCAATCGCCTTAAAAAGGGTCACTTCCCCAGAATCAAGTCGGAATAAGACTGAGGGACAATATCCGAGGCGGTGATTCCGAAAAGTTTCTGAAACTTTCGCGCTTGATTCCGGATCTTAACCAGACTGCCTTCGCGCGAAATGGCTTCGACCTCGGCAAACTTGCCCAAACCGCGAACGCGATCGAGATGAATCTTCACGTTGCCCACAAAATAAATTTCACGGCGCTTGTCCACCACCACCAGGACACCAAGAGCTGCTGTAAGGATCTCGCGAATGGAGTTTCTCCTTGAGAGCATCATGATTTCGATTTTCGATTGCCGGGCGCGGCGCTCATTCGAACGCCGGTAAAAGATGAGGGCGTTTTCTATGCGTCCTTCACGAATCTTCAGTCTGCCGACGGGCACTCGAAAGTAGGTATCCACCTGATGGTCAGTTCCAATATAGCGGGCGCGCAGATCCCTGAGCGCTGCGCGAACACGTGCATCGTTCTTCAATCGGGCTTTAAATTCAAAATTGACGAGCTTCATCGTGTTTTCGCGGCAATAGCCTACAACATTTCCATTGAATGATTTGGAAAAAAGATCAGCACTTTTCCCGGCTTCTCCGGCCCTATGCTCCGATACGACTTATCTCCGGCTCCAATGCTATAATGCGCGCCGGAGGAAACATGAATACAAATGAACCCGGGGCTCAGAGCGCGAAGGCCGGAGTCCGCGAAAAACATCAACTGATGTCCGCAGCGGAAATTGACCGGACGCTGGTGCGCCTGGCGCACGAAATTGTGGAGCGCAACAATGGCGGCGAGGGTCTGGTGTTTGTGGGAATCCGCCGGCGCGGAGTTCCGCTCGCCTCGCGCCTTGCCCAGAAGATTTCCGAAATTGAAAAAATCGCGATCCCGGTCGGAATCCTCGACATCACTTTCTATCGCGATGACCTCTCAACAGTGGATCAGAAACCTGTGGTACAGCGAGGGACTCTGCCATTTTCCGTGAAAGATAAAATTGTGATCATGGTGGACGACGTGCTGTACACCGGCAGGACTACCCGTGCGGCTCTGGACGCGCTGGTGGACCAGGGGCGGCCCCGCAAAGTTGAGCTCCTGGTGCTCATCGATCGCGGTCACCGCGAACTCCCCATTGAAGCGAATTACATCGGGCGCGTGATTCAGACCGCGGACAACGAAGTGATTGAAGTGCGCTTGCGCGAAGTGGATAGCGAGGAGCGGGTGATGATGTGCGAGCGGATTCAGTGGACGGTAGACAGTAGGCAGTAGACAGGAAGAAAATAGACAGGCGGTCAGGAATGTTGTGATTGAAAGATTTGAACAATTGGAGGTTTGGCAAAAGGCGCATGCCCTGGTGCTGAAAGTCTACGGAACAACGCCGACAATGCTGCCGGATCAAAAATATGGGCTCACATCCCGGATGCAAAAAGCCGCGGTTTCAGTTCCAGCCAATATCGCAGAAGGATTCAAACGTCGCAGCGGTCCCGACAAAATACATTTTTACAATATGGCGCAGGGTTCACTTGAAGAACTTCGATATTACTTCATCCTTTGTCGGGACTTGGGTTACAAGATCGATTATGTTTTGCTGGCCGGGCAAGCCGACGCAGTCAGCCGCATGTTGCATGGTCTTGTTACATCTGTCGAGCGCAAGAAGTAACGGTTGGTAGATTTTCCCAGTCTACCGCCTACAGTCTACTGTCTACCTACTTAAGCCCCAGCTTGGCCAGCACTTCAGGCGGGCAACCGTTCCACTCCGTGAGCATTTGATTGCCGAGGTAGGGCAAATCCTTCACGCCCATTTTACTGGAGAAGAATCCGCTCACCACAAGGTCGCGCATCTGGTTAAAGAACGCCACGCCCGCCAGATCTTCCGGCGCCGCCTGCTTGGGATAAGCAATTCGGTCGAGGATTTGTTTTTGTTGTTCAGAAGAGCAATCGGCGAAATCGTGACTGAACTGGCGATTGCATTCGAGGTCGAGCCATGTGAGACCGCCGCGAATCCTGGCCAGAAGCTGGCCGCCCTTGAAGTTCAGCCAGTCGTCGATAAACTCCGGGACGCCGGCATCGGTGGCGCTGCCGCTGCGGTCATCAGCGGGAATAATCCAGTCGCTTAAGATCCGAATCGTCTTCCACTCGTGCTGATCCAGCACTTTGAGCTTGGCGGCGACCATCCTTGTCGCGTCTGGTTTGGCCGGCGAACGCGGCACCGCGGTAATCTTTTGCGCCGCCTCGCCGTTGAGTGTTACCAGCGCCGCTGCCGGCACTGCCGACATCACCTTGAGCATGTCCCGGCGCTTAAGTGAACCGTTGTGATTTATCTTTTTCCCTTTGCCCATCATGCCTCCCTGAAGGCTGGCTCATGAATGCTGAATCGTGGACCGCAAGTCTTAACTCCTGAATCATTTCTTTCTAGACGTTCATTTTCTTAACCTGGTCGGCGATATACTCGGACGTGCGCCAGGCCAGCGCCATAATACTAAGTGTCGGATTCTTGTCCGCGTTGCTCACAAATGGCGCGCCGTCCGTGGCAAAAAGGTTTTTGCAATCCCAGGCCTGGCAATGTTCGTTGAGCACGGATTTTCTGCGGTCATCACCCATCTGCGCGGTTCCCACTTCGTGAATGATTTCGCCGCCACGGGAAATGCCCCATTGAGTCTCAGCGCCGTGGGAATAGGTGACTTCGCCACCCGCGGCCAGAATGATTTCTCTGAAAGTTTCCTGGCCATGCCGGGCCTGCAGGATCTCGTCATCACTCCATTTGAAATGGAATTTCAAGACGGGGATGCCCCATTGATCCACCACATTGTTGTCAATCTCGCAGTAGCTGTCTTTATTGGGAATCATCTCCCCGCGAACGGAGAATCCCATGTAGGCGCCATAAATTTTACGGCATCCGCGCTTCAATTCCACACCGTAGCCGCCGCCCAGGAATCTTTCAGTGCCGCCCATCGCGCCCGCGCCCGGCATGCCGCGGCCGCCTCCAAACTCGATGTGGTAGCCGCGCGCGAACGGCAATTCGTTTCGCAATTGTTTCTGGTAATTCCACCAGGGCATGTAGAGGTGCATGCCGCCCACACCGTCTTCGTTGTGGGGAGGAAGGTCCACAAGGATGGGAAAGAATCCGTTCACGGCAGTTCCCACGGTATCCATCAGATATTTGCCCACCAGTCCGCTCGAATTCGCCAGGCCGTTGGGAAACATGCGGCTGCGCGAGTTCAACATCAGGCGCGCCGTCTCGCACGCACTGGCGGCCAGCACCACGATTTTTCCGCGCGCCTGAACTTCCTTGCGGGTTTTCTTGTCGATGTAGGAAACGCCCGTCGCCAGCCCATCGGAACCCACCAGAACTTCGCGCACCATGGCGTCACAACGGATTTCGAGATTCCCAGTGGCCAGCGCGGGCGGCAGCAAAACGGTGGGGGAAGAAAAATTCGACCCGGTGGCGCAACTTCGCCCACACTGCCCGCAGTAATGGCAGGCCGGCCGCCCATTGTGCGGGCGCGTGATGATGGACAGCCGAGAGGGGACGCAGGGAATACCCAGTTTCTGGCACGCCTTCTGGATCACCAGCTCGTGGCATCGCGGAGTGGGCGCGGGCAGAAATTTCCCATCCGGAGTGTTCTCCAAACCCTCGTGCGTGCCAAACACTCCAATCAATTCTTCCGTCTTGTCGTAATAAGGTGCCAGGTCGTCATAAGAAATCGGCCAGTCGAAACCTTTGCCATCGCGGCTGTAGGGCTTGAAGTCGTAAGGGCCCATGCGCAAGGAAATCCGCCCCCAGTGATTGGTTCTGCCTCCCAACATTCGCGAACGCCACCACATAAAATCTTCGCCGGGAGCGCTGGTGTAGGGCTCGCCTTCCACTTGCCAGCCTCCCACTGCAGCGTCAAAGTAGCCAAAAGGTTTTTGCGGCGTGGACGCGGCGCGGTGCGGGGCGTTGTAATTCCACTCCATCATCTTGGATTCCTTGGCAGTGTCGTACCAGCTTCCCGCCTCGAGCACCAGGCACTTGGCGCCCGCCTGGGTAAGAACGTAAGCGGCCATCCCGCCGCCGGCGCCGGAGCCGACAATGATGACGTCATAGACTTTTGAATTGGGAGCGACTTGGGCCATGGGAGTTAAATCCTCGTATTGAATTTCTTTCTTGGCGGGCCGAAGTCTATCACAAAAAATAGTACATGGAATAAGACCAACAAAAATTAGAAGTCTTGCCTCACGTGGCAGACCCAAGAGGTTTTGTTGTGGGAAAGCCGCCGCGGTCCAAAGAGCACAGACCAGCCGTTATAACGGATGTAAATCGCGTTTAACTCAGTTATCCTTCCCTATTATGGAACATGTTCAAAACGCAGGCATCCTCGAGCCAAAGGTCTGGCAGCGGCCATCTCTGTCCGCCCTGGGACGTGGGGCTTTCCGCTTCCTTGGTGTGTCGGCCGTTGTGGCTGGAATCACTTTCGTTTGCTCTGGATTGATTCTGGTGAATGCCACAACCGCGGGATTTGCTTATTTGCTTTCAATCCTTATGATCGCCACAGCCTGGGGATTCCCGGAGGCGCTCTGGGCCTCT
The DNA here is from genome assembly GCA_035934315.1 of Terriglobia bacterium. Lineage (GTDB taxonomy): Bacteria > Acidobacteriota > Terriglobia > UBA7540 > UBA7540 > DASYXZ01. Next base: position 1,694 of record DASYXZ010000001.1, on the reverse strand, counting down.
CTTCTTTCTTTGCTCTGTTTTAACTTTTTCTTCCTCCCGCCCAAGGGAACTTTTAATATTGCTGATCCCGAGAACTGGGTGGCCTTGTTCGCTTTTCTAGCCACTTCAATCACCGCGAGCCAGCTTTCCGCACGTGCCAAACAACGCGCCCAGGAGGCGCTGGACCGGGGGCAAGAGATGGAGCAGCTCTATGCTTTAAGCCGGGCTATTCTTCTGATTGACACCCACAGCCCACCTGCCAAACAGATCGCAAGGCAGATACAGGAAATCTTCAACGTTCCCTCTCTGGCCCTCTATGATCGTACCGCCGGCGAGATCCACCGCTCAGGTCTGGAGGACATTTCTGACCTTGAACAAAGAATGCGTGATGCGGCCGTTCACAAAACTTTTTTCCATTCGTCGCCGGACGTGACCGTCTTGATTCCCATAAACCTTTCCGGCCAACTGATCGGGAGCCTGGCTATTCGCGGCGCACCATTGTCGGAGGGGGCGTTGCAGGCCCTCGCGAACCTCGTTGCCATTGCCCTGGAGAAGGTGCGCGGGCAGGAGTCAGCCAATCGGGCGGAAGCCGCGCGACAGAGTGAGGAGTTCAAATCCACTTTGCTGGACGCCATCGCGCACGAATTCAAGACCCCCCTCACCTCCATCAAGGCGGCGGCTACCGCGATGCTGTCATCCCCTGCACCCAGCTCCGAAGAGGGGCGCGAACTGATGACGGTGGTGGACGAAGAGACCGACCGGCTGAGCCGACTGGTTTCTGAAGCCATCCAGATGGCGCAAATTGAGGCCGGTGAGATCAAATTGAATCGGGAAATTCAATCGATTTCCGTCATCACTTGCAGGTTGCAGGAACAAATGAAAATGATGACAGAGGGCCGGCGCGTCAACTTGAGCATCCCCGGTGATCTTCCGATGGTCCATGTGGATGGCGAACTAATGGTGCTGGCGCTTCGGCAGCTGCTCGACAATGCGATCAAATACTCGCCACCAGATTTTCCCATTACCATCACCGCCGAACAAGATGAAGGTCGCGTAAAAATCAGCATCTGTGACCAGGGAGCGGGGATATCCGATCACGAACGGCTGCGCATCTTTGAGAAGTTCTATCGCAGCCCCGCCGTCCATCAGCGCGTGCCAGGCACGGGAATGGGGCTGGCCATCGCCCTCGCCATCGCCCGCGCCCACGGCGGGGATATCTCCGTGGAGAACCTTCCTGGCAGAGGCACCAGGTTCTGTCTTACAGTGCCCACTGCCGCAAAGGAGATGACGGCGTGAGCGCAGGCCGGATTTTGTTAGTGGACGATGACGCGCAGATTCGGCGTGTGATGCGCACAACGCTGGCGGCTCGCGGGTACGAAGTGAGCGATGCACACAGCGGCGAGGAAGCCCTGGAGAAAGTGCGGACATTGAAGTTTGACTTGGTGCTGCTGGACATGAACATGCCCGGCATGGGTGGTTTGGAGGCTTGCCGCGCCCTTCGCTCCGGTTCAGATCTCGCGATCGTCATGCTCACGGTGCGGAATTCCGAGAAAGACAAGGTGGCGGCGCTGGACGCGGGCGCCGATGACTACATCGTCAAGCCGTTCAGCACGCCGGAACTTCTGGCTCGCATCCGTGCCGCGCTGCGCCGGGCCCCCCTGGCCCCAGACGCCGGCCCGCAACGCATCAACTTGAAAGAAACAGAAATTAACTTC
>DASYXZ010000296.1:0-42156 GCA_035934315.1 Terriglobia bacterium | reverse complement strand
CTTGCTTTCTCGCAGCAAAGGATAGCCTTAGTCGGAGAATTTCACAAGGCGTTTGCGCAAGCGCCTTTCATTTTGGCAATGATAATTGATGGCCCTGCCTCCGCAACTTCATGATACGCAACATCGCCATTTCCATGAAAGTCAAAATATTATAATTGATTAATGTTAATTTTTAAATTCGCCCTTTGTCAAAAAAAGGAGGGGATCAACTCCTTGACGCCAATCGAAGGAAAAAAAAAGACTTAGTCGACATTAGAATGTCCAGGAAACTGTGGCAATACGATTGCCTCTCTCTTTCTCGTGACTGGATCGAGAAACATGGCGTCTGCCAGGTACTGGGGTCATTTGGAGGATAAGCGCACGCCCACATCGCGTCATTCCCGCGAAGGCGGGAATCCACTTAGCAAACCATGGCAAATCCGCCGCCGACGGAATGGATTCCCGCCTTCGCGGGAATGACCGCTGCTCCATAAGCGATCCGAATTCAAATGACACCACCACCCGTCTGGCAGTTTAGGCTGACTAAAGGGAAGAATTCGATTAGATGGGCGGAATAAAGATATTATTTTTCGCTTGACAGGGTTTGGCGGCTGTAGGATGCTAGGCGCTTGGCTGCGCAATCGATTGCGCAACCGCCTTGCGTCGGGTTTAGTTCGGGTCTTTCCAAGCTCCGAGATGAGCTTTGGTTCCTGGTGAAAAAAAACCAGATTTTCCACGAAGAGGAGACAAGAACTATGCAGCGAAGGTCACACGCCTTTCATCTTTTGATTTCCCTTCTCACCGTCGCACTTTTTGGCTTGATGGCGGCACAAGGGCTTTTGGCCCAAGTGGACACCGGGGCGATCTTGGGGACGGTGAAAGACCAATCCGGCGGCGTGGTTCCAGGGGCCACAGTTACCATCACCAATGAAGGCACCGCCTTTTCCCTTTCCACAGTTACCGGAAACGACGGAACTTACAATTTCACTCCGGTCAAAATCGGAACCTACACCGTTTCGGTGGAGTTCCAGGGCTTTCAAAAGGCGCAACGGACACACATTACATTAGATGTCCAGCAGCAGGCCGTTGTCGACTTCTCGATGGTACCTGGCGCGGTCACCCAGACAATCGAGGTATCGGCCGCCGCGCCTCTGCTTCAAACCGAGAACGCCTCCGTCGGCCAGGTGGTGAACTCTCATTCCGTGAACACGCTGCCCCTAAATGGGCGCAATTTCACCTTCCTGGCGCAAACCGTGGCCGGAGTGACGGTTGGCCAGCAGGAAGGCCGCGGCCTTAACGCCAGCGGGGATTTCTCCGCCAATGGCAATCGTCCGGCGCAGAATAACTATCTTCTCGACGGCATTGACAACAACATTGACCTGGTGGACTTCCTCAATGGCACGGCCTTCGTAGTTCTGCCATCGGTCGATGCGATCTCGGAGTTCAAAATTCAGACCAACGATTACAGCGCCGAGTTCGGTCGTGCCGGGGGCGCGGTATTGAATGCCACGATTAAGTCCGGGACGAACACCTTCCATGGCGACGTCTGGGAATTTGTGCGCAATGACGTTTTCGATGCCAACGATTTTTTCGTCAATTCCGCACGTCAGAAAAAACCCGAGTTTCGGCTCAACCAGTTCGGCTTTACGGCCGGCGGTCCGGTGATAATCCCGCACATTTACGATGGCCGAAACAAGACGTTTATCTTCGGTGACCTCGAGTTCACACGGCGGCGCCAAGGCACGACATTCAATAGCACGGTTCCCACGGCAGCGGAACGAGCCAGCGGTTATACGAACTTTGCCGATCTGATTGCCCTGCAAGGTTGCAGCAAAGGAACGGATTTGCTGGGACGAAAAATTCCTTGCGGAACGATCTACGATCCGGCCACCACACGGTCCGTAACCAGCGGCGCGGTTGACCCCGTGACCGGCCTAACCGCGACGGGCAACGGTTTTGTCCGCGATCCGATTTCCTGCGGCAGCATTCCGAACACGCTCTGCGCCAGCCGGATCGACCCGAACGCCGTCAAACTCCTCAATCTCTTCCCCGCGCCGACCAACCCGAGCGCCCTCTTCAACAACTTTAGTGCCAGCCCTGTGGTGCAGGACAATGGGCGCCGCTTTGATGTTCGCGCCGATCACAACTTCAGCGATAAGGACCAGATGTTCGCGCGATTCAGCTACCTTGATGAACCGCAGCTTAAGCCCGGCCCGTTTGGCGGCATTGCCGATGGAGGCGGGTTCAATCAAGGCACCCAGACTGCGGGCTCCAGTAATTCAGCCCTGAGTTGGACTCACTCGTTCTCTCCCACCCTGATCAATGAAGCGCGGTTCGGGTTCGGCTTTATCCATACCAGCCGGCTGCAATCGAACGGGAATACACTCGGGATTCCCGCCCAATTCGGGATCCAGGGCGTCGCTCAATCGCCGAAGAACGGAGGCTTGCCCCAGATCAATATCGGCTCCCTCTCCCAGATCGGCAGCTCCAATTTCCTGGTTTCCGACGAGTACAATTCCACCGCCCAATTGACGGAAAACCTCACTAAGATTTATCACTCGCACGCCTTCAAGGGTGGAATAGAGTTCCAGCACATCAAGTTTTCCACCCTTCAACCACCGTGGTCACGAGGCTCCATGGCCTTCGGAGGAACTTACACTCAAATGCCGAACCATGGAGACGGCAGCACCGGAATCGCGCAATTGCTATTGCTTCCCGTAAACCCTGCCACTGCCGGGACACCCAATGGAGTGAACGCCGTGCAGGGTGGCGCGAACGACACGAGAATCTCGAACATGGCCAACGTGGACGATGGCCACAACTACTATGGCGGCTACTTCCTGGATGACTGGAAAGTGAGCCAAAAGCTCACCTTGAATCTCGGCGTGCGCTGGGATTACTTCGCCCAAGTCGAGGAAAACTTCGGCGGCCAGGGGAATCTCATTCCCGGGCCGCCCGGGGCAGGCGCTCAATACCTGATTCCCAGCCAGCGCAAGAATAGACCTGCACCTTCCCCCAGCTTTGTGAGCTTATTGGCGCAAGACGGAATCAGCCTGGTCTACACGCCGAATGCAACCCTCGGCAATTCCCAGAATACCAACTTCTCTCCCCGTGTGGGATTTGCCTATCAAGTCACACAGAAATTAGTGGTCCGCGGAGGGTACGGAATTTTCTACGGCGGGTTTGAGAACCGCGGCTTTTCGCCAAACCTGGGTGAGAATTATCCCTTCCAGTTCGATTTCCACTTCAATAATCCTAATGACTGGACGCCTAACACCTATGCCGACGGCTCCGTGGCTACTCTGGAGCAAGGATATCTGAGCGTTCCTCTCAATCCCGCTATCGTTATAGCCAATGGACTGAGTCTACGCGGGATTCAATTCAACTACATCACGCCTTATACGCAGGGGTTTAACTTGATGTTCCAGTACCAGGTGACGCCGAACCAGACACTCAGCCTCGGGTACGTGGGGTCATTGGCCGACCATCTGGAGACTTTCCCCGGCTCAAATCAGGTCGGCCAGATTCTGCCCATCAACACCTGCACTCACAACCCTTGCTCGGGCGGCCAGATTCCTCATATCCCATACCCGGACTTTGGCCAAGGCTCAAGCTTTGCGGCGACGGAAGGAGCCAGCCATTACCATTCATTGCAGGCCACGTTTGAGCGGAGATTCAGCGCCGGCCTGAACTTCAACGCCAACTACACATACGGTAAAGTCCGGACCACAGGGCGCGATTTGCTCAATGGCGATATTGGCGGTTGGCGCGCGCCTTACGTTCCCGGCATGGGCATCATAAAGGATTACGCATTGGCGGATTTCGACGTGCGTAACATTGTCCATATTAGCGGCGGTTGGGAACTTCCGGTGGGCCAAGGCAAGCATTGGCTGACCAATGGCGGCCGTCTCGCTGAAGGGATCCTGGGCGGTTGGAGTACCAATGCAATTCTTACGCTCCAGGATGGCCAGCCGTTTACTGTCGGGTGCATTAGCGGGACGAATTCCGGCAACAATTGTAACGCCTTGTTGGTTCCCGGACAGAACGTGATCGCCGGGCCACACAATGTAAATCAGTGGATGAATCCTGCCGCATTCACCCAGCCTTGCCAGTTGGCGGCTGGCGGTCCGAACCTCAATAGCCCTCCCAACTGCATACCTGAAACGGGCTTCGGAGTCCTGGGAGGAGCGTACACACAATTGGTTGGCCCAGGATATCACCGGCTTGATTGGTCGCTGTTCAAGCAGGTCAAGACTTCTGAAACTACTCACCTCGAGTTCCGCTCGGAATTTTTTAATCTGACCAACCACCCAAACTTCGCTATCCCGGGTAACCGGAATTTCCAGTTTACGGACCTCACAAAGAACGGCCACTTTGGCCAAATTACTTCAACGCGCGACAATCCCAACGATCCGCGCGAGATTCAGTTTGCGCTGAAGTTTTACTGGTAAATGGAAGGTCGCAGTTAGTCTGGTTTGCTCGAAACCCAAGGGAGGTCCCGGAAGGCGGAACCCCCCTTCTTTTTTTTGGGACGCGTTTGTTCGCTAGAAGCCGGGATGTTAGAATTGACAGAGTAGAGACGAATATGGGCGCTTGTGAACAAGAACATCTGTCACAGAGGACACAGACAAGGACCCACGGAGACCGCAGAGGAAAAGGGCTCTGCGCAATCTCTGTGAACTCTGTGTTTAGATCTTTTATTTTTGCCGGTCGCTGCACCGCGATTTGCATTACCTTGCTTGGGGCTGTGCAAAACACTCAAGCCCAAGGCAAGACGGGAACAATCTCGGGGACCGTCAAGAGTGCGGCGGGAGGAGTAATTTCCGGCGCGAAGGTGACCATCGGCAATGGACAAGTTTCCCTATCAACCCTCACAACGCCGGATGGAACTTACACTTTCACTTCAGTCGAGCCAGGAACTTATACGTTGACTGCTGAGAATGCTGGTCTTGAACCAAGTGTTCGCCGTGTTGTCGTTGCGGAGGGCGAGCGGCCGGTCACCGTGGATATCACCCTCGGGGCGAAACATCCCGACCCTTCCGCCGCCGCGCCAGCCTATGATGACGAAGACCCACTGAAACCGAGCGCGGTGCATGGCGCGGTCGATCCCGGCGGCTATTCGAGTCCCGTCCAGGCGCAAACCTCGCGCCGCCTCATGGAAGGGGTGGCGAGCCTGAAGGACACGGGGGCGGCTTCCACACCAGGAGGCGACGCAGTACCGCCAAAATCCTCCGCCGCCTCTCCGGAGACCTTGGCGCCCAGCGCCGCGGCTTTGGAAGCAGAGCTCGAGAAGGCGCTCGCCGCCTCGCCGGCCGGTTATAAGCCGAACCACGATCTGGGCGAGTTCTATCTGCACACCGGGCGGCTGGCCCAGGGCATCCCTTTGGTGGAAAAGGCTGAGCATATAGATCCTTCGCATTACGAGAATGGATATGACCTGGCTTTGGCCTGCCTTGAAGCCGGCGACTTGGCGCGCGCCCGCAGCCAGCTCCGGCAAATGATGGCGCGGCATGACACGGCCGAGCTTCACGACTTGCTCGGCGAGGTCGAGGAGCGCTCCGGCCAATATTTGTCCGCCGTCACCGAATACGAGCGCGCCGCCCACATGGATCCCAGCGAGGGCAACATCTTTGACTGGGGCAGCGAGCTTCTGCTCCACCATACCTACGATCCCGCCATCCAGGTTTTTTCGAGCGGCGTGGAACGGTACCCGCGCTCGGCCAAGCTTCAGATCGGCTACGGTGTGGCGCTTTATTCGCGCGCCCGCTACGACGAGGCGGTGAAAGCGTTGTGCGCGGCCTCGGACCTGGAACCCAGTGACCCCCGCCCTTATTTCTTCCTGGGCAAGATGTCCAGCGTCCAAGTGGGCCGCGCGGATGAAGTCATGAAGCGCCTCAAGCGGTTTGTGGAGCTTCAGCCCGCCAACGCTCGCGCTCGCTTCGATTACGCGATGAGCCTTTGGAAGGCCCAGCAGGATGCCGGCGGCCAGGTGGATTATCCACAAATCGAATCGCTCATGAAGAAGGGCATCGCGCTCGATCCCAAATTTGCCGAGGCTCATTTGCAGTTGGGGATTCTCCTGGCCGAGCAACAGGATTATTCGCAGGCCATCCCCGAGTATCAACACGCCATCAAGCTGGAGCCTGACCTGGCGAACGCGCACTATCGCCTGGCCCAGGCCTACACGCGCACCGGCCAACCCGCTTTGGCGAAGCAGGAGTTCGAGGTTCACAACGGCCTTCACAAGCAGCATTTGGCGGAAAGCGAGAAGCGGCGGGCAGAGATCGATGCTTTTGTCTATTCGATGAAGCAGTAGATTGCTGAGGGACGAGGAACCGAAATTCGAAATTCGCTCGAGACGATTTGCGAGTTTTCATTTTCGAATTTCGTCTTTAAGGAATCGGCAATCTGCGAAAGGAGCCTCAAATTCCTCGCGCCGTTTACTTTGACCGAAATTCTCGACCGCTTGAAATCGCGCAGGCGATTTCCTGGAGCCGCCGGGAATTCCTGCGCGCCTCCACCCGAGCCAGTGTGGCCAGCGCCCTCTGGAGTTTGGCGCCTCGGGGCGCCCTGGACATTCTCAAGCGGCCCAAAGGGCGTAAAGTGGTGGTGGTCACTTTCGGCGGTGGCGCTCGGGACGAAGAAACCTTCATGCCCGAGGGGCAGGAGAACATTCCTCATCTCCTCGGCGAGCTGATTCCCCGCTCCACATTTTTTGCCCAGGTTGTGAATCGCGGCATCCTGGGGCACTATGTGGCCACGGCGAGCCTGGCGACCGGCGTCTACGAAACCTTCAACAACTTCGCCACCGTGCCTCCGGACAATCCCACCGTCTTCGAATATTTCCGCAAGGACTTGAAGCGCCCTGCCGCGGACGCCTGGGTGGTGGCGCCCAGCAATGGCTTCAACCGCATCGGCGAGAGTTCCTACTCTTCGTATGGCAAAGGTCTCGGCGCGGGCGTGATATTGCCCAAGCGCTTGTTGACGGCGGCGCTTTCCGCCGGGAAGGGAATTGAGTACGAACATCTCTTGCGCGACAATTACGAAACGCCGTTCTATACGCCGGATCTGAGTGGCGGCGAATTCGAACTTCGGCAACTGGAAGAAATCCTGAAGCTCTCGGTGGACGATTTCACGACCCACGCGCGCAGCCTGGCCAGTCCCGATGAGCTCTCCGTTTACATCGCGCGCCAGCTCATGCGGCAACTGGCGCCCAGCCTGCTTTGGATTACGCTCCACGATATGGACATTGCTCACTCCGGGGCGTTCTCGCTTTATCTGGCTGGGATTCAGCGCTCCGACCGGCTCTGCGTCGAGATTTGGAAGGGCATCGAGAGCGAGCCGGAATACGCGGGCAAGACAACGATGTTCGTCCTTCCCGATTTCGGCCGCGACTCAGACAGCGATTCCGGTGGCAACGGATTCCAGCACCATCGCACGGGCGACGCCCTTTCGCGCACCACCTGGATGATGGTGATGGGGCCGGGAGTTCGGGAGAACGTGGTGGTTGACCGCCCCGTGGAGTCGCTGGATTTGGTGCCGACTCTGGGCGCGATGCTTGGGTTCTCGCCGCGATTGGCGCGAGGCAAACCGCTGGCGGAAATCTTGTAGGGCCCTGACACGAAATATGCTTCCCGGGCAGCTCACTATCGAGCAATTCCGATCCTACCCGCCGCAAGGCCGACGGCTGGCCGCAGACCACCTCGCCCTTCTTCAGCAACTGCCGGCCAGTTTCGTGCCGGTCCTGCTGCGCGAGATCATCGTCTACGATTGGAAGTTCCCCGCCGAGCGCAGCGAATTGGAAAGACACTTGGGTTTCCTCGCATCGCTCTCACTCGAAAAGAGGCGGCAGTTGATGGCAGGCTTCGCCGGCATCCAGCTTTCGCCGGAACTCGACCGGTTCGATTGGGTGAACCAGCCCGTCCAATTTTCCGAGCGGCTCACCGCCCATCTTTGGGCCACGCACCAGATTGACACCTTTCGCGCCTCGGCCATTGATTTCATCACTCAGGCTGAATCGGCCGCGCCCGTGGAGCCGCTTGTAATTCCGCGCCTGGCCATCGCCGTGATCGGTCAAGACGTGACGGAAAACAAGTACCGATTATTTCGCAACCTTCGCAGGTACGGCGTCTTCTTCCGCCAGGTGAAACCCGAGAATGGACTTCAGATTCTCCTGGACGCTGTCGCGGCCCGCGCCGAAGCGCACCCCGTCCCCTTCGGTCACTGGTATATCGATGGCGGCACAGCGGAAATTTCCAAGGCGGGAGTGACGCGCATCGCCTATGGAGACCTGGCAATCACGCGCGCGGCGCTGTTGGGCAAGATGAAAAAAGCGATTCGGTCAGGCATCGGTGGACCCGAAGCGCTCCACACCATGATGGCTCAACTGCGTCCAGAAGATTTGGGACTTGGTGGCGGAGCGGAGTCCCCGGGGCCGGTGCTCGACCATTTCCAGGTCAGCGTGCTGACGGAGGGCTCTGGCACCCAAATTTACAGCACAACGTTCGTGCAGTGGGCGGCGCGTGAGGCACTAAGACGCGCTCAGCCGCTGACGCTGCTGGCCCGATTCGCGCCCCGCCAACGCGAGCGTCCGATGAATGAACTGATTGCCAATCCCGAGCAAGCGCCGACGCTTGACCCGGAAGGATCGCTGATCGATTCGGACATGGGCGCGTATCTGAATTGGGTTAACCAGCGGCGGCTGTCCGGCGCCGACAAGGCGGCTTTTCTAGTCTGGTTCGAAAACCACAACGAAGCTTTGGCCATCGGGCCGACGCTGCCGCACGGCGCCGAGTCGGACTCCGCCTTAACCTTGCAGCAAGTTCTTAGCCAGATCACATGAAAAATCAGTGGCATGTGGCATATGGCAAGCGGCAAGCATCTCCTTCCGGCGAAAGCAGGGATCCAGAAAGAAGCATGGATTCCTCCATGCGAGGGAATGGGGCCCGAGTCCTTTCTTGCACGCTATTGGCCGTTCTCGTCTTCGGCGCTGCTGCGCCGGCGGCGGAAAGCGTGCCGCAGAATTCGGGCGTCGCCAGGGCTCACTTTAAAGAAGCGCAGCGGCTTCTTAGCCAGGGAAATGCCGACGCGGCATTGGCGGAAGCCGAAGAGGGGTTGAAGCTTGAGCCACGAAGCGTCGAAGGATTGGATCTGGTCGGCATCATTTACGTTGCGAAGCAGGACTACGCTCAGGCGGTCGAGACATTCGAGCGAGCGCTGAAGATGGATCCCCGGTCCGCCCGCACGATCAATAGTCTGGGGAACTCATATCTGGCGCAAGGGCAAGTGGAACCCGCCGAGAAGGCGTTTCGCGAAACTCTGCGTTACCATCCTGCGGACCGCGAGGCCAACTACAACCTGGGGCTGGTCTTGTTGCGCCGGAAAGATCCGCGGCAGGCAATTCTTTATTTCAACCGGGTGCGGCCCCCTGATTCTGAAGTGCTTTTCAATCTGACTCAGGCTTATTTCGCTGCCGGGCAGAAATCGAAAGCGGTGGAGCTTGCCAAGTCGCTCTCCGACCGGGAAAAGAATGATGTTCGCACCCACTTCACGCTGGGGATTCTGTTGGCCGGACAAAAGCTGTATCCCGAGGCCATTCATGAGTTCGAACTGGCGGACGCCCTGAATCCCGATACTTTTGAGATTCTGTATAATCTCGGCCAGGCGCGCCTCAGGTCAGGCGACACTACCAAGGCGGAGGAGGTGCTCCAAAGAGCGCGCCAGCTCAAGCCCAATTCCGCCGACACGCTCTACCTTCTGGCACAGGACGACGCCAACCAGGGAAAGAACGTCCAGGCGCTGGAGTTGCTGGTAGATGCGCACAAACTCGCGCCTGAGGATACCGACGTCATTTTTCTTTTGGCCCGGATGAGCATGTTGCAGGACTATTACGAGGATGCCATTCCGGTGCTCGAGGAAGGCGTGAAGATCGCTCCCCGGCGCGTCGATCTTCACGCGGCGCTGGGCGAGTGCTACTTCACCATCGGCAAGATCGAACTGGCGCATCACCAATTCCTGACGCTTATCAACCTCGATCCCTCGGCGCGCTCTTATGCATTCATGGGCCTCAGTTACCGTCACCAAGGCCAGTATGACGAAGCGAAGAAATATTTCAACGAGGGCCTCCAAAAAGATCCACGTAACGCGCAGTGCCTGTATAACCTTGGATTCATCGAACATAAACAAGGTCATTACGCGGAAGCGGAGAAATATCTTGCCCAGGCGCTGGAAGCGGAGCCCAACTACGACGAGGCTCTCTACGAAATGGCAGGTGTTAAGATGTCCGAAAAGAAATATGCGGAAGCCCTGCCGTTATTGCGCCGGACGGCGCGGATTTTGCCCCGGCCCGGAGAAGCGTATTACAAACTGGCCATCGCGGAGCGGAGCCTCCACCAAACCGCGGCGGCCGGGCGCGACATGAAAGTGTTCGAAACGCTCGCCAAGGATCCCCAGCCCGGGCCCTATCCGCTTCAGCATCTCTTCGAATCGGTCGGTCAGCGGGCCGAATTGCCTCCGCAGGCCAGAGCTCAGCTTGATCTCGCCGAATTGCAACGCGAAGCCCAACTCCACTCCGGCCGCCCCACCAACTTGTATCTTCTGGCTGAGAACTATTTGAAACTCGGGCGCACCGAGGATGCGCTCCAGGCGGTGTCGCAGCTTGACAAAGTCAGCGGCGGAGATCCGAGAACTGCCATCGGTGCGGGAGTATTGCTGGCGCGCTATGGACGATATGCGGAGGCAATCCAACACTTTCAAACAGCGCTGACAGCCGATCCCGACTCCGAAGATGCCAAGTTCGATTTAGCTGACGCGTATTTTAAGTATCGAGCCTACCCTCAAGCTCTGGAAGTGCTGCAACAGATGGACGCCGAGGCGCAGAAAGATGATGCTTATCTCAGCCTTTTGGCTGACGTTTACCAGCATCTCGGTCGCGCGGGAGAAGCGGCGAAGTTTTACAAGGAAGCTTTGGAGAGAAATCCCGACAATGACGAATATGCTCTATCTTACGCGGCGGCTGAAATGCAGGCGGGTGCCATGACGGAAGCTGAAAACGCTCTGCGCAGTGGCTTGGCGCGCACACCAGATTCCGGGCGGCTCGCCTGGGGACTAGGCGTCCTGTCAGCCGCTCAAGGAAAAAATGAAGAGGCGGCCAAATACTTCAACCGAGCTATCAATCTGCTGCCCGAGTGGCAGACCGGTTATTCCGCGCTGGGCATCTTTTATTTTGAGACGGACCAGATTGGGCGGGCCCGCGAAACTCTGGACCGCTACGACACCTTGTTTCCGCGCGGGAGCTTGAACGTGGACAAGATCCGCCAAGTGCTCGCCAATAGCCCTGAAGCCGGTCGGGCTGCTGCTCCCAGGAAACTCACTCCCCAAGAACGCCAACAGTTCTTGCAGACGGCGATGACGATGCTGACCCAAAGCAGAAATTAGAAATCAGAAACCGGAAGCAACGGACCGGCAGCGAGGAATTGAATCTGGTCCCTATGCGCGGTGCTGTGCCTCGCCGGAAAGGCGCTTACCTCTGATTAGATAAAAATCCTATGTCTGGACTCCACAGATGGACGGCATCGGCGATTCTATTTGCAATACTGTTATCTGGAATAAGGCGCAGTAATGGAGACACACTCGAGAGTAAGTTCAAATCCGCGGTCGCGCATTACAACGCCGGACAATACGCCGCTACGCCGCAAGAACTGGAGTCACTGGCGGAGATCCAGAGTCTCTCCTATCGACCGATATTTGTGGATATGACTTCGACAGCTCTTAAGGACGTCTCTTCTTACCGCGCGCAACAATCGTGGCGACGGAACGTTCGAGGACGTTGCGGAGGCGGCGGGCGTGGGCGTGCTGGACAACACCCCTGGCGCGCTCTTCGCGGACATCAACAACAACGGTGAACAGGACCTGGTGGTGGTTACCGCCAATGGGCCACTGCTCTTTCTCAATCAGGGGAATGGTAAGCTCAAGCCCAAGCCAGGGGCATTTCGGTTCGCGCAACCCCCAATTGTCCCCATCGGGAAAATTGATCGCTCGATCTTACTGATCCGAGGTTTCAGGGTAATGCTCGACACGGATTTGGCCGAGCTCTACGCGGTTACAACCAAAGCCTTCAATCAAGCCATTAAACGAAACAAGGATCGCTTCCCGCCCGACTTAATGTTCCGGTTGACTCAAGAGGAAAAACGGGAGGTGGTCACAAATTGTGACCACCTCAGGAAACTCAGATATTCCCCGGTTTTCCCCGCTGCCTTCACCGAACACGGGGCCATCATGGCAGCGACTGTTCTCAATACCGACCGCGCGATCAAACTCAGCCTCTTCGTTGTGCGAGCCTTTCTCAAGCTCCGGGAAATGTTAGGCACGCAGAAGGAATTCGCACGCAAACTTAAAGAACTGGAAAAGAAATTCCCGGAACACGACGTGAAATTCAGGATCGTATTCGAGTCGATCCGTGAGCTCATCGAGCCTACTACCGCTCCACCCAAGCGCCGAATCGGGTTTTCTTCCTCGGAGGACCAAGAGCCATGAGAGTCGTCGATGAAACCAGACCGGAAGAACGGGTGCAAGAGCAGCCGGAATTGGAAGAGATCGTCGACGTCAAGGTCGCCGCACGCTTTCTTCGCGTGAGTCCGTCGCTGTTGTATGCTTACGTTGAGCGAAAGCAGATTCCCCATTTCCGAATGATGGGCCGCTGTATTCGATTCAGCATTTCCGAACTCGAAAAATGGCGGCGAAAATTCTTCGTCAATGGAGGAATCAATGAGTAGACCACGAAAGGCAAGTGGAACTGTTTATCACCGTAAGGACTCCGCGTTCTGGTGGATAAGCTTTCGAGACCGTGAAGGCCAGATAATACTGGAGTCCACCTTAACTACAGACCGACAGGAAGCGGAACGTTTCTTAAGGCAACGACTCGATGCCAGAGATGATGGGAACCATTCAACCGTTCTCTCAGGCAAAATCCTCACCTTTGGCAAGTGGGCAGACTGGTTCTTGGAGATGCGCTCGAAGCCGCCCTTCCGCGCAGAGAAGACACACTTCGTGAACCTTAACACCGTCAAGCTTCTCCTACCGACATTCGTTCATACACCCCTTTCAGACATTGCACCGGAGGCCATTGAGAATTACCTGAAGCATCGGCTCAACTCTGGAAAGCGGGTTCACACAAAGCTCGGAATTCAAATCCGTGCCAAGATCAAGCCGATGACACTTCATCAGGAATTCCGCGTTTTGAAGCGAATGCTCAATGTCGCTGTAAAGCAGAGGCGACTCGCCAGCAATCCTTGCAATGCGGTTGAATTTCCAGTCCGCGTCAACAACACAACCCGTAAGCCTCATTGCATGACCACGAGTGAGCAAAAGCGGATCGAGTCCTGCGCTCCGAACCACTTGCGGAACGTCATCGCCATCATTTCCGAGACCGGGCTTCGCCCTTACAAAGAATTGATGCCGATGAAGAAGTCTCAAGTAGACCTCCACAATTCAGTCGTCCATATTCCCAATTCCAAGACGCCAAGCGGAGTCGGGGATATCCCACTGACTCCACTCGCCCGCCAAGCGTTCAAGCAACAGAAGGAGGAGACGCTTGGTTCAGAGTACATTTTCCCGACGCCCAAACCAGGATCTAAGAAGCCACATATCACAACTCTTAAGGAAACGTGGACCGCCACACTGCGGCGCGCGGGCGTTCCTTATTTTCCTCTCTACCACCTTCGGCACAACTTTGCTACACGTCTCAGTGCCGGAGGGGTTTCCGACCATTTCGTTACACAAATGTTGCGGCAAGGTGATTCGCAGGTTTTCAAACGTTACAGCCAAGCCAAGCTCAACATGATGCGCGAAGCCCTCACCCGACTCGACCGGCGCGCAAACGAACATGAAAGTAGTTTTGTTACAGCGCGACCAAATTAAGTAGTTTTGCTACGGTTTCCTTGCGTTTTCAGCACTGACGCGGTTATGAGAAATGGGAACAGACTGTAAGAAAAGGATTTGGATGGTGAGCCGTGGGGGAATCGAACCCTCAACCTACTGATTAAGAGTCAGTTGCTCTACCAATTGAGCTAACGGCCCATCCGTGCGCGCGTCATCAAGGTGTCAAACACAGTGTAACACGAACTCGGCCCATCATTTCAATCTCTGCGTCTACGCTCCCTGAGTAGGCTGTGCAGTTCCGTCGGAGTGAGCTGCGGTCACAGTTTCGCCCAACACGATCGCGTTGCGGATTTGATCGAAGAAGTCTTTGAGCGCTCCGGGACTGTGAGGCATCAGAATGGTATTCGAATGCCCGGAGGATCCGATATCTTTGAGCGTGTCAAAATATTGGGTTAGGAGAACGAGGATCATCACGTCTTTCGCCGTTGCCCCCTCCACGCCCTGTTTGAAAAGTTCGACAGACTCGCGCAGACCGTCGATAATGGCTTTTCGTTGGTTGGCAATGCCCTGCCCCTGGAGCTGCTTGCTTTGAGCCTCCGCTTCCGCCTGTTTCACTTTTAGTATTTTCTCCGCTTCACCTCGCGCGTTGGCTGCTTCCTGCTCGCGCCGCGCGGCGTTGATGTCATTCATCGCAGCTTTCACTTTGGGATCGGGGATGATGTCGGTGACCAATGCTTTTACAATTCCATAGCCAAAGCCTTCCATCACCCCATCCAATTCCTGTTTTACCGCCACCGCAATATCGTTCTGGCGCTCGAAAGCTTCGTCAAGATTCATCTTCGGCACGTGGCCCAGAATAACGTTAAAGACGAACGAGCCGATCTGCTCCTTCGGATCGGAAAGCTTGTAATATGCTTCGTAAACGCGGTCGGGCAGGACGTGATACTGAATCGATACGGGAATCTGCACGAAAACATTGTCTTTGGTTTTGGTTTCCATTTTTACGTCGAGTTGTTGCACGCGCAAGTCCACCTTGGATACGACCTTCTCAATCCAGGGTAGCTTGAAATTTAATCCTGCTCCTGCCACACGAACGAACTTGCCGAAGCGCTGCACCACGGCCGCCTTCGCCGTGGGCACGGTGAAAAACCCGCCGAAGAAAGTTCCGATGCCGAAAAATATCGCTACCACGAAGAGAAATGTCAGCAATCCTGCCATACTTGTCCTCCTTTAGCATTTCCCGACATGCAGTATGTAATTGGGAACCCCAGGGTGCGCAGGAGTGTAGCACTTCATTCCACGCGTCACAATGCCAACCACACTATTTTTTTCAAGTGAGTGATTTGCCGCCCCTACCGTGCATTGGCAGCCATCCATTTGGGTGGGCTCCGCCTCTTGTTTTATCGCCTTCCGGGAACTATCCTTGACTTCCTCAACCGATGGAAGAAGGGAGGATTTCCTTATGCCAACACGTGAATCCAAAACCCCGCCCGACGATCCTGTGCTTGCGGACCCAAAGCATTACTCGCTTGAATTCGAAAATGGAAAGGTTCGGGTCTTGCGGGCGAAATACGGACCCAGGGAGAAATCTCCGATGCTCAGGGTTCCCGACATGATTACGGTTTCGCTGACCGACAGGGACATTAAATTCACCTTACCCGATGGCAGGACCCAGCGCTTGTTCGGGAAGGCGGGTGAGGTTGGCTGGTATGACGCGCGCAGACACTCGCCGGAAAATATGAGTTCGAAACCTTACGAGGGAATCCACATTATGCTGAAAGATTCAAAGTGAGCTTGCATTGTGCCTGGATTTTCAGACCAACGTTGGGGGGGTGATCACGACTTATTGGGAAGACTATTTTTCTGTAATTTCCAGTGAGTTCCACTGGTCATTACTCGTATCGCAGCGCCTCAATAGGGTCAAGGTGGGCGGCCTTGTGAGCCGGGTAATAGCCGAAGAAAACGCCGACTCCCGCGGAAAAGACCACAGCGATAACAACCGCTTGCAAGGGGATAAGCGTGGGCCATTGGAGGGTGTTTGAAATAAGCTTGGTGCCCGCGACTCCGGCTGCAAGGCCAAGGCAGCCACCTATCAAGCTCAACACGGTGGCTTCGCTCAAAAATTGCATTTGAACGTCCGCTTCCGTCGCGCCCACCGCCAGCCGGATTCCGATTTCACGGGTGCGCTCCGTCACCGAGACCAGCATGATGTTCATGATTCCGATGCCACCGACCACGAGCGAAATGGAAGCGATACTCGCCAGCAGAATCGTCATGACACGCTGCGAATCCGCGCCTGCCTGGGCGACATCCGCCGGGTGGCGAATATTAAAATCGTCATCCTCATCAGGTCTCAGGTGATGCCGGTCGCGGAGCAGGGCGGCGATTTGTTTTTCCGCCGGGTCAATCGCTTCCCGCGATGCCGCCGAGCACATTATGTCGTCCAACCAGTCCGCGCCGATAATCTTTCTCTGCGCCGTGGTGTAGGGCATGAATAAAATATCGTCCTGGTCCTGGCCAAACGGTGACAATCCCTTGGCCGCCAGCACGCCCACCACTTGACAAGGAATGTTCTTCACTCGAATGGTTTTTCCGAGGGGGTCTTCACTTCCGAAAAGATTATCCACGATAGTTTGGCCCAGTAGGCAGACGTTGGCCGCGTGTTCCACATCACTCATCGAAAAAACGCTTCCCCGGTCAATTCGCCAGCGGCGAACGGCCAGGTATTCGGGTGACACACCGTGTAGGGATGTCGACCAGTTCTGTCCGGCGTAGATTACCTGCACGTGCGTGTCCACGTTGGGAGAAACGTTATGCACCAACGAAACCTGTTGCCGAATCGCCAGCACGTCTCCCATCACCAGAGTCTTGGTGCCTCGCGTGCCGGTGCGCAGACCATTCACCTGACGGCCCCCGGCCTCAATCCAGACCATGTTGTCGCCAATGCTGGCGATCTGCTCCTGAATCTGGTTTGAAGCGCCCTCCCCAATCGCCACGCTGCAAATAACAGCGCCCACTCCGATAATGATGCCCAACATGGTCAGGAGGCTGCGCATCTTGTTGCGCATCAGCGCTCGCGCCGCCACTCGAAGAAGCTCTATGAGATCGATCACGATGACATTCTCCCCAACTAGAATATCAGACGCTCGGCCGCCTCGAATTGTTTCTTTGTTGGATGAAATCCAAGAACACAGACATTTCGCCCTACCCCGATTGATAGCAAATTGAACCTGAGGGGAGGAAGGGGGCCTCGGGCGAACCACTTGCGACTCCGGGTATTCAACATTCTCAGCCATTCGCCGGAGTCAGCCCAAGACCCCTCGGGTTGATTGAAGCTATTGCTGGCGATTCTCCGGCTGTTCGGTCAGTCGTTCAATCGGGTGTTTACCTTAATTTGGCTGGGGAAAACCCTCAAGCCCTGCACAACCATGTAATAGCCGCGGAATGTGAGTGCCACCGCTTTTTCTGATACTATGGTTTCTTTTCTTGTGGAGGAAATTTCCTCAATTTCCAGAACCACGCTAATAGGATCGGCCAATAGGCGATGGCGACTACGCCCAGCGCCTCCTGCCACCAGCCCGCTTCGCTCAGCACCGCCCCTAAAAGTAAATACCAGATGAAGAAACTCACACCAAGTTTTATGATCCATGAGGCGCGTGTTACTCGCCTTTGAAAGCTGCCCAAGCTTCCCTGAAGAGTGGCCGCGAATCCCATCACGATGAGTAAGCCTGACCCGGCGTCGAGAATCAGCGCCGGCAGGAGGAAGTACCACTTCCTCGGATTATTCCAGGGACAAGCGGCGAGGGCACCAATAGCGAAGAGTGCGCCCACAATAACAGCCGGTGAGGTGTTGTCTTCTTTGTCTTTATCCCTATTTTTAAATTTGTTCCACAACCACTGCGCGTTGCCACAGACCGCAAGCAGCCAGAGCAATCCCAGGAGTATGGAGAGAATCCATCGCCAGTACATATTGTTGGCAATGATTATGCACGAGCTTCTTTTCCTGTCGATGATGAAAAATACTCCTTTACACGCCCTTCGAGCGTTATACTTACTGCCCTTTGTAAACCCCACATGGAGAGGCTACAAAATGCTGAAAAAAATTTTGCTGCTCGCCGGAACAGGGTTCCTGGTTGCGTCCCTGGTCCAGGCACAAACGACTTCTAAAACCAAACTGGCCATCGTGGGTCTAGATCACGACCACGTTTGGGGATTGTTGAGGGATATCGCGAAGGAACCGGATGCCGAACTGGTTGCGATCGCTGACCCGCACCCGGAATTAGTGGAGAAAGCGAGAAAACAAGTGCCCGCGGAAGTAAAGTTTTATTCCGATTACGTGAAGATGCTCGATGAAATGAAGCCCGAAGCAGTGATTGTGACGACGGCGAATAATCGCCACCTGGAGATCCTTAAGCAATGTGCGAAGCGTCACATCCATTTTTCCACGGAAAAGCCGATGGCCTCCACCGGCTCTGACGCCCGCGAAATGGAGCAGCTGGCGCGCGAAGCGCACATCAAGTTGATGGTGAATTATTGGAACGCCTGGACTGCCTCGACGCACGAACTTTTCCACCGTGTTCAGAGCGGCCAACTCGGGCCTATACAGAAAATCGTCGTGGAATACGGGCACCAGGGACCGAGGGAAATCGGCGTGTCGAAATACTTTGCGGATTGGCTCTACGATCCGGTGAAGAACGGCGCCGGCGCGCTCATGGATTTCGGCTGTTACGGCGCGGAATGGGCTCTGTGGTTGAAGGGCCGCCCCTCGAGCGTCTTCGCCTATTCTCTTAAACTCAAAACGGCCCAGGCCAATGCCGTGGATGATGACGCTGTGATTCTGCTCGAATATCCTGACGCCGCAGCCATCATCCAGGCAAGCTGGGACTGGCCTTATTCCAAAGGGCAGGTGCAGGTCTTTGGTCCGAAAGGAAGCTTGTTGGCCACTGACACCGGGTTGCTTTACCGAGAAGCTAAATCGCGTATGGACGTCGACCATCCGGACGGCCAGCCCGTGGCGCTGGCGCCAGTGGAGCACGCTACCAGCAACCCCATTGCTTATTTTCTGTATTGCATTCGCAACGACAAGCCGATCGAAAATCCGGTGGCGGCAAGTTTGAATGTGGCGGTCGTTGAAATTCTTGACGCGGCGAAAGAGTCCATTCGAACCGGGCGCGCGGTGAAATTGCCCGCAGAGTGAGGGGAGCGGACAAAATTGCGGTAAATTAACCGATCAAGGATTTCGTTGAACGCCAATTAGAGTGACGCCGTTTGCATGGCCGGCTTGCCGCGACGCGCGATGGCGGCAACAATGGTTCCAAAAAGCGCACCCACCACCACCGTATACCCGACCCACAAAAACATTTGGGGCAGCAGCGCTTCATCGACGAACTGCCGCCAGAACGGCGCCTGGGCCAAGTGTGGGTCAATGGCGCTGTAGTGTGTTTTCCAACCGGCTTGCATGGCAACAAACATGACAATCAGCACCGGGATTCGAGCGGCAAAGGCGTAGGCAAAAAGTGTGGTTCCAAGAGCCGGCCACCCCGCTCTCGCGACGAATCCGGCGCCAAGGAGGATCAGGAATCCCAGAATGGCAATAGGTCCTCCGCCCGATGTTAGACCTTTGAAGACAAAAAACCCTCCCAAGACCATTAAGACTACGGCTGCCAATGAGAGACCAATGGCCTTGCCCTTGCTCTCGGGTCCAGCCGCGACACCTGCTAACTTCAGGGCAAAATAGGGGCCAAATAGAATCGGCAGCCACGAGATGCCAACGATTGCTCCTCCCCCGCCTGCCGCGGTGCTAAAAAACTTTGGAGACCATTGTTGAAGTTCCCCCACCAGCCTCAGGATTGTTACAACCAGTGTAATCAAAGCCGGAATCAAAATGAGCTGTGCAACGTTCGGTCCTCTCCCGGAATTTGAGTCTGCCATATAAGCCTCCTGTTTCAATTCCAATTAGCTGGCTCGGATTTGCTGATGCCTGCAGGTCGCATGGTGGAACGTTCTGGGCCCTGCAGAACACGGCTTTGCATTCTAATCGATTTATCAGTCTTCATCCAACAAGATTCGGCTGCCCCGCGCCGGGCGTTTCCCGCTGAACGGCTCTGCCCCAAATGGGCCGCTGAATAATTTTTATTGACTTGAGATTTTAGATGTTACACTGCATCCAAGCTGTTGACCCCGGTCTGTCGGTTTTCGTCAAGAGCCATGGTCTCAGGTTGTGAAAGAATGCCGGACATGCAGAGATAGGCACGATCCTGCATGACTCATTTGAAGGATTGCTTATGAAAACCTTGTTGGTCTATCCCGAGTTCCCGGACACATTTTGGAGTTTCAAGCACGCCTTGCCGTTCCAGGGAAAGCGTTCTGCTTATCCGCCGATTGGCTTGCTGACGGTGGCAGCCATGCTGCCCCCAAGTTGGCAAAGGCGCCTGGTTGATTTGAACGTGCGCCGGTTGAAGGATTCGGACCTCGACTGGGCAGACGTGGTTTTCTTTAGCGGTATGATCGTTCAAGGCCCTTCAATGAAGGCGGCGATAGACCGGTGCAAGAGCCGCGGCCTGCGCACGGTGGTGGGAGGACCCATCGCCAGCACGCAGGATCCCAACATCGTCGGAGTCGATCACGTGGTGGAGGGCGAGGCAGAGGAGTTGATCAGCGTGCTGGCTGCTGATTTGGAGCGTGGCGAAGCTCTGCCGCATTACAAAGCAAAAGATTTGCCTGATCTCACCCTCGTACCTCTTCCTCAACTCCACTTGGCCAACATGCGGCGCTATAGTGCCATGGCCGTGCAATACTCGCGCGGCTGCCCATTCACGTGCGAGTTCTGCGACATCATTGAAATTTACGGCCGCCGGCCGCGCACCAAAACGCCGGAGCAAGTTTGCGCAGAATTCGATCAAATTTACAATCTGGGCTGGCGCGGGCCCGTTTTTCTGGTGGACGACAATTTTATTGGCAACAAGAAAAATGTGAAAATCCTGATGCCGCGGTTGGTGGAGTGGATGCGCGACCACAAATATCCATTTTCGCTTTTCACCGAGGCCTCCATGAATCTGGCTGAGGACGCGGAACTGCTGGGGTTGATGCGCGAGGCCCACTTCACGCGGGTTTTTCTGGGTATTGAAACGCCGGTGGCTGAAAGCTTGAAGGAAACCACAAAATTCCAGAATCTGCGCCATGATTTACTGGAAAGCGTAAAGCTTATTCAAGCACGCGGGATTGAAGTGATGGCGGGATTTATCGTGGGCTTCGACAACGATCCTCATGACGTGTTCGACCGACAGATCCAGTTTATTCGCGATGCGGCAATTCCTCTCTCCATGGTCGGACTACTTTCCGCCCTGCCCAACACTCAGTTGTGGCGTCGATTGAAATCTGAAGGCCGGCTCTTGAAGGAAAGTCTGGGCAGCAACACTCTGCTTGACTTGAATTTCATCCCCAAAATGGACGCGCAGGAATTACTGGCTGGCTATCAACGGATTCTGAAAACCATTTACAATCCGGCGGAGTATTTCGAGCGCGCCTCGGCCTTCCTGTCAAATTTGGGCGCCTCAGCAAGCGCTCCCCTGGTGCTTTCAGATCTGATGGCTCTCGGACGTTCACTCTGGAGACAGGGCGTGCTGAGCGACTATCGAATGGAGTATTGGAAATTCATCGCCCAGACGTTGCATCGCCGTCGTCAGCATTTTGACAAGGCCATAACCTTGGCCATTATGGGGCATCACTTTTTCGAATTGACCTGGGCGGGAAAAGCCACTTAGGCGGATGTGTGGTTTATTATTAGGATTTCCGATGCATTCCGCCGCGAACACCGGCTTGCGCCGGGTCCCCTTTTATATTTCCTTCCTGATTTTCCGGGGATAAAAGATCGTGGCCGTGATCGTCATGTGTTTATCGTCAGAATATTTATTCGTCCCGTGGAGTTGCGCGAATTTGCAGACTGCATCATAGATTGCGCTCGGCGGGGCAAATAACTCGGCGGTCATCGTTCGTATACCTCCTTGCGATGGGCGATGCGCGTGATATCCACCACTTTTCCTTCGTCATCAATTGCATACACAACCCGATAATTTCCTACGCGAATCCGCCAGCGATCTTTATAACCGTGCAGCTTCTTGCATCCAACGGGACGGAGATTGCCCGACAATCCACGGATTTTGGGAAGCAGCCGCCCGATGACCTCCCAGGGCAGATCCCGAAGCTCTTATCTGGCCGACGCCGCGAAGGTAACGAGGTATTCCGTCACTTCACTTTGCCCAGGGCGCGGAGTTCCGCTTCTACTTCGGCCAGAGTGGAGCGCGACTCATGGGTTCGCGTTTCTGGCACGGCCCCGTCCTCGATGTCCTCGGCCAGCATCGACAGCGCCGTGGCCATCACCTCATCGGAGTCATGATACGCGCCGGACTGGATCGCCAGGTCGATCACGCGCAGCTGTTCGGGCTTGAGTTCGATGGTCATGGGTCGCGCCTCCTTGGGGTGCGCAGAAACCTGTCCTCATCCTAAGCTTCCTGCTGCCAACCAAATAGTACAACAAAACCTTCCTTATTTCTTACCTCCACTCGTCTATGTCCGGATTGCCTTTTTCGCGCTTCACGGCAGAAAGCGGACGGGATCAGTGGGCTTATCCTTCTACGTATGCTCTGTACATTTGTGTTGAAATCTTTCCGGTGGGATTATCCCTTCTTCAACTCAGCGAGGACCAAGCGTGCGGTTTCTTTGAGGGTCTCGAACACTCCCACACCCTTATAGGCAACTGCTTCAATAACCGGCTCACCTTTTTTGAGCAGCGCCTTCTTTAAATCTTCCACTGGCAGCGCGCTGGGAAGGTCGCGTTTATTGAGTTGAAGGATATAGGGAACTTTCATCAAGTCGTAATTGTGATCCTTCAGATTCTCCTGCAAGTTTTCCAGCGCCTCGTAATTGGCGTCCATGCGTTCTTCCTGGGAATCCGCAACAAAGATAATGCCGTCCACGCCCCTCAGAATTAATTTGCGGCTCGCATCGTAGAAAACCTGTCCGGGCACGGTGTAAAGGTGAAAACGGGTCTTGAAGCCGCGGACGGTGCCCAAATCAAGAGGCAGGAAATCAAAGAAAAGAGTGCGGTCCGTTTCCGTCGCAAGGGAAATCATCTTGCCACCGGCCTTGCCCAGTGTCTGATCAAAGATCCACTGGAGGTTGGTGGTCTTGCCGCCAAGCCCGGCGCCGTAATAAACGATTTTGCAATTAATTTCTCGAGCGGCAAAATTGATAAAACTCACGCGGTGCGATCCCCTTTATCCGATTCCGCAGCCCGGCGGCCAGTCGGTTTTATTTCCACCCCACATGAGTCCTGGTCTGACTTCATCCAAACAGCAGGGCATCGGGCTTCTGCTGTCCGCCATCAATTGGGGTTCACGCTATATAACACAACCGTAATTAGATAACAATAGAGGAAAACGGCATTGGCTGCCGCCACTCGCACCACTTGCCTCCCAGCGGGAATGGGACACTATGCCGAGGGAGGATTGCAAGAGCATCCTCAGGCGGGGTCATGCATAAGTCACGATTTTTATCGCTTTGGAGTTTTCTGGCGAAAACCCGGCCCGACCTTTGCCAGAGCATTCCCCAGACAATCGACCGCCCGGCCCCATTCGCGTTTCGCTTGCGTTCGTGTCGCGCCATAGGCGTGAACGAATATCGTAAGGTAGTATCCCCATCGTTCCTTCGGATGGAACAGGCATCGGCGGACCGCGATCTCAACCTGGGCCTGAATGCGACAACGGCTCAATAACTTTTCCAGTTTTTCCCCGAGCCGGAGATGAGATTCAAGGCGCGAGCCAAGTCTGTTACCGTCAAAAACCAAATCAACATAGCTGCCAATTTTGTGCCGCACATCGAAATCCAGCCGCTCGTCTTCCGCAAGGTTGGTTGTGCTCCACACATCGCATTTCGCGGATCTCAGCGCTGATCCCGCCGCGTTGGCCTTTCGCAACAAGCCGGCCAGGGGAGGATATTTCCGGCACTCCTTCAGGCGTTCAGCCTTTTGTGGAAACTTTTTCAGGTCAATGAATCGCAGGAGAGTGTTGTGGGGACTTGCCCAGGGGATTTCCAACCACGGATCGTCAGGTTCAAGTTCTTGAATAGTTTCCACTCGCACGCAGCCTTTAATAACACAACGATGGAGTAAAATACAGGCTGATCGGCTTCCGGGGCCTACTTCTGAACAAGGGATTTGACATTATGGTATGATGCTCATGGCAAGGGCAGCGTGGAGCGGTGGTCAGGAGCGGCGCGCGACTAATATTATGGATAATAAAGACGGGCAAAAAAAAGCGCGTCGCCGCAGCGCTCGAATGGTCCTGCGAGTTCCTTTACTGGTAAATGTTGCGGGTACATCGCCCGAAACTGAGTGGGAACCTGTGGAGACCATCATGGTCAGCGAGCATGGCGGAATGCTTCGCGCCAGGCAGAGCTTTCAGAAAGGCGCGACGCTGGAAATCAGAGTGCGCAATAAGGACCAGTTCGCCCAGGCCCGGGTGGTCTGGACGTCATCCAAGGTCACGCCCCAGGGGATGGAATTAGGTTTTGAAATTATCGATCAAGACGGCTTTTGGGGGATTAAATTCCCGCCTGAAACTTAATTCAATGCAGCCGCCCCTCGCGGTTTGAATGGCCGGAAGAAAGCCGGGGCGGCTTTCGAAAAAGGGGTTGCACTATGTTGGTTCGCGAAATCATGACCACTGAAGTGACCACGGTGCAAGAGACTGAGACTATGTTTGACGCGGCGATGATTTTCGCCCGCTCGTCTCTCCGGCACCTCCCTGTGCTGCGCGACACAAATCTCGTCGGGGTTCTCACGGAACGTGATGTAAAGCGATTTACGCCCGGGCTGCTGAGTGGCGTGAGCTCAGAGCAATACAATCATTTATTGGAAAGCACCCTTCTCAGCAAGGTGATGACGCGCGACCCAATGACCCTGAAGCCTGACCAGGATGTTGCCGACGCCGCGGATATTTTCTCCACCAAAAGGTTTGGCTGCCTACCCGTGGTCGAAGATGGCAAACTGGTGGGGATCGTCACCACCTCCGACATGCTGAAGCTCCTGGCCAAAATAATGAACGACCTGCGGGCCGGCCATTAAAGCTCCTGCTTTTTTCTCAAAGGGTATCACCGAATCTCTGGTATGGAAACCCCGCCTGCGGAATCATGGTGAGAGATGGCGCGACGTCGTTCGGATTCCTCCCCGTTGTATAATTACTTTATGGACAGGTGAGACACCTCGCGCTTACTCTTGCAAGCGGATTCCGTTATAATTCTCTTTAGGGATAGGATGGTGGATGGCCGCCTCCTCTCCTCTCGTCGCAATCATCCGGAGTTTGCGGGCAATGGTTGAAACAGCAACAAAAAAATTGAGACGCCATCGGAACCGGCGAACCTTTGTGGCGGGGCAGCGAACGGAATCCCGAGGTGCAGGCCCCGTCGTTGTTATTTTCGCTGCTTGCTGCTCGATCGCCGCTCTCTGCGGATCCGGGACGCCGCTCCAGGGGAAAGAGAAGCCGCCGACAACTTATACGATACAACTGCCGCCGCCGCCGGATTTTTCGCAGGTTGAATGGCTGATCGGTGATTGGTCAGGAAAGACCACGGAGCGCGACCTGCAGGGTGAAATCCATCTGAGCGCCACCTATGACCTGGATAAGCGGGTGATGATTTTACGTGAAATGATTTCACTGCCCGCCACCCGAACCATTCCAGCGGCCAGCGAAACCTGGATGGGAGTTTTAACCGTCTCCCGTCCTGGGGCGGGTTTTATCCTGCGTGCTTTTTCTTCCACCGGGTTCGTCACGCGGTATCGTGTGACGGTGGAGGACGCTGAAATTCATTTTAATCCCGATGGCGGCGATCAAGCTCCACCCGGATGGCTCTTCCGCCGAATCATGACGCGAATCAACACGGACGAGTTGACCGAGACGGTGCAAGGGGCGCCACCCCAAAAGCCATTTTTTGACTATTACAGCGCCAAGCTCGTGCGAACAAAGCCATCAGCGGTAAAATAAGAAAAGGGATGACCCACTGGACAAGCAGCGGTGTAGAATTATTGGTGGTCGCAAACCGACCGTAGCGACATGCTATTCTCTGTCACAGTCGATAGGTAAGTAACGCTGATTCACAAGAAGCAATTAGAAGGCATTGCATGTCCAAAGCCAAAAAAATTATCATCGGCATTCTCATTTTATTTGTACTCTTTGCCCTGGCCGCAGTGATTATTGTCCCCAGGCTCATTGACGTGGATCGCTACCGGCCGGATGTTATCGCGCGGATTCGGGCCGAGACGGGAAAGACTGCGGAAATCGGGCGGCTGACTCTGTCCTTTTTCCCCACCGTTGCCATTCGCGTGGACGACTTTGCGCTGGCCAATCCCGAGGGATATCCTCGTGGCTATTTCATCAGGGCCAAGCGCATCGATGCCGTGGTGAATGCGCAAGCGTTATGGAATCGGCAAATTGTTATCACGTCACTCGAACTCGACGAGCCGGAGATCAGCTTTCTCCAGACGCCTCGCGGCGAATGGAACTTTGAGACTCACGACCGCTCCAAACCCGCTCAAAAGGTTTCTTTCGCCACCAGCTCGTCGTTTTCGCTCGGGGTTATTTCAAAGGTGACGGTCGTCAAGGGACAATTGTCCGCGGCAAAACTTTCCCCCTCCGGAAAACCGGAGGCCCCATTTTTCAGTGCACAAGGGTTTTCCAGCGAGCTCGATGACGTCGATCTTAACGCCTTCGGCGCCTCGCTTTCCAAATCCCTGGCGCCAGGGCAGAATATTCAAATGACCCGCGCCCCGTGGTGGGGTCCTCTTGTCGCCTATGCGGCTTCGCCCGGAGATCAACCCGCGGCGCATGGGATGATTCACGCGGACGCACTTCGTTTCCAAACTTTTCAGGCCACTTCAGTGAAATCCAACGTGCGACTTTTTCCCAAGGAGGTCTTTTTCGACGACTTGGGATTTGACCTTTATGGAGGTCATGCGAAAGGCGACGTCAATTTTAATTTCGCCGACCTTAACCCGCGCTACAAACTTAAAGCACAGTTGATGGGTGTGGATGTTGCAAAATTCCTGGCTGAAATTCCGAGCGCCCGGGGTTATATGACCGGGAAAATGCAAGGCGACATGCTCCTTGACGGAGAGGTAACGCGTTCGCCCGATCCGCTCGCCGGCATGCATGGGACGGGTAATTTGAGCGTTCGGGACGGGAGCCTACCAAAACTCCAGTTGAATAAGAATCTGCTGCAGTTGGCCAAACTGAGCAACCTGGGCGCCACGAAGGGTGATCCCGGCTCGTTTTCTTCCATTGCCGCTGACTTGAATATCGCGAAAAACAGAATTACCAGCAGAAGGATTAATGTAGTGGGCAATGGCGTGAGTGCGGTCGCCTCCGGCAGCATGACTCTCCTGGGAAAAGGCAGTCTGGATTACCAGGGCGTGGCCAGTATTCTGGCTGGGTCTGGAACCAACCAACTCGGCACTCTGATTGCCGGCATGTCGGGCGCTACGGTTTCCAACGGGAAAATGATCCTTCCCTTCGGCATCGGTGGAAATCTTTCGGTCCCCAAATTTATTTTAAAGTCCGCGGGCGCCGGGCAGATGAACAATCTACTTGGGGGAAAGCTTGCGCCTGGCGCCAACTCATCACAAAAGCAAAGCCCCTCGAACTTATTCCAGGGAATCGCAGGCGCCTTCAAAAAGAAGTAGATCCATTAACGACAGTTTGGAATCGCGAAGTGCTCGCGCCGGTGTTTCACACTGCTAAGATTAGAGTTTTTCGAATTGATAGAATTGAGAAACAAACGCAGCAAGAATCCGCTTATGACAAAGCAGAATGCACGCAACTAGGGAGTGTCTTCATCACCGATTAGACGGCTGCGAAGCATGTCGCCGTCATGAAGTGCGCTTGAATTGACCCTGCCTGCGCTTTCTGTTACAAATCAATGAGGCCGATGACCCAAGAGATCAAACAGCTTCACGAAATACCTGCCGCCACCCGCCTGGAACAGGTTCGTTACGCCATCCGGGACCTTGCCGTGGTGGCTGAAAAACTTGTGCGAGAGGGAAAGGAAATTTTACCGCTCAATATTGGCGACCCTCTTAAATTTGATTTCCAGACTCCGCCCCACCTGATTGAAGCCGTTGCCAAAGCCATGCGTGACGGCAAAAACGGCTACGCTCCATCCCTCGGCATCGATGATGCTCTGGGAGCGATTCGCTCCGAGGCGGAGCGCAAGGGCATTCGCAATATTCAAAGTGTTTTTATTACCCAGGGCGTGAGTGAGGCGGTGGACATTTGCCTGACGGCGCTTGTGAATTCTGGCGAAAATATCGTGACACCCAGCCCCGAGTACCCGCTCTATTCCGCGGTTCTGGCGAAACTGGGAATTCATCCGAACTCTTACGCGCTCGATGAAAGTTTGGAATGGGAACCTGACCTGGAGCATCTCGAGCGGCGGATCGATAATGGAACTCGCGCTATTGTCGTAATCAATCCCAACAATCCCACCGGGGCCGTCTATTCGCGGCAAAAGCTGGAAGCGATTGCGGAACTCGCGCGGCGGCACAACCTGGTGATTTTCGCGGACGAAATCTACGACAAGCTTGTTTTGGACGGCGACCCTCATATTTCCATTGCGGCTCTGGCTCCGGATGTGCCGGTGGTAACCTTCAATGGCCTTTCAAAGAGTTACCTCGTCCCCGGTTGGCGGGTGGGATGGGCCGTGGTCAGCGGTGATCCGACGGCCGTCAGGCCTTACATCGACGGCATTCACAAGCTGCTGCGAGCGCGACTTTCCGCCAATTGTCCGGAGCAGTTTGCCGTGCGCGCCGCGCTTGAAGGGCCTCAGGACCACCTGGCGGAAGCGGTGCGCAAGCTCCGCGCCCGTCGCGACCTCACGATGAAATGGTGTGAAGCCACACCTCAACTGAGTTGCGTGAAGCCTCGCGGCGCATTCTACGCATTTCCCAAGGTGGATATTACGCGCGGCGATGAGGAATTTGTCCGTGAGTTGTTGAGGGAAAAGCATGTGCTCGTGGTTCACGGCAGTGGCTTTGGACAGGCCGCTGGAACGCGACACTTCCGCATTGTCTTTCTTCCGGATGAGGTGACGCTGGAACGCGCCTATGAAAGCATCTCGGGTTTTTTGCGCGATCACAAGAACTAAGGAACTGACTTGAACCTGGCAGATATTGGCATTCCCGGCAATTTTCCCATTTGGGCGACGTTGACCCTGGGTTTCGTACTGGGCCTGAGGCACGCGCTCGATCCCGACCACGTGGCCGCCGTGTCCACGTTCGTGAGCGAAGAGAAAAATCTCCTGCGGTCGTCCCTGGTGGGAGTTTATTGGGGCATGGGACACACCGCGGCGCTGTTTGTTTTTGGGTTCGCAATCGTGGCCTTTCGTTTGGCGGTCAATCCGCGCTTGTCACAGTTCATGGAATTTACGGTGGGTTGCATGCTAATCTTCCTGGGGATTAGAGTTCTGCTCCAAGTGAGGAAATCGGAGACCCTGCACGTCCATACCCACTCCCACGACGGCACGACACATTCTCACTTGCACTTCCACCTGGGCGAGCGCGGTCACGAACATCAGCATCACACTTTACGATTCGGAAAAAGGCCCTTTGTCGTCGGCGTGGTTCATGGCTTGGCAGGGACGGCCGCCGTTTTGCTGGTTGTGGTGGGCGCCATTCCCTCCGTGCTCCTGGCTTTTGGAACCATCCTGATTTTTGGAGTGGGCACCATCGGTGGCATGATGGCCATGAGTGTGCTTATGAGCGTTCCCATTGCCCTGGCGGCGGGACGCTGGACTCTGGTGGAGCGCGCGGTTCGGGTGCTGGCGGGATCCTTCAGCCTGGGCTTCGGAATATTCTGGGCATGGCAAGTCGGTTTTCTGCAGGCGTACTTTCATTAGGAGGATTTCTCATGAGCGAAGAGCCGCACGAAGTGATCGTGAAAGCTCCGGCGGAAGAGTTGCCCATTCAGTTTTGTCCGGTGTGTTCATCCAAGCTCCAGTCACGGCACTGCAAAATGATCTGCCCTCGCTGCGCTTACTTTATGTCCTGCTCGGAGTTTGAGTAACCCTTCCGGCCAGGCGAGGTTTGATTCAGGTAACCCTCTTGCCTGCCGATTTACATTTTGCGAAGGGCATTATAGAGTGCAGTGATTCGGGGAATAGATTTGGAGTGGTGGGGCGGATGAGCCCCAGGCTCGGCTGAAGTGAGGAGGCAGTTGATGGCCTTGGAAATTGTGGAAAAAGATTTGAGCGGCATTACAATTCTTGAATTGTCGGGTCGCGTGACGTTGGGTGATGCAAGCCAGCAGCTCCGGACCACGCTGAAGGAGGTCCTGAGCCGGGGCAAAAATCACCTGGTCCTGGACCTGGCGAACGTCGGTTATATCGACAGCGCAGGCCTGGGGACACTGGTGGCGGGCTATACCTCCGCCCGCAACGAAGGCGCCACCATCAAGCTGGCCAACCTCACTAAAAAATTTCACGAACAACTAAATATTACTAAATTAGTTACAGTATTTGAAGTATATAATACTGTCGATGAAGCGGTAAAATCCTTCGGTCCGTCATCCTGATTCCCCGCCGCGCCGGCCATTCTAAAATCCCCCCGGGTTATCCAGCCAGTAGACGGTAAGCCCCGAAAGCAATTTGGGATAGAAATCAGTGGATTTCTGGGGAAGAACGTGCCCGGCAAGAGCGTTGTCCCACATGGCGCGGACGGGTGTGGGGTTCATCAAGAAGCACAATTGGGCGTCGCCCTTCTCCGTCATGCCCACAGCCGATTCATACTCTCTCACATAGCGCAGGTTTTTTTCTTCCCGAACAGACTGGCGATCGACGCCGAGGACGCCTTCCAGGAGGATTCGGTGGAGAATCACCACGTCAAGAGCGCTGAGGGTGGCCGGTAAATCCGGGAGCAAATGTGAAAAACTAATGTCTCTTCGTAAGGAGAGCAAGCCCTGTGTTTCAGACCCGGCAAACACCCCGAATGTCGGTCGCGCACGGCCCGCCAGGAACAGTCTTTGGAGGAATTGCTTTCCCCGCTCCTGGGGCGTGCCCCGCACATGGACCTCCTGCCAATCGAAGAATTCCTGGGCGTCACCAATAAATTTACCCCATCGGAAACCGGGTAGACTGTGCAGGACGCGATGAGTGGGCAGAATCGTCAAGCCGTCAGTCTGCACGCGAATAAAGGTCATCATCACGTACCTGGCGCGCGCGGCCTCTTCTCCCTGCGCGCGGCAGTAATTGCGAAACGCCAGGGCTGTCTCATAACGATGGTGGCCGTCGGCGATCACGAGTTTCTGCGGCTGCATGGCTTTGACAACTTGCTCGACGATGCGAGGCTCGGCAACCCGCCAGACCGAGTGGGTGGTCGAGTATTCGTCTATAACACCCTCCCATGGTTTACCTTTCGTCTGCTCAGCAAGCGCAGCCTCAATGTCTCCCGTCGGGTCGCTGTAGAGCATAAAGATCTGCCCAAAGTGAGCGCGGGTCGCCTTGAGCAACTCCAGACGATCCGCCTTGGGGCCGGAAAGCGTTTCCTCATGGCGGTGAACCACCCGGGCTTCGTAATCTTCCAGCTTGCACAAGGCGATGAATCCCTGGCGCACTTTCCTCTTTTCGTCTTGTCCAAGGACGTTATATTCCTGGTGGTAAGGATAGATGGCGGGTTCCGGCGCGGAAACCAGAACCTGGTTTTCAATCCACTCATGGAAATAAGCGGTGGCGCGAGTGTAGACATTATCATTCGGCGCGTCGCCCGGATTTTCATGCCCGCGGATGATTCGCACCGCGTTGTATGGGTTCAGCCCATAGTAGCGCGCCTGCATTTCCGCAGTGATTTTGTCATACGGTTGTGTAACTACCTCTTTAAGTCTCGCGATCTTTTGAGGATTATAGTGAAGAGCTCGAAAGGGAATTATTTCAGCCATAGTTTTTGGGGCGCGCCCGGACGATAACTTAGATTGTCTGCGAATTTCCAAATTACCACAGAGGCACGAAAGCGTCGAGCTTTAAGGGAGTTCAAAGAGACACTTTAAGAAAGGCGATAACCTTGGTATATGCATCGTAGGATATCTGGTTGTTTCAAGTTAAAATGGATTTGTAAGAATCGCAGGGAAAGGGCGGCGGCTCTTGATGCGAAGTGAGGATGCCTGTGTCAATATCCGGCCCGCGATGGAGGGGACGTCTGAATTTCCAACACGCATTCCCGGCGCAGACCCGCTTACTCGTCCAGCAGAAAGCGAAAGCAAACTGATGATCGTCTCCAAAGAAATACTGGGCAACATTCAATTATTGATTTTTGATTTGGACGGCACTTTAGTTGATAGTGAGACGGACTTGACGTTAAGTGTTAAC
Source organism: Terriglobia bacterium (assembly GCA_035934315.1). GTDB lineage: Bacteria > Acidobacteriota > Terriglobia > UBA7540 > UBA7540 > DASYXZ01. The sequence continues at coordinate 9,897 of DASYXZ010000296.1, read as the reverse complement.
GCCGTGCGATCACAGATGGGGCTGGGGCCTCTTCCGGATAAAACTATTTCTTCATATGTTGGCAACGGCGTGACCACCCTGATGGAACGCGCGCTGGGAAATGGCGCGTCCATTGAAGACGTCCAGAAGGCCGTCACGCTTTTCCTTGCCTACTACCGGCTCCACATGCTGGACCATACTGTTCCTTACACGGGTGTTCGCGAGACATTAGAAGAACTAAAAAGCTTGAAGCTTGCGGTTCTCACCAACAAGCCTGTCCGTTTCAGCCGGGACCTTCTTGCCGGACTGGGTATGGCGGGCTGCTTTTCTTTTATCTATGGGGGCGACAGCTTTGCCCTGAAAAAGCCGGACCCCGTGGGCATTGTGAAATTGATGAATGGCACGGGGCTCTCAAAAATGCAGACGATGATGATTGGCGATTCTGCCACGGATGTGCTCACAGGTCGCAACGCCGATGTGCTGACCTGTGGAGTAACTTATGGAATCGGCTCGCACACTTTGGAATCAACGCCCCCGGACTTGGTGATTGGAGACTTTCGAGATTTGCCGCGGCTATTGAATGGGAAACTTTAACAAACACGATGCCGCGAAAGGTGAAGGGCTCGAAGACAATCCGCCAGACTCCAACCCGGTCATATCGCGCGGCATCCAACGGAAGGTTGATGAAAAGGCGGGGAACATTTAAGGCAAGGAAGCGCGTAACGATGACTCGATACTTCATGCTCTCTGCTTGCTGTTTTCTCCTGCTGCCTGTTTTTTCGCATGCCCAGGCGCCAAATCCATCCGCCCCAATGGCCCCGCCAATAGAACAGCAACAAGATGATGATGCTGTTATTCCTGGTGACTGGGCGCCGGAATTATTAGATGCCATTTTGAGTTCGCCAAACCCTGCCGCCCGCCAGGCATTGCAGGACGCAGCCTTTGCCGCCGGCCCCGGCATCGTGCTGCAACTGGCAGCAGCTTTGAAGGACGATCGCACGGCAGAGTTCGCCGCGAAATCACTAGCCCTGATCGGAGGCAACACCGCCCTGGCTATTCTTTCAAAACTTGTGCAAGATCCCCGCGATCTCGATTTGCGACGGTTTTTTTACGGGGCGCTGGGTGAGCTTCGGACGCCTGAGTCCACCCAGATCCTGCTGAACACTCTAGCTGGCTCGGATGCGGAACCGGACCGAACGGTCACCGAAGCAGCGATCGTTGCCCTTACAATTCGTCCAGACCTGAACTTGCTTTCCCCTCTTCGGCAAACCGAAACAAAAATCAAAGATGTCGTCATTCACGACGATTTGGACAACGCAATTCAGGTTATTGAATCACGGGCGCGGTACTTGGACTCACCCGAAGGACAAAGCGCCGGAAGCTCGATTGAACGAGCCGTTCGAACTTATTTTATTCCGGCGCTCGAACCATCGGATACCCCGGCCAGGCCCGTTAAGCCAGGAGCGAAGAATGTGAGGCCCGTGAAATCGGCGCCCGCCCGGCCCCCAGCGGCACAATCTGACGTATCGGTTGAAATTCATAATCTGACCTTTTCTCCGGATAAGAACCGCGCGCTGGCTCATGTGATTTTTCAAGATCCCTTGGCACTCGCAAACTATGATATGGTTTTGCAAAAGACCTACGGAGATTGGATAATTGCCAGCGTCTGGCTGGGTGAAGAAACGGAAAAGGCGCCGCAAGTTCCGGGCCCCAAACCCCCGCCAAAGAATCAATAGGGCGAATCAACATCCTTCGGCTCGCGAAGTGAGGCCGGCTTTTTGAATCAGCCAGGGCGCGCGCCGACCTTCACAGCATATTTTCAGAGATGGAAATTCAATTCCAAGAATGTCAGAAAAAACTGCAGGCGCGCTGATGAAATATGTGATCGTGGGCACGGCCGGTCATATTGACCATGGAAAATCAGCGCTGGTGAAGTCTTTGACCGGGACGGACCCCGATCGTTTGGCGGAGGAAAAACGGCGCGGTATCACCATTGACCTTGGTTTTGCCCACTTAGACCTGACGGAGAATTTGCGGGTCGCCTTTGTGGATGTTCCAGGCCACGAGCGCTTTGTTAAAAACATGCTGGCTGGTGTGGGGGGAATTGATCTGGTACTTCTGGTGGTGGCGGCTGATGAATCGATCAAGCCACAAACTCGCGAGCACTTCGACATTTGTAAATTGCTGGGCATTCGCAGCGGTCTTGTGGTGATCACCAAGTCTGATCTTGTAAGACCTGAGATTCTTGATCTCGTGGCGCTGGAAATCCAGGATCTCACAAAGGGCTCATTCCTTGAAGGCGCGCCCATTGTGCCTGTCAGTGCGCGGACGGGGAATGGGTTCGATCGGTTGAAAGCCGAGCTTCAGCGGCTGAGTCTTGCGATCGTGCCCAAATCGATTGATCGACCCTTCCGCCTGCCCATTGATCGCGCCTTTGTGATGAAGGGTTTTGGCCCGGTGGTTACGGGAACGCTCATCTCGGGAAGAATTCAAAAAGAAGAGGAAGTAGAAATTTATCCTTTGGGCCGCCACGCGCGCGTGCGGGGGATCGAAGTCCACAACCAGCCTGCCGCGCAAGCCTCCGCAGGCCAGCGAATCGCGTTGAACCTGGTGGGCGTTGATGCGCGAGAGTTGGCACGCGGCATGGTGCTTGCGCCACCGGGCCTCTTTAAAACCACCACCCGCCTTGATTGCGCCTTGAACCTCCTCCCCTCTGTGCGCCCTCTGAAAAATTACGCCACCGTTCACTTCCACTGTGGGACGACGGAAACTATGGCGCGGGTGACCCTGCTCGGCGCAAAGGAACTCAAGCCGGGTGAACGCGCGTATGCTCAACTGGGTCTTGCCGCGGCCGGACTATTTCTTCCCGGCGATCGGTTCATCCTGCGCCAATTCTCTCCTTTGATTACGCTGGCCGGGGGGACCGTGCTGGACAACTTGCCAGCCAAACACCGGGCCGCAGGCGAAGGAGTTCGCTCGTTCCTCGAAATACTCGAGCAAGGTGCCCCGGAAGCCCGGCTGGAAATTCTGGTGCAACAGTCGGGCGAGGTTACCGCCGCCGCCCTTGTTGCGCGGACCGGATGGGAACTTTCCGAGGTTTTTAGGATTGGCAGGATATTGCAAGAACAGAAACGTTTGATTATTTTCGGGTCACCGCCGACACTTTTTGTTCATTCACAACAGTTCAAAAATCTCACGCAAGAAGTGATTCGGCAACTCGAACAATTTCACAAGACTCATCCACTGGTACCCGGGTTATCCAAAGAGGATATGCGGGGCAGGCTTCCCATGGCGGTTGGTCTGCCGCAGACAATCAATTCGGATAACTCCAAACCGATGCATCGGGAAATCGTGTTGCCATCGCCGCTGCTTTTTAACGCCGTTCTCCTGGCGCTCAGCAGCGAGGGCAAACTGATGGTTCAAGGGGAACTGGTTCGCCTGGTTGGACGTGAAATTCAATTAAGCCCCGAAGAAGCAGGTGCAAAAGAAGAGATCAGTCGCGCTTTCGAAAAAGCCGGCCTTACCGTGCCCAGCGCGAAAAAGGTTCTTGGATCGCTGCGAATCGATCGCCCCCGCGCGGAAAAAATCCTGCAGATTTTGCTCAAGGAAAAAGTGCTTGAGAAAGTGGCGGACGATCTGATTTTTCATCAAGCCGCGCTAATGAATCTCCGGGAGTTACTGGTGCGGCGCAAAAGCCAAAACAATCGGTTTAACGTGGGCGTGTTCAAGGAGATTACCGGCCTGAGTCGAAAATATGCCATCCCGTTGCTGGAGTATTTAGACCGCGAACGCGTGACGCGCCGCCAGGGCGATGAACGGATTATAATTTGATGAGATGCGTCCGATAAGCTATGGGCGATCATCCAGGAAGGGTTTCAGAATTTCATAAACGAGATGAATGGGCAGGCCGACCACGTTGGAATAGCTGCCCTCGATGCGCGCTACAAATTTGGAAGCCAATCCCTGGATGGCATAAGCTCCGGCCTTGTCCATGGATTCGCCACTCTGAACATAATCCTGGATTTCCTGTTCTTCCAAAGGGACGAAGGTGACGAGAGTGACTTCAGTCTTCAAAGCTTCAACGCGGTCTGGAACAAGCACCAGGCACACTCCCGTAATCACGCGGTGAGTGCGGCCGGCGAGTTGACGAACCATCCGTGCCGCGTCGTCAGGGCCTGCCGGCTTGCCAAGGATTTGCCCATCCACCACCACGACAGTATCAGCGCCCAGCACCAAGTTGCCCGGTTGGGCAAAAGCTGCCGCTGCCCGTGCTTTATCGCACGCGATTCGGCAGGTAAACTCCTCCGCGGATTCGCCCACCTGGGGGATTTCGTCGATCTGGCTCACCCGTGTCTCGAAGGTAAATCCGGCGCGGCGCAACAACTCTTCTCGACGTGGAGATTTGGAGGCAAGAATCAAGCGCATGGCGGCCACGATTATAAGAGAGCGGCGCCGTCACCCACAAGCTGGCTTAATTCGCCGCCGCCTCGGGTATACTAAACTCGCATGACCGGAAAGTTTTAAGGAGACTCTGGTGAGCGCGCGCGTTCTGAACGGCAGCAAAATTCGCGACGATATCAAGGCGGAGCTGTCCGCACAAATTGAAGCCTTAAAGCGAGCGGGCATCACGCCCGGGCTGGCCGCTGTCCTGACAGGCGATGATCCTGCCTCGCAGATTTACGTTCGCAGCAAAGTGAAAACGTGCGCTGCTCTCGGACTCTATAGTGAAAAAATCGAATTGCCTTCCGAGACCACCACGGCACAACTTCTGGAGTTGGTTGAAAACCTTAACCGCCGGAACGAGATTGACGGAATTTTGATCCAACTACCGCTCCCGCCGCAGGTTGATTCAAAGCGCGTGCTCATGGCCGTGGACCCCGCGAAGGATGTGGACGGATTTCATCCCGTTAATATGGGTAATCTCGTTAGCGGGCGGCCTGGGCTCGTGCCTTGCACGCCGGCGGGCATCATAGAAATTCTCAAGCGTAGCCAGATTCCCATGAGGGGCGCGCGAGCCGTGGTGATCGGGCGCAGTGATATTGTGGGAAAGCCCGTAGCCATGCTTTTGCTCCACAACCACGCAACTGTAACGATTTGCCATTCGCGCACGCGCGACTTGCCCTTGGTGGCTCGTGAGGGGGATATTCTGGTGGCCGCAATCGGCAAGCCGTCCCTTGTAACGGCAGAATATATCAAGCCTGGCGCCACCGTGATTGACGTGGGCATGAATCGCCTGACGACGCCTGAGGAAATTCGCGGGATTTTTCACGATCCCGCTTTCGCGCTTCGGGAATTCGAAGCCAAAGGTTCTGTTCTGATCGGCGACGTGCAGCCGGAGGACGTGAAAGACAAAGCCGGCGCCTACACGCCTGTACCCGGCGGCGTGGGGCCATTAACCATCGCCATGCTGATGGTCAACACGGTTCAGGCAGCTCGAGCAAGAAGAGGCTCGCGATCCTAGTTGAGGTGCACATATTATTGTGTAAGGGAAATGAAATAACTCGCCGAAATTTAGGGTGCTCCCGGCACCCTATTGATCAATTCAAGATCAGGGGAAGCGGGGTGGATGGACGGTTCCTTACTTCCCCTTTAGAGTTGCAAAGCGAACATCGCGGGCGACCGACTACTGACGACTGACAAATTACCATGGCCTACTTTGGACTCACCGGCGGGGTCGCATCAGGCAAAAGTACCGCGGCCCGAATGTTCGAAGAATTGGGCGCAAAAGTGATTGATGCCGATCAACTCGGCCACGAACTTCTCCGTCCTCCGCTGCCTGCGTATCAAGAAGTGGTTCAGCATTTCGGCGCGGGCATCCTTGACGCGACGGGAGTAATTGATCGTGGTGATTTGGGCAAGATTGTTTTTGCCGAGGCCGCAAAACTCGCCGAGCTGAATGCGATTTTGCATCCGAGAATTCGCGAGCGCGTTGAGCAACTAGCGGAAGAATACGAAGCTACAAATCCGCGTGATGTCATTATTGTCGATGCGGCGTTGATTTTCGAATCAGGTATTGGCGGTAAATTCCGCAAGGTAATCGTGGCCTGGTGCCTGCCGGCACAGCAGAGCCAACGGCTGATGGCCAAGACAGGCCTCTCGCATGCGGATGCAGAACTTCGAATCGCCGTTCAGATGCCGGTGGAGGAAAAGCGGCGGCGAGCTGACTTCCTGATTGACTGTTCAGGGAGCTTGGAAAACACTCGCAAAGAAGTGGGAGAGGTTTTCTCAAAGCTAAAACGCATTGTGGACAATAAATAGCACCGCATGTGCTTACTTAATTTGTTGTGGTTTATTATTTGTCCCTTGCCATTCTCCTGCCTGTTTCTGCTTTATCCACCCATGCTTCGGATTGCCGGACCAATCCATCAAGAGTCTCCTGAACTTCACGGAGCTTTTGCGCCTGCTCCTCCTCGCCCGCTTCTGGGCCCACCACCAGCGGTGGCGCGATAAAAATAGTGGTGCGGGTGAAAGGATGGGGAATCTCAGTCCGGTCCCAACTTTTCCTGAAAACCCAGGCTCGGCGCGGGACGATATGGAAGCAAAGAATCGCCGCTCCCGTCGCTTTGGAGAGCAGAACGACACCGGGTTTCGCAATGTGGCGGGGCCCGCGAGGCCCGTCCACCGTCACCGCGGCCTCATGGCCCTCCCTCAGGGCACGAATCATTTCCACCAATACGCGTGACGCGCTGCGGCTGCTTGAGCCGCGGGCCACGCCGTATCCGTGCTTCCTGATGATTCGCGCGATGTACTCGCCGTCGAAATTCTGGCTGACCATCACCACCATGCCGCGCTTTCTCCAGAACCAGACGCCGGAAAATATTTCGCAATGCCAGCAGGTCACGATAAAACTCTTTCCCATCTGGCGCGCCGCTTCGTAGTTATTCCATCCGATAATTTCCCAGCGCAGGCTCCGTCCGATCAGCAGCAGGGCGAAATGGCCAATCCATGTGGCGACGAAAATCTTCGCCCGCTCCCAGCGAGTGAAAGTCCGCGCGTTTTCGGCTGGCTTTTCGTTCACCGCCAATTCCGGCGCCGGCATTGTGCCGGGCGGGGCGCTGGCGATTTTGTTCCGAGCGTCAGTCATAAATTGCATTATAACGCCGGGCCGGGCGCGGGAGGCCGCAGCGCGATGGAGGGTTTGAAGTCCATTGAACTTCCGCAATTCACATCCCGTCGTAGTGCGGCCCGCCCCCTCCTTCGGGACACACCCATGTGATGATCTCGTAAGGGTCGGCGATATCGCAAGTTTTACAGTGAACGCAATTGGAAGGGTTGAGCTTCAAGTGAATGCCCTCGCCGTCCGGATTGTTTTCCATTTCGTAGACGGCGGCGGGACAAAAAAACTGGCAGGGGTTGCCATACTCCAAAGGGCAGCGATTATTGCAGATATCGAAATCAGCAATCTTCAAATGTGAAGGCTGATCTTCTTCGTGATGAGTGGCGGAGTGGTAGACATCGGAAAGTTTGTCAAACGTCAGCTTTCCGTCCGGCTTCACTCGCTCGTAGGCATGGTCGGCAAATTCAGCAAGATGTTTCATGTGTTCGTGATCAGGCCGCGATGAGTACCGGGCGCGGACACCCCGCCCCCCGGTTACGAATTGCAGCGCGCCATGCACCGCTCCGCTCCAAAAGCCGTGTTCGAATCCCTGATGAAAATTCCGCACTTTCCACAATTCGTCTTTCACCCAGGCCGACTGCCAGAGGTCTTGGAATTTCTTGAGCGCGCCCGCCGAAGTATCGGGCTTGAGCAGCGCCGCAAAGATAGTCTCTGCCGCCAGCATGCCGGTCTTCATGGCCAGGTGAATGCCTTTCAATCGCTGAGAGTTCAAAAATCCGGCGGAATCGCCCACTATCAGTGCGCCGTCCATGGCCGTGGAAGGAATGGAAAAGTATCCGCCCTCGGGGATTGTTTTCGCGCCGTAGCGAATCATCTCCCCGCCTTCGAGAATATATTTCACGCGGGGATGGGTCTTTAATAGCTGGAAGGCGTTGTGAGGATCAAAGCGCGGATCTTCATAATCGAGGCCCGCAACCAGGCCGATCGACACGCGCGTATCTGAAAGGGCATAGATGAAACCACCGCCAAACTGTCGCGAGCTAAGCGGCCAGCCCGCGGTGTGGATCACTTCGCCGCGCCGGATTCGCCCGGCCGGAACCTCCCACAGCTCTTTTACGCCCAGTGTATAAACCTGCGGATTGCGTCCGCGGTCGAGACCAAGCCTCGCAATCAATTGCTTGGCCAGCGAGCCGCGCGGCCCCTCCGCGAAAACCGTAACTTTGGCGCGAAGGTCGTAACCGGGCTGGAAGTTTGCTTTTTGATTTCCGTTCCGGTCGACACCCTTATCACCGGTGCGCACCCCGACAACGCGCGATCCTTCATAAAGCACTTCCGCGCCCGCAAAGCCCGCAAAGAGGTTCACGCCCGCTTGCTCCGCCCGCTCGCCCATCCACTTTACGAATTTGTTAAGGGAGATGATGTAGTGCCCGTGATTCCGCAGGAAGGGAGGATTGATGGGGAGTTTCCACTGGCCCGTTCTCGTCAGGTAATAAACCGAGTCGCGCGTTACCGGCGTTTCAAGCGGCGCCCCCTGAGCCTCAAAGTCAGGGACGAGCTCACGGAGCGCTCGTGGGTCAAGGACCGCGCCGGAAAGGCAATGCGCGCCAATCTCATCCGACTTTTCAAGAATATAGATATTTTCCGCTCTCAGACGCAGTGCGCCAGAAGCGGCCGCAGTGCCGCCCTGCTGAACTTTCTCATTGTGTTCTTTGAAAAGTTGCGCCAGACGTAATGCGCAACTCAGTCCGGCGGGACCGGCCCCGACGATGAGCACGTCAGTTTCGAGGGTCTCACGCGCGATATCAGCCATGAGTCAGTTGAGGCCCGCAGCCTGGGCTTACCTGGGTAGGCTGGCGATTTGCTGTTTTACGGATTCAACCACATCGGCTTCCGCCGCATAATCTCTTTCCATCCCCTCGTAAATGTGCCGGGCCACAGCGGGCTGAGTGTCTCGTAGCGCGTTCGCCAAGGCAAACTGTGCCGTGGCTTTGGGGACGGCCGTTGTGGGATGGTCAACGAGGTTTTGAAAAATTTTTACACCGTCCGAGGTTTTACCTGTCTTAACAAGTTGTTCCGCCAAGGCGAAGCGGGCGAGCGACGCGATGTCCGGGTCCCGGTCATCCACCACCTGGTTCAGAGTCTTGATGGCCCCGGCCTCATCCCCCAGTTCCGCCTGGCACAAACCCACGTGGTAGCGCGCGATGCGAACCGCCTTTTGTTGCGGGAGAAGCTTTTGAAAGCCACTGACGTTCGTCATGGCGGAGAACTGTGAGAGAGCCTTGGTATATTTTTCTTTGGCCGTGGAAAAAGTTTTTGCATCAGGCCCCAGCGTGCCCGGCGCCGGCGTCCCTACATAAGCGTGGAAAGTTTCAAGCGCGTCGCCCAATTGCGCGTTGGCTGCTGCTTCCTGCTGATTCATCAAATACCTCAGCCCCAGCACCAAACCGACGATTACCAGCACCGCCCCCACTATCGCGGAAATCTCGCGATAGTGTTCTCTCGCAAAATGCTCGTATTCTTCATAAGCGGTCTGGAAACTGTGTTCTTTTAGTTCGTGCCGGGTCAGCCTTGCCAAATGTTTTTCTCCTCAAGCTAAGATTTGCTTAGCCATCTTAGCAACCACTCGGGAAAGCGTCAATCGCGTCCTGATTGGGGTGATGTCAAGCTGCTTGCGTAAAAAAGGTGATGTCAAGCTGCTTGTGTAAAAAGGCGGAGGGTGGGGTTTTTCCATTCGCACTTCTCATTGATTCCGTTGAAGATGGCGTAGATGATTCGGTCTACGCTCTCGACGTTGACGAAGCAGACCATGGGTCGGGTGCGGCGTCGCACCTCCACGAAGCATCGCTCGATGACGTTGGTGG
>DASYXZ010000253.1:0-7476 GCA_035934315.1 Terriglobia bacterium | reverse complement strand
TGGGGACTCTTCGCCATCTCATTCCTCGATTCCACTTTCATTCCATTCCCCTTGGTCAATGACCTGCTTCTGATGCATCTTTCGAGCCTGTCGCCCGCCCGGATGCCGATTTATGTTCTGGATTGCACCGCCGCATCGGTGCTGGGAGCCTACGTGCTTTACGCCATCGGAGCCGGGGGAGGGAAGCTGCTCACGCGCAAGTTTTCGCCGGAAAAAATGGCCCGCGCCCAGGGTTGGCTTGAGCGCAACGATTTTGCCACCGTCCTCGTGATATCGCTATTGCCAGCTCCGGCGCCTTTCAAACTTTTTCTGGTGACGGCCGGGGTGATGCGCATGAACCGCGTTCGATACGGAGCCGCATTGCTGGCGGGCCGCGGCGCAAGGTTCCTGGCCGAAGGCTGGCTTGCCGTGCTTTACGGAGCGCAAGCGGAGAAATACCTGAAGGCCAATCTCGCCTGGGTTTCACTGGCCATCGCCATCGTGGTTGTGGTATTGACGCTGGCGTATCGAATTTGGGCCCGGCGCCCTGCTGCAACTTAGCAAATTGCCCAAACCGGGCGATTCCATCGAAACCACTTCCGCCACAGTCCCGCGATCTTTATCCTTCTGATACAATGCCGGGCAAGTTTCTGTTGCCACTTTGTTGGGCGATTGGACCCGGAGATGGACCCGTGGCCCATCTCGGCTGGTTGAGGAGCAGTTGAGTGGAAGACGACCCGAAGCTGGTGCAGCGGTGCCTGGCGGGAGAGAACTCGGCTTGGGAAGATTTGCTGAAACTCCACACCCGCAAAATCTTTAATTTATGTTACCGCTTCACCGGACGCCCTTCGGAAGCTGAAGACTTGACTCAGGAAATTTTTATTAAGATATTCCAAACCTTACGCTCCTATGACGTGGCCCAGGGAACTTTTGCGACATGGCTCAGCCGGGTGGCGCGCAATCATCTGGTGGACCACTACCGCCGCACAAAGAAGGACCGCATTACTTCGTCGCTCGATGAGGAGGAGGGTGCGATAGAACGAACACCCAGCCTTACGGCGGGGCCCGGGGCGCAAGTGGAATCTCGGGAACGCAAGGAATTACTCCAAATGGGGCTGGATAAACTTTCACCTGACCTTCGCGAAGCGGTCATTTTGAGGGATCTAAACGACTTGGATTACGATGAAATCGCCCGAGTCCTGGGAGTCCCGCAAGGGACGGTGAAGTCGAGAATAAACCGCGGAAGATTGGAACTTGCACGGGTGCTAAAACGTATGGAAGGTATGAGAGGGCCCGCAACGGCGGGAGGCAAGGCATGACACATTTAGAGCTGGAAAACCTGGCGAGCGATTACCTGGAAGGGCAACTGGACGCGGTCCGTCGCGCCGAGTTTGAGGCTCACTCTGCCGAATGCGCCCCTTGCCGGGAACTGGTGGCCGACCTTCGCGATGTGATGGAAATGTGCCGGTCCGCGGAAGATTTGGAGCCGGCGCCTTGGCTGGTTTCGAAAATCCTGCTGGCCACTATTGGAGAGAAGAAACCCACTATTACCGAGCAGCTTGCCGCTTATTTCCGGCCCGTGGCTCGCGTGCGGATTGCTTATGCGGTGGCCATGGCCGTGTTTTCATTTTCCATTATTGTAAACACCGCGGGAATCAATTTGCGCCACATTACATTTGAAGACCTGAACCCACGCACCTGGATTTACCAGGCCAATCGCACCGGCCACCTGGCTATTGCACGTGCGGAAAAGTTCTACTACGACTTGCGCGTGGTCTATGAGATTGAATCTCGACTCAGGCAATTCCAACAGCAAACCGGCGGCCAGCAGGAGAGAGATGCGCCGAAACAAGAAGCGCCGGCGGGGGGTACGACTGATAGCAAGCAACCCGGCAATCCTGAATTGGCCGAAGCCAGTGGCCTCGCGCCGCGCGACTTCGACCTCGGCGGGACATTAACTTTCCGTCCAGTCGAAACCATAAGGAGTTCATCCCGATGAAATGCGCCAAACATCCAGAAATTGATTCCGTTGTCTTCTGCGGACACTGTGGCCGCGCGCTCTGTGCTGAGTGCAAGCACGAGGTTCGCGGAATGATCTATTGCGAAGATTGCCTGGCCGCTCGTCTCGGCACGCCTGGATTTTTGCCCATCATGGGCCCTGGCGCCGGGCCGAGTTCGGGAGTTGCCTTGGCCCTTGGTTTCATTCCGGGTGTTGGAGCGATATATAACGGGCAAATCATGAAGGCGATCGTTCAAGTTCTTCTTTTCGGATCACTCATCGCTCTCAGCAATCGCGTCCCCGGACCTATGGACACGATTTTCGGGCTGGGATCTGCCGCGTTCTACTTCTACATGGTCATCGATTCCTATCAAACCGCGCGAGCCAAGGCATTTGGCCAACCGGTGCAGGAATGGTTTGGTCTGGGTGAAATGAAAATGAATGCGCCCATCGGCGCGGCTGTCCTCATCGGCATCGGCGCGCTTTTCCTGCTCGATAATTTCGGCATTCCAGTTTTTCGACACATCGGAAAGTTTTGGCCCGTGCTTCTGATTGCAGTTGGTGTCTTGCTGCTACAAAAGCGGATGGGCGGAGGAAGTGGTCTGTCAGGGCCACGTCCTGACAATCCCGCGCCGCCCCCGCAGGGCCCGGGCAATATTCAGGGACCGCAAGGGATGTAAGTAGCAAATTTAAATCGGAGGAGGCGTAATCATGGATTTTATTCACAGCCCGTTCATCGTACCCCTGGGAGCCTTCGTGATGGTCATCATCATTGTCGCCCTCGCTTCAATGAGGAAGATGCGCGAGAAGGAACTCCAGGCGCATCAGGAACTGCGGCTGCGCGAGATGGAGCACGAGCGAAAAATGAAGGAAATGGATATCGAAAAGACCAGGCTCGAATTGGAAAAGAGCAGAGTGAATAAGAGTTCTTGAAGAAGAGTCGAGGCGATCCCGAATCTCGGGCACCAAAAGGACAAGGAGCGGCAAATGACAGACCTGACCTCAGTTTCTCCAATGTTGATTCCCATCGTTGGCGCAATATCGGGAACGCTGATGATTGTTGCGATTGTAGCTATCGTGTTCTGGTTCAAAAGCCGGGAGAGGGAATTGCAATTCCATCAAGATATGCGGGTGCGGGAAATGGAGCACCAGCGAAAAATGAAAGAGCTGGAGCTGGAGATTGAAAAGACCAGGAGCCTGCGGACTCCTGAACATGTGGCCTAGGCCGCAGCGGTTCCTGCCGTCGAAGGAGAATGAGGCATGGATTCACCCTTCATAGTCCCCTTGGCACTTTTTGCGATGGTGGTCTTGATCGTAGCTATCGTCAGTGTGATGAAGATTCGCGATCAGGAAAATGATGTTCGCCTCAGATTGTACCAGGAGGAGATGGAGCACCGGCGGAAGATGCAGGAATTGGAGCAGCAACTGGCACAAGTTAGACAAAGATGAACTGCTGGGGCCATAGGATCGCCGCCAGCAAGCTGCTCTTCGCGGCTGATCGAAACAAGGAACGAATCTTATGGGTTATCCGCCTTCATTTCCGCCAAGCCGTAGCGGCAGCCTGATGGGCCCGGTAATCTTGATTGCCCTGGGCGTGATGTTTTTGCTCGACCAGTTTATCCCCGGTTGGGGCATCGGGAGGACCTGGCCGGTCTTGCTGGTGATCGTCGGAGTCCTGAAACTTTTGGGCTCCACCCGGCCGCCGCGCGCTCCGCAAGGGCCGCGGATTTAAATTCGGGCGCGCCCGCTGCATGAGCGGGGAGGACAGCATGAGCGTTTATACATACCGCCGAGGTTCGATTTTCTGGGCGCTGGCATTGATTGCCGTGGGCGTGATTTTTCTTTACCAGAACTTCAACCCAGACGTTCACCCCTGGCACATCATCGCCAAGTTCTGGCCTGTGCTCATCATATTCTGGGGACTCTCAAAACTGATCGATTATGTGCAAGCCCAGGCCCATCCGGAAACCACGCCGCCACCGCTCTTTTCGGCGAGCGAAGTCATTCTGCTGATTCTCATTCTCATCATGGGCACTCTGGTTTCAAAAGTTGTCCTGCGGCCGGAGGGCTGGCGCCATTCGTTCGGGATCAATGATGAAGAATGGGCCAATATGTTTCTGAATTCATTCACCTACACACAAACACTTTCTCAATCCGTCAAGCCGCAACCTCATTTGTTGATGGAAGACCAGCATGGAGATTTAGAAATCCGGGCTGCGGATCAATCCACCATTGAAGTTACGGTCAAGAAAGTGATTCGAGCCGAAAATGAAGACGCGGCCAGAAAACTTTCCGACGCGTTGAAAGTCGAGATTGTGGAAGAAGGCGGCCATTATGTGTTGAAGTCGAACCGCCGCTCGCTTCCCGACGGCGGCGCCCGAGTGAGCCTGGACCTCATTCTGAGTGTTCCGAAATCCACCAGCACCGAGATCACTTCGGAGAGTGGCGATGTCACTCTTGCGGGGCTTCAGGGGGATCAAACCGTCACCGTGATGCACGGCGACGTTCACTTGTCCGATGTCAACGGTTTGGTGAGAATTCATAAAACCGGGGGCTTGACTGATGTTCATGACGTGAAAGGCAATGTGGAAGTGGATGGGCGGGGCAACGATCTTGAAATCGCCACCGTGACGGGAGCCGTCACCGTCACCGGGGATTTCAGCGGCGAAGTTCAGTTTCGCGACGTCAGCCAAACGCTGCACTACGCATCCTCGCGCACCGATTTGACCACGCAGCACCTCACCGGAAAGCTGGATATGGAAACCGGGTCGCTTGAGGCAAGCGGTATAGACGGGCCGTTTGAAATTTCTACGCGGCAAAAGGACATCACGCTTGAAAATTTCAAGCAGAGCGTGAAGATCACCAACACCAACGGAGATATCCATCTCAGCACCTCCTTCCCGCCTGCGTATCCCATTGAGGTTAATTTGGGTAAAGGTGAAATTGCATTGGATATTCCGCCCGCGAGCAATTTCCAGATTGAGGCCTCTTCCCGCCACGGCGAGGTGAATTCAGATTTTCCCTCGCTGAGCGTCAACAAGGAGGGTGACACACCGTCCATCACCGGCACCAACGGCAAAGGCGGCCCTACCATTCACCTTTCTACTTCCTACGGAACGATTCGTTTGGGACACGAAGAGGTCTCGTCGCCTTCACCACCTCCTGCTCCGCCAGCCCCCCGCGCGCCGCACACGCCAGCAGGCCGCGAGAAAGTTTTTTTCCGTCACTGGCAAATGCCACGCCGGCATGTTACGCCGGTCGACTGGCGCGTCACGCGGGGTCCAAATTAATAAATTTGTCGATCCTCGTAAGCCCTTCTGGAATTACGCAGCTACTCGTGCGAGGACATCAAAGAAATTCGGGAAGGAAATATCAACGCAGTCGCTGCCGCGAATCACCGTGGTCCCCTGCGCCAGCAAACCTGCCACCGCAAAAGCCATGGCGATGCGATGGTCGCCATGGCTGTCAATCACCGCGCCGCGCAAAGTTTGCCTGCCTTCCACGCGCAATCCATCATCGAACTCTTCCACCGCCGCTCCCATGAGCCGGAGGTTTTCAGCCATCGCGCCGATGCGGTCGCTTTCCTTCACGCGCAGTTCACGAGCGCCATGAAATATAATGCCCCGCTCCGTTTGCGTGCCGAGAATGCACAATGCCGGCAGTTCGTCAATGAGTCCGGGGATTGATTCGACGGGAATCTCGCCCCCTTCCAGCTTGCTTGTTTCAACGTGCAAATCTCCCAGAAGCTCGCCGTTGACCATCTCTACGTTTAGAACTTTCACCCGCCCGCCCATAGGCGCCAGCAGATCGAGGATAGCCGTTCGAGTGGGGTTTAATCCGACATTGGGCAGGACGAGATTGGCTTCAGGAACTAGCAGCCCCGCCACCATGAAAAATACAGCCGAGGAAATGTCGCCCGGCACAAAAAGCTTCCGGCCCTCCAGTCGCGTCCGCCCTCGGATGGAAATGGTTTGCCCGTGCCGCCCGATCTCGGCGCCCATTTGCTCAAGAGCGATCTCCGTGTGGTCGCGCGTCAAGGCGGGCTCCACGACTTCAGTATTGCCTTCGGCATACAAGCCCGCTAAAAGAATCGTCGACTTCACCTGGGCGCTCGGCACGGGCAGTTGGTAGCGAATTGGACGGAGAGCGTGACCCGCGCTGCCTGCGATTTCGAGCGGGGGCCGGCCACCATCGTTGGACTTGATGCCAGCGCCCATTTGCGTGAGGGGATCGATCACACGTTTCATCGGGCGGCGTGAGAGTGACGCGTCGCCGCCGATGACCGACGGAAATGATTGTCCGGCAAGTATTCCAGTAAGCATTCGCATGGTTGAGCCGGAATTGCCCGCGTCGAGCGCTCCCGATGCCGCCCGAAGCCCGCCCAGACCGCCTCCGCGAATGTGGGCGGTGTCATCCTTGCGGTCGATTTTTACTCCGAGTTTTTTTAAACAGGCAAGAGTGCTCTGGCAGTCGGCGCTGGATGAGAAATATTTTATTTCGCTCGCACCCTCGGCAATCGCCGCCAGCATGGCGTAGCGGTGGGAGATCGATTTGTCACCGGGAACCACCACCGAACCCGACAGGCGTTTCGCGGGATTAATCTTTTTATTTTTGTTTGAGCTGAATAAACTCATTTGAAAATGATCGTCAGGGGTCCTTTGCCCGTTTTCAGTTGCCCGTCGTGAGTCCTCCGTCCATAAGCGGCCGATGATCGCTCGTCACCTGCAAAATTCTCATTCAGTTTGGTGCTGACTGACCTCGGACAACTGACAGCATTCTTAAGAAACGCGAGCAAGCCTGTAAGCCGAATTTTGTGCCCCGACATAATCGGAGTGGCGATCATTCATCTAGTCCGGCCATTGCTGGCAGGATCCAGCGACCTACCCGAGAGTCATAGCGGGGCGGGTCACCCCTCCTCTCCTATTTGGTCTTGCTCCGTGTGGGGTTTACCTTGCACCCGGCATCGCTGACGGGACGGTGCGCTCTTACATTAAGGCCGCACAAGGCAGCCCGCACCTTTTCACCCTTATCCCGCATGCGCGGGACGGTATATTTTCTGTGGTACTTTCCGTATCGAAGGCGTACGTCCCTTGCGGGCATCCCCCTTCGACCCTCGCCGTTAGCGAGCACACTGCCCTGCGGAGTTCGGACTTTCCTCTCCCCCACCCCTGCTGGTCCCGCATAACGGGACGCTAAGGCGGGGCAGCGATCGCCCGGCTTGCTCGCGCAAGTTTTATGATAGTCTGCCCAGTGAGGGCGGTCAAATTATTCCGTTCATCTGGGGCGGCGCCGGTTGGAGTATCCATTTCGGGCGGCGTTACATTTTCGGGATTGCAAAATGTTCCGGTCAAAGGCATGAAACATTCTCTTTTGAAAATCTTAACATCGCTCGCCGTCGTCGGAATTGTGGCGGAACTTATGATTGCGACTCCACGCGGGCCCTTTCAGGCCGTGCCCGCGGGGCAGCAGACAGATTTACAAGCCCAGCTTGCGACCGC
>DASYXZ010000250.1:0-21818 GCA_035934315.1 Terriglobia bacterium | reverse complement strand
CGCGCACCACTTTGAAGCGACTGTGGGCTCTGTGCGAGCACCTCAACGTTGCCATTAAGATTATTCCGACTCTTGAAGAAATTCTACACGGCAAGCTCAACATTTCTGCTTTCCGTAACGTGCAAATGGCCGAGTTGCTGGGGCGGGAATCAGTGGAGCTGCCTCCCTTCGCCGCCGAAGTGGAGGCGGCTTATCAAGGGAAACGCATCCTGATTACCGGGGCCGGAGGCTCGATTGGTTCCGAGTTGGCGCGCCAATTGCTTCCCCTGGGTCCGAAAGAACTTATCCTTTTGGACAAAGATGAAAATGGACTCAACGATGTTTGCGGCCACTTGGCGTCGAACGGCGGGGGCCCGGGGATCCATCCCGTAGTGGCGGACATCCGGTTTTGCGAACGCCTCAAAGCCATTTTTAAGGAATTCCGTCCGGAGGTGGTCTTCCACGCCGCAGCACACAAGCATGTCCCGCTCATGGAATTGAATCCCTGTGAAGCCGTCCTGAACAACGTCATTGGGACTCGAAACCTGGTGGAAGTGTCCCAATCCGGCGACGTTTCTTACTTCGTTTTTATTTCCACCGATAAGGCCGTCAAGCCCACATCGATTATGGGGGCCACAAAACGAGTTTGTGAATTGGTTATCCAGGCGCGCAGCAAGGATGCACACCAGACGCGCTTCGCCTGCGTGCGGTTTGGTAACGTCATGGGTAGCCGGGGAAGCGTCATCCCTTTCTTCCAACAGCAAATCGCCCGGGGCGGCCCGGTGACCCTTACTCATCCTGAAATGAAGCGTTACATGATGACGATCCCGGAAGCCGTTCGCCTGGTGATTCAGGCGGGAGTAATGGGCTCGGGGGGAGAGATCTTTATTCTCGACATGGGGGACCCTGTTCCTATTCTCGACTTGGCGAATGACTTGATCGAACTTTCCGGCCTTCGTCCCGGTAAAGACATCCAAGTTGAGGTGACCCAACCGCGACCGGGCGAGAAACTTACTGAGGAATTGTTTGACTCTGAGACCGAGACGACCTCGTCGACACGCTTTGAAAAAATCTCTGTGGTTCGGCCCAAAGCGTTGCGCCTCGAAGCATTTAATGAGAAATTGGCCGCCCTGGAGTATGCCGCGAACCGAAATGATCCCGAGGGAGTCCAGCGAATTCTCCCCGAGCTTAATGTGTGCTTTGAGGCTGATAAGGCTCTGACGGTAGGCCAAGATTAAATAACCGGTGGCGACACGAAGATGGATTCAACGCAGGCCTGCGATGTACAATTCTGATGGAGCATTGGGTTCAGGAAGGACGGGATTAAACTTAGATTACCGGCCATCCGCCCCGAAATGGGCGTGGAGACAAATCTGCCTAGGTGTCGCTGCTCTTTCCCACGTTTGATGCACGACACTTTATTCGACCATAACGCTACGAAAAGTGAGTTGGAGGTTGCGCGAAACCTCTGGTGCAAGCATCGGTAACCGGCGTGACCGGTTTGCCTGAAGCCACTTGCCTGAATAACTTTTGTATAGAGATAATTTCGACGTTGTTTGAAAAGGAATATGGCAAAAGTAGCGTTGATAACTGGAATTACTGGGCAAGATGGTTCCTATCTTGCCGAATTCCTTCTCCAAAAGGGTTATAAGGTGCATGGCCTGGTGCGAAGGAGCAGCACCATCAATTTCGAGCGCCTGCTCCACCTCCAGGATCAAATTGAATTGATTCCCGGAGATCTCCTCGACCAAAATTCACTCATCAACGCGATAAAACACGCAGGACCTCAGGAAGTCTATAACCTGGCTTCCCAGTCGTTCGTACCCACTTCATGGAACCAACCTGTGCTTACGGGAGAATTTACAGCGCTGGGTGTAACCCGAATGTTGGAAGCGGTTCGCCTGGTCAATCCCCATCTCCGATTTTACCAGGCATCATCCAGCGAGATGTTTGGGATGGTGAGGGAGTCGCCTCAAAACGAGGACACGCCATTCTATCCGCGAAGCCCTTACGGGGTCGCCAAACTCTACGGGCACTGGATTACGGTCAACTATCGCGAGAGCTACAACCTGTATGCCTGCTCGGGGATTCTCTTCAATCACGAATCGCCGCGGCGTGGAGTTGAATTCGTGACTCGAAAAATAACCTATGCCGCGGCGCGCATCAAACTGGGCCTCCAGAAGAAACTGCGGTTGGGAAATCTAGACGCGGAACGGGATTGGGGTTATGCGGGTGATTACGTGCAAGCGATGTGGATGATGCTGCAACAAGACAAGCCGCAGGATTATGTTATCGCCACCGGCGTCACCCACTCGGTGCGTCACCTAGTTGAAATCGCCTTTGGATACCTGAACTTGGATTATCGGGACTACATTGAAGCCGATCCTGCACTCTTTCGTCCCGCGGAGGTTCACCACTTGCTGGGAGACTCCTCCAAGGCGGCCCGAGAGCTGGGATGGACGCCGACGGTTTCCTTCGAGCGACTGATCACGATGATGGTGGATGAGGATATGGCCCAGGTCCAGAGGAATCCAACACTCTCCATCAACAAAGCAGCTAAGCCTTGAGAACCTTAGTTACCGGAGCTGACGGATTTGCCGGTTCGCATTTGGCCGAGTACCTCCTTAGCCAGGACCAGGAAGTGATCGCACTAGTTCGTAATGAAAAAGAGGTGGCAAACCTCGCTTCCTTTCGCAGCCGGCTTCACCTTGAGGAGGTTGAAGTACGCGACGAAGCGCGAGTACTCAAGGTTCTCCGTAACACCAAGCCGGAGCGCATCTACCACCTGGCTGCAATGTCTTCTCCTTCCGCTTCCATTGGCGACCCCAGGCTTACCTATGACGTGAATTTTGGCGGAACCTTGAATATCCTCTGCGCCTGGCGCCAACTACAGTTTGATTGTCGTCTTCTATTCGTTAGCTCGGCGGATGTTTATGGTTCCCCGAGAAATGAAGATTTGCCATTACGTGAGGACGCGCCATTCCGTCCGGCCAACCCTTACGCAGGCAGCAAGGCGGCAAGTGAACTGCTCGCTTGTCAATTCTTTCAAAGTTATGGGTTGCCGATCGTGCGCGTGCGTCCTTTCAACCACACGGGGCCGAGGCAATCGGAGGCTTTCTTTTGCTCGAATCTGGCGCGACAAATAGCGGCAATCGACGCAGGGGGCCGTCCGCTTAATGTGACCACCGGGAACCTTAAGGTTCGGCGAGATTTTAGCGATGTACGCGACATCGTTCGAGGATACTTCCTCCTGCTGGAAAAAGGCGAGGGGGGCGATGTCTACCAGCTTTGCTCAGGCCAACCGGTACCCCTTGAATCGATACTACAAATCCTAAGTTCTCTGATATCCAAGCCCATCACGGCCTTTGTTGATGCGTCGAGAATGCGTTCTGGCGAGGCACCGGTGGTCTGGGGAGATCCGTCAAAAACCAAGGTGGCCACGAGCTGGACGCCGCAATATGATTTGGAAACCACCCTGCGCGATCTGAAGCTTTACTGGGATCAGAGGATTCTGCCGGGTAGAGCCGCGACCTCGTAATCAGTCCTGCGATATCAGCGGCCTGAATTCTCGCATTAATTTTGGGCGAGGGCGCGCCGATCACATTCCATCACCTGGCAGATTGCTTTTTGGATCATGATGGTGGCGTTTATTGAACACGAAAAAACATTCCCGGCCCTCGTGGCGCCCGGAACGCACCCCCCGGAAAGCAGGAGATTGACAAAATCAGCGAGGGTCGCTTAGTGTAGCTGCTTCTTCATTACGTGCGTTCGCTACCCCAGATGAGGCTTGGGGCCGCCCGAGCAAACCGCGTTCAGGGCAGAGGTTTAACCATGACAATCGGCATTGTCGGCTACGGAGTGGTGGGAAAAGCTCTTGCTAAAACCTTTGAAGGAGAAAGCTCCGACCAGGATCTTCGCATTTACGATAAGGGGCTGGCGGGATTTAGTGACGCGAAAAGCAAAGATGCGATTCAGACTTGCGATCTGGTTTTCGTGGCTGTTCCCACACCTGAAAGCGCGGACGGCGCCTGCGACATTTCTGCCGTGAGGGAGGTCGCGGCGTGGGTGAAGCCGCCTATGTGCCTGAAGTCTACTGTCCCCCCAGGCACCGTGGATGGTCTGGCAGCCGCCACGGGCAAATCAATTTGCTTCAGCCCTGAATATGTGGGTGAAACGAAATGGCACCCGTTGAAGCGGATCGAGACTCACGGGTTCATCATCGTGGGTGGTGAAAAGTCCGTGTGTGATCTCGTCGTCCGTGCCTACCAGAAATTCCTGGGCCCACTCACCCATTACTACATCACGGATGCAAAAACGGCAGAGCTGTGCAAGTATATGGAAAACTCATTTCTCGCCACCAAGGTGGCATTTGTAAATCAGTTTTACGATCTGGCGCGCGCTTACGATGTAAACTACAACGAGTTGCGTGAGATTTGGCTGGCAGATGAGCGCGTGGGTCGGTCGCACACGATAGTCACGGAGGAGCGCGGCTACCGTGGACGTTGTCTGCCCAAGGACATGGCGGCCATTATTCATGCGGCAAAAATGGTCGGGGGCGCTCCACTTCTCGAGGCGGTAGACAGATATAACGATGATGTGTGCCGCGCCAGCGATAAAGATCGAGACAAATCCCACCTCCAAAAGCCCGAAAAAATTACCAAGCCATGAATTTTATAGCTTTCGACTGCGCTGTTTTCCCGCCGTCTATCATCTGGAACCTGCAAGGACTCATCTTTCCTTTTCCGATCAACAGTGGAATCTCCCCCTGACCACGATCGGCCTCCAGGCCAAGTGGTGCTCCCGTTAGAAACATTCCCACCTTGGACGGTAATGAGCCACCGGCGGGCCTAGTCTTCAATATCTTGACTTAAAGGGTATAATGAACCCACAGCGACAAAGGGATTCGTGTATACTCTGCAATTCCCGTTCCCTTAACGCAACTCGTCACGACGCCAAAAGGTGACAGTTTCCGGGGGTTTTTCATGGTTTTCACTTGTACTAATTGTGGCGCCCCGCTGCCGGTGGACAATGCCCGGCTTCCCAAGTCGGCCTTCCTGCTCCGGTGCGGCAAATGCCAGAACGCGATGAGAATCGAGCCGCAACCCGGCGGAAGTTACGCGGTTCGATCTTCAGCTTCTCCTCCTGTCACCGCACCGCGCCGGGAACGTGCATCAACTCCAGAAAAGCCCGCGCAGGCTGTGCGTCCTGCGGAGCAGGAATCTACTACTACTGCTGCTCCTTCTGTTGCTGTCGCCCCCGGGACCGCTTCACCTCTTACTTCTGCTGCACCTGCTGTTGCCACTTCTGCGTCGGCCATCGCGGCCATGCCGCAGGAATCCGCTCCGGCTCAGGAAGAACTCACGCCAGCCGCGAGCCCGACGGAGCAGGTCTCGACGAGTTCTGCTTCCGCTTCCGCCGCCGCTCCAACGAATGGAGGCGCTGCCGCCGCTTTCGCCGTAGCCAAACAAGCGGGTACGACTTCTTTTCCGGCTGCCACTCATTACCTTCAAAAGATCGATTTATTCAGCCAGCTTAGCGCTGAGGAATGTATCGTGGTGGAGAGCCGGCTGAAACCGCGCGAGTTCCCGCCCCGGCAGGTTATCGTGAAGGAAGGCGGGCCGGGCGATTCAATGTTCTTCATCAAGGCCGGGTCGGTGGAAATTCACAAGCGAGATCCCAACTCGGGAATTGATTTTCTCCTGACCGAGCTCCATGAAGGAGCGTGCTTTGGAGAAATGGCCTTGCTCACGGGAAAGCCCCGCGGAGCAACTGTTTTGGCAACCGAGCCGACCATCTGCGGCGTGCTGGATATGGTCTCTTTTAATGATCTGCTGCTCGGCCACCCGAAAATTGGTTTGGCGCTCAGCCGCGTGTTGGCCGAACGGTTGGAAGAATCCAACCAGCAAAGTGGAATCGAATTTATTCACCTGAATAAACTGCAATTTGACGCGCGCGTGGTGTCGCTTCTTCCGCTGCAAATTATCCAACAACACAAAGTGCTGCCTGTGGGCTTCAGCAATAACCGGCTCACGCTGGCCATGGTCAATCCGAACAATCTGGTGGCGCTTGACGACGTGCGGCGCGTCATCAAAGGCGTGATGATTGAGCCGGTGGTGACGGCGGAAGACGACTTCAAGCGATTCATGACCACCAAGTACGTGGAGCTCTTCAAGGATGAAGAGAAAAAGACGCAGGCCAAGGAACAGACGGCGCCGGGTGGGACGGGGGGCAAGCCGGTTGCGGGCGACAGCGTGGAAAGTGTTCTCGAGTCGTTGCAGAGCGAAGCGCTAAAGTCGCTCGAATTGGACGAGTCGCAACAGACCACGGAAAGCGTAACCGATCTTTCGCGGTCCGCCGAGGACGCTCCTATCATTCGCCTGGCCAACAACGTTCTGGCGCTCGCCATCAAGAAAGGCGCCAGCGACATTCACATTGAGCCCCAGGAAAATGAAGTAGCCATTCGCTTTCGCATTGACGGCGCTTTGCAACAGGTGCAGGTGCTGCCCAAAAAAGTTCAGATGGGATTGATTTCGCGCCTGAAGATTATTTCCAAACTCGACATCGCGGAAAAGCGGCTGCCCCAGGACGGGCGCATCAGCGTGCGCATGGAAGATCGTCCCATTGATTTCCGCGTTTCCACTATTCCGTCCAAGTGGGGCGAAAAGATTTGCATGCGCATTCTGGACAAGTCCAATACTCTTCTCGGACTCGACAAGCTGATACTGCTGCCCGACGCGCTGGAACAGATTCGTGACATGATTGCGCAGCCTTACGGCATCATCTACGTGACAGGGCCGACTGGGTCAGGGAAGACCACGTCGCTCTATAGCGCGCTGGCCGAGTTGAACGATCCGGACGTGAATATTTCCACCGCCGAGGATCCCATTGAATACGATTTGACGCGAGTCAATCAAGTGCAGGCTCACAAAGAAATCGGCCTCGACTTTGCCCGCATCCTGCGCGCCTTCCTGCGCCAGGACCCGGACATCATACTGGTGGGTGAAACGCGCGACAAGGAAACAGCCCACATCGCGGTTGAAGCCGCGCTGACCGGCCACCTGGTGTTCACGACTCTGCACACCAATGACGCTGCCGGAGCGTTTGTCCGCCTGCATGAAATGGGCGTGGAACCTTTCCTGATGTCGAGCTCCACCATCGGAGTGATGGCGCAGCGGTTGACAAGAAAACTCTGCCAGAATTGCAAGGAGCCTTACAACCCCGATGAAATTTCAATGAAATATATGGGGCTGGCGCACGATCCCTCGGCTGTCTTTTATAAAAATAAGGGCTGCGAAAAATGCTCGGGTACAGGATTTAAGGGCCGCGTGGGCGTGTATGAAGTGCTGCGCATGAATGGCGAGTTGCGGCGGCTGGTGGCTGGCGGCGGCAAGACCGAAGAAATTACCGAGATGGCGGTTCGCAACGGCATGAAGACTTTGAAAGATTACTCGGTCTGGCTCCTCAAAAACGGATGGACCACGATGGAAGAAGTTCTCCAGGTGGTCGCAGTGCAGGAGTAGTGCGACATTGCTGTAGCCGCAGTCTCCAACCACCGGATGTCTCCCGCTCGTCGATCAGAATTCGGCGCTACAGATTGCCGGTGGTTAATCGCTGCTACATCAGCACGCGAAAAAGTATCGTGTTGGCCCGCCCCGTACCAGCAGGGCGGGCCTTTCTGTCTGGGCTAAACTTGCGGAGGGCGGTGGATTTGAAAAAGTTTTTCCTCGGCATTGACGGCGGCGGGACCCGAACGACAGCATGGCTGGCGGACAAGCGCGGACGAATTGTGTCCCGCGCCGTCACCGGACCCTCAAATCCATTGAAAGTTGGGTTCGAAGCGTGCGAGCGCGAAATCTTGCGCGCGGCACGGAAGGCCTTGCGCGCGGCACACGTAGAGCCGACCTTCAGGCCAGCACCAAACGGAGAAGGAAAGATTGCCGCCCTGAAGGGCGGCGCTACGAAGGGCAAGATCGAGGGACTGGTGGTGGGCCTGGCGGGTGTTGACCGGCCACCCGTACACGCCCGGGTCTTGCGCTGGTTGCAAAAAGCGATTCCCGCGCAACACTATCTGCTTACGTCGGACGCCGCCATCGCTTTGCACGCTGCTATTGGCAACGCGCCGGGCATCATCGTGATTTCGGGAACGGGCTCCATTGCCTATGCGCGCGACGAACGCGGCAACGTCCTGCGCTCGGGCGGCTGGGGGACTGCCTACGATGATGCGGGTTCGGGTTTCGAACTCGGGCGGCGGGCCATCGTGGCGGCCCTGCATGATTACGATGGCCGCGGTAGGCACACCCTTTTGGGAAAAGAGATCTGCCGCGTATTAAGACTTCGCGATATAACTCAAATCATATTAAAGCCTATGACGCCGCTCGACATCGCGGCACTGTTCCCGATTGTCCTCAAGGCCGCGGGCCGCCGCGATCTCGTGGCGAAATACCTGCTGGACGGCGCGGCAAATGACCTCGCTATGCTGGCGCGCGCGCTTGTTGACCGCCTGGGCTGGAGACGGCGCGCATTCAACGTGGTTTCGGCGGGCGGCGTTTTCACGGCCAGCGCCAGGATCCGGAAAATGTTTTCATGGTCGGTCCGGGGTTTCGCTCCCCGCGCTCGCGTGATCCTGCTCCACAAACAGCCCGTGGAAGGCGCAATTGCGTTGGCGCGCGAAATCGCGGACGCATAAGGAGGGCATAACTCAACCGTGTCTCGAATGGCAAGATTTGCAGAGCGAGTGACGGACGCACTCATCGCGGTGGGAATCTGGGGAGCATTGTGTTTTGTCCTGAGCCTCGCACTCATCGCCATTGCCGTATGGCGATTCTGGCTGAATCCCCAGGCTTCTGGATTGAAAAATTATGGAGCCTGGGCCGGTTGGCTGGTCGCTTGCCTGGTGCTTTTGTTTCTCTCGGATTATCTTCTTCACCATGCCTTCATCGTATTTATTTTGTTTTCCGCCATGTGGATTTTGCTCGCCATCGTTGAGCCGCACTTCGGCATGGAATTAGGACTGATGGTGCTAACTATCTTAAGCGCGCTGATGGTGTCATCTTTCAGGTCGTTTATAGACAACGATTTGATTCGTGCGATCCACAAGGGGCGAGTGGAAACGGCGATGGAGCTTATTTGCTGCGGCGCGGACGTGAACGCACGGGAAGGCGGCTCCACGGCGCTCCAATGGGCCATCCGGTTGCATCACGAACAAATTGCCGCCTCGCTTCGAAACGCCGGCGCCATTGAGGAACCCGCAAAAACTGGAGAGGCAACGTGAGACTTTAGCGGTGGAACTCGACTTCATCAGGGAAATTTCTTCCATGGAATCCTGCCGTTCAAATTCCCACCAGTGCGCTACAATAGCCAGCCATGTCCCAGATGATGCGCGAAATTCATGAGCAACCCCAGGCGCTGGCACGCACCTTCCGGGCGGAGCGCGCCCACGCCCTGGATTTCCAGCGCGTCGCGCAAAAGCGGAATTTCCGCCTGATCGTTCTGGTGGCGCGCGGCACGTCTGACAACGCCGCGCTCTTCGGGCGTTATCTTTTGGAACTCACCACCGGGATTCCCGTTTCGCTTGCCGCTCCTTCCATCCACACGCTCTATCACGCGCGAATTAATTTTCGCGACGCTCTGATGGTGGGTATCTCGCAATCGGGCGAAGCTACGGACATCAATCTGGTGCTCAAGGCCGCCCGGCGCCAGGGAGCCGTTACGCTGGGGATTACCAACGAAGCGCGCTCCACCATGACGGGCCTGGTGGATGAAGCGTTTCTGGTGCGCGCCGGAAAACAACATTCCGTCGCCGCCACCAAGACCTACACCGGCCAGCTCATGCTTTTTTATCTGCTCGCTTCCGCGCTCGGTCGCCATATTACGCTTTCGAGTGTCAGCGAAATCCCCCATCACGTGCGCGAAACGCTGAGTCTCGCATCAGAAATCCAGGTGCTGGTCGAGCGCTACCGCTATATGCGCCAGTGCGCGGTGGTGGCGCGCGGAATCAATTACGCCAACGCCTACGAGCTCGCCTTGAAACTGATGGAAACCTGTTATGTGGTTGCGGAACGGTTTTCTTCCGCTGATTTTCTGCACGGTCCCATCGCGCTGATGGAACGTGATTTCCCGGTGCTGATGTTCATGCCTCCGGGGAAAACTTTTCCCGATCTAAAGAAGCTGATTGGGCGGCTGCGTGATTTGCGCGCCGACACTCTGGTGATCACTGCTGCCCGCGCGCGACTTCCGCGCGGCACGCGCGCCATTCGCGTTCCGGGTTCGATGCCGGAAATTTATTCGCCTATTCCTTATATCGTTCCCGGGCAGATTTTTGCCGCGCTGCTGGCCAGTGCCAAAGGTCTTGATCCGGATAAGCCTCGCTCGCTCCAAATTGTGACGCAAACGGTTTGAGAAAAATCTGCCAGTGGTTAAAGGACACCGAACTCATGAAACACTTTGGATTATGCTTAGGCGCGCTGTTGACGGTCGCCTTAATTCCCAGCTATGCGCAGTTGCCGCTGACACCGGCCCAGCAGGCGTGGGTGGATAAAACTCTGGCGCACATGACGCTGGACGAGAAGATCGGCGCCGTGATGTTCCCTGTGACCTCCGGCAAGTTCACCAATTTAAATAGCGATGCGTTCCAGCAAATCAAAGACAACATTCAGAAATATCATGTGGGCGGCTACCACATTGAGGGCTATTCGGGAGGGAATCCCGCCTCGGGCGCCCTCCTGATCAGCCGAATGCAGGCGCTGGCCAAAATTCCTCTCCTCATCACCGCGGATTTTGAAGGCGGCGCCGGATACCAGTTCGAGGGCGCCACGCGTTTCCCGCGCGGCATGGCGATTGGCGCCACCGGCGATCCTCAATATGCTTACGACGCGGCCAAATTTACCGCTCAGGAAGCAAGAGCCATTGGCGTGAGCATCAATTTTTACCCGGTCGTGGATGTGAATGATAATCCGGCCAATCCCATCATCAATATCCGGTCGTTTGGCGAGAACCCGCAGCGGGTGGCTGAGTTTGGCGCGGCTTATGTGCGCGGCACGCAGGACGCAGGCGTGATTGCGACGGCCAAACATTTTCCCGGCCATGGCGACACCAGCGTCGATTCTCATCTCGAGCTTCCCGTGCTCACCTTCGATCGGGCGCGCCTGAACCAGATTGAACTTCCACCATTCGAAGCGGCCATCAAGGCAGGCGTGGGTTCAGTGATGACAGCGCATATTTATCTGCCGCAGTTTGAAAAAACTCCCGGCGTGCCCGCATCGCTTTCCGGGGCGATTACTACCGGACTCTTACGCGACGACCTCGGCTTCACGGGGCTCGTCTTTACTGACGCGCTGCCTATGCACGCCATCACTTCAAACTTTGGCGCGGCGCAGTCCCCGGTGATGGCCATCAAGGCCGGGGCCGACGTGGCGCTCGAGCCCGTGGATATTCCCAGCGCGTTCGCCGCGCTCCAGGCGGCAGTGAGCAGCGGCGAGATTACGGTCAATCGCCTGAACCAGTCCGTGCGGAGGCTGCTGTCCGCCAAAGCGTGGGCGGGATTGAATACCAAGCGCGCGCCGGCGCTCGACCAAGTGGACACACTTGTGAGCAGCCCCGCCGCCCAACAAAAATCGCAGGAGATTATCGAGCATGCTCTCACTCTGGTGAAAGATGACCAGAAAGTGTTGCCGCTGAAATTAAGCGACAATGACCCGGTGCTTCTGGTGAATTTTGTGGACGCGAGTGACCAGGAAAATCCCGGGAATTCGGGCCTCACTTTTCGTTCCGAATTTATGAAGCGCCATCCGAAAACGATCTTCGCTTCGGTTGCACCTTCCATCCAGCCCAGCGAGGCGCGCTTGATCCAGCAGCTTGCGGCGTCTTATAAAACCATTGTGGTATCGTGCTCCATCCGCACTGCGTCATACAAAGGTTCCATTGGCCTGAACGACGCCCAGCAAAACCTGTTGCGGGTTCTGGCCCAGCATACTGGGCCTTTTGTATTCGCCCTGTTCGGCAGCCCTTATCTATTGAATTACATTCCGGAATTGCCGTCTTACGCGCTGGCCTATGAGTTTTATCCCGGAGCCGAGACCGCCATGGTTCGGGCGATTTTTGGAGAAATTAAATTTCAAGGAAAACTCCCCGTGACGGTTGGGAATTTTCCGGTGGGCTTCAAGCTCGATCAATAAAGCCAGCATTGCCCCCTGGGTCCTTCCTACTGCGGTATCTCGACTTCAGCGCCGCGGCGCTCGGCGGACAAGTAGGCGCTATAGAGCACCGCGATGGTGTCGCGCGCCAGTTCTCCGCCCGACAAGGGCTCGCGGTCCAGGTAAACGCTCTCCATAAAATCCTGGAACTCGCGCGGGTAGCCGTGCTGCCAGTCTTCATCGGGCGCGGGATTACTCCAACCCTGCTTGGTACCCAATTTTTCCGTGATGTAAACATCCTTCAGGAATTCTTCCCGCGGGCTGTAGGTTTCCATGGCGTCGGTGGGATTCAGGTTGCACCGCGTGCGATGATTGTTGGCAAAAACTTCCAGCCAATTGTGGACTCCGCCCATCACCAACTCTGAGGAAAAAATATCAGCCACCGTCCCATCGTCAAAAGTGATGTGCATCTGGCCGTAGTCTTCCACGTCGTCGTAACTGGTGCGCAGGAAGCCGGCATCGCGAAAATTCTTCAGCCGCGTGATTTCATGCGTGCGGGCGGAGACCGTTGCCGGCCGGAAAGGTTTTCCGCCTCGGTTGGCGCCTTCCACGCGTTTCAAATGGAGCGCGGCGGTCAGCGGGTGGCACCCCTTGCCCACCAGCGCGCCACCGCCCGAAAATTTCCAAATCCCGTAATAGGGTGAGTGCGAGCCGCTGTGCGACTCGTCGCCGATGAGCCAGAGAATCTGGCCGCCGGTTTTAGCCAGAATCTCGCGCTCCTTCTCAATGGCCGGTGCATAGACCCAATTTTCTGCATAACAGATTTTCTTTCCCGCCTGGCGCGCCGCAGCGAGAATGCGATCGCAACTGGCCAGCGCCTCGCGCAGCATGATTTCTTTGGGAAACTTGTTGCCGCGAAAATCATCTCCTGCCGCCGCACCCGGCCCAGCCGCGTCGCTCTTCCCTGCGGCACCAGGGGGCCCGTAATATCCTGTAAAAGGTTTTTCAATCACCACGTGCTTCCCGCGGCTCAGCGCCTGGACCGCCAGCGGCTCATGCAGGGATCCTGGCGCGCAGATGTCAATGACGTCCGACGCGTCACACAGTTCGCCGAGCGAGGCAAAGGCCGCAATACGGTGATCGCGGGCAAAAACGTCGCGCGACTCCGCAGATTTTGACGTGATGCCCACCACTTTCACCGGGACGCCGTAAACCCGGCGATACCCTTCCCAGTGAAAGCGCGCGGCAAAACGCGCGCCAACAATTCCAACCCGGATAGCATCTTGCATCGCACACTCCTTCATTTATCGCTTGGTATTGTCGCAGCGGCCGGTTTATTCTGGCTGATGCCAGGCCACAGCGTGGAGAATTCTAACACTGCGCGGTTCAAGACTGGGTCGTTTTTTGGAAACCAGTTTTAGTTTTCTTATGATTCAAAACATTCTGCGGGAAGGCGAATCTCTTATGAGAAATATTTCCCGCCGCGACTTCTTGAAGAAATCATCGAACCTTGCGCTTGCCGCAGCCGCGTCCGGCAAGGGCCCGGGTGCGAGGACGGCAAAACCCCATATCAAGTTTCCCACTCACCCGCGGCAACGGATTTCTGTCGCGTCCTACCCTTTCCGGGATTTCCTGGGGGGCCGGAATAACGCGGGACATGCCAGCAAGCATCCCCTGATGAAGATCAATGATTTTGGCGCGATGGTGGTGCAGAAGTTCCACATCAATAATATCGAGCCCTGGAGCGCGCATTTCAAGTCAACCGATCCCGCGTACGTGGCAGAACTCCGTGCCGCATTTGAAAAAGCGGGCGCGCGCGTGGTGAATATTCCGGCCGACATCAGGCACAGCGTTTACGATCCTGATTCCGCGATGCGCTCGGCTGCCATCCAGGAGGGTAAGGCCTGGGTTGATGTTGCGGTGATACTGGGCTCACCCAGCGTCCGCATCCACATGGCCGGAATTCGCGAGGTGAAGCCCGATGTGGACCGGGCGGCCGGCAGCCTGCGCCAAATCACCGACTACGGAGCGGCGAAAAATGTCGTAGTCAATTTGGAGAACGATAACCTGGTGAGCGAGGATGCTTTTTTCGTAGTCAGCGTCATCGAGAAGGCGAATCACCCTTACCTCCACGCCCTGCCTGATTTCGCCAATTCCATGATGGCGCTGAACGCCGATTTTAATTATCGCGCCGTCACGGTCATGTTCAAGCACGCCTACAATATTTCCCACGTCAAAGAAGGCGAGGATGGACCCAACGGCAAATTTGTTCCGGTGGATGTGGGCAAAACTTTTGCCATTGCCAGGGCTGCGGGTTATCGAGGATATTTTTCGATGGAGATGGACCGCCAGGGTGATCCCTATGCCGGGACGCAAAATCTTATCGACATGACCTTGAAATACCTGGCGTAACCTTGTCTCCCCCCCAAAGCCTGAACGCCGAAAGATCCAAGTCCTCATTATTCCCGCTCGATTAACCAGACGCTGAGGGCTAAGGGGTAGTATGATGGAAAGAGTAACAGGGCCCCTGGGGCGAGTTTGATTTCAGGAATCCCGCGTCAACTGTGCGCGAATTAAAGCGAAGACGCGGGAGGAAGAGGGATTTGTGGCTGAAGAACGAATGAAGCTGGCTGTCTTTATCGATTTTGACAACATTCAAATTGGCGTTAAAGATACCCTGGGCAAAGAATTCGATGTTTCCCTGGTATTGGAAGCGCTGAAAGAGCGAGGCGAGGTGGTGACGAAAGTCGCCTACGGAGATTGGCCCCGGGCCGGCGAGCATAGCCGCCAGATGACGCAACATGCGGTGCACATGGTGCAGCGTAACGTGACGCCGCGCGGCGACAAGAACGGCGCTGACATCAACCTGGCGCTCGACGCGCTGGAAATGGCTTTTACGCGCGATCACATCAATTCGTTCGCTATTGTGGGTGGAGACAGTGACTTTATCGCGCTGGTGGAAAAGCTGAAGCAGTATGACAAGCGCGTGTTCGTGGTCGGCGGACGATCGTTTACCAGCAATATCCTGCAGCGTAATTGCCACGAGTTTATTGCTTATGAAAACCTGTTAAAGAGCGCGGGCAGCGCGGAGGCGCCGCGAGTCTCGCGCTCCGCGCGCACTAGCAGCCGGACCACCTCTGAGGGCCGCTCACTCACCACCGTGTTTCCCACCGTGCAGCGCGCGCTCAAGATTCTGGCGGACCGCGAGGTGGCGCCGCAACTGGGTCCGCTAAAGAGCACCGTGCTGCAATTGGATTCCACATTCAGCGAGCGCGATTATGGAGCCGGATCGTTCCGGGAATTCATGCAGAAAATGGAGCAAGCCGGTCTGGTCCATTTGCGCCGCATCGACCGTGGCTATCTGGTGGAGGCGGTCGAGGGTGACTCGGAGAAAAGCGCGGCGCTCGCCACGCCGCACGAGGCCCCGGCCGATGGCAGCGTGGAAACAGCTGCCGAGACCGCTCACGACGAACATTCCGCTGAAATGGCGTCGCCCATCACTCAGAAACAAATCGGCACCAGCGCGGAGGCCCTGGGTTTATTGAAAATCGCGTTGGCCGCCGCCGCGGCGAAAGCGCCGAACCGTCCGCTATATATGCGCCATATCCGCCAGGCACTTCGCACCGCAGACAAAGAATTCGACGAACGCCGCTACGGCTTTCGCGGCTTTTTAGATTTTCTGCACCAGGCGCAGCGCGAGGGTTGGCTCAAGCTGCAACGCGACCGCAAAGGCGTGTGGAGAGTTTTTCAAGTAATTTCTCCGTCCGCGGTTTCTTCCGATGCCGCCTCAATGGGCGAACCCACCAGCGAAGAAATGGCCGCCACGGTGAGCGGCTATATGCCGCAGGAAGTGGATGCTCTACTGCACGAACCTGTGATTACCGAAGAGGTGGGTGATGCCGAAGTTGAGCCCGCCCAAACTGAATCCGCGATCGTTGAGGAATTCCCCGTGAATGATACGTCCAGCGAGTCGTCCGCGTCGGCAAAGATTCGCAAGCCCCGCGCGGCAAGAGGCTCGGGGGCCCGAGCGCGCAAAACTCCTGCCCGGCGGAAACTGAAGAGCTCGGATGACGAGTAAAATCGCCCCCGATGTTTGCCGGGGCGATTACTTTCCCCGCGCGTACTCCTGATAATCTTCCGCCACGTGCGCCTGGATTGCGTCGCCATGATGGATGAGCACGCGATAGCGAAGCGTCAATGAGCCGCCGGGCGGAATCGTGATGCTGCCGTCGCGCTTCGGGTCGTTATAAAAATCGTGTTCACCGAAGGGATTCACCGCGAACAATCCATAGCCGCGAGCGTGCCAATAGGTGGGGTGCTTGGGATTGGTGGGATTGTCAAAAATCGCCAAGCCCAGGCTCTCGCCCGCCACGTCCCCCGAATAATCCACCCAATCGGCCCGCTTGCCCCAAATTTCCTTGTCGCCCACTCCGCCGTTTGAATTCAGCATGTGGCCGTTGGGATCTTCCAAACCCTTCACCACACGAATGGCAAACGTTCCTTCCTTGGTGTCACCCATCTTGACGGGAATTTTGCCGGCGTGGATTATAAATTCACAATCGATCAGCCTGTTCTGCGCGTTGCAGTGAAAAGTGTAGCCCTGTGTTTCTCCCGCGATTGCTTTTCCGCCCGGACCCACCAGGTTGAACTGGGCGCGAATGGTGGCGGTATCGCCTGCGGATTTCATTTCATCCATCCTGGTAATGACCGTGCGGCCGAGGGGCAAATCCTCGCTCGCGTAGAAATGTCCGTGGGCGGTCTGGGCCGTTTTGCTGAGCGAGCTTTCAGCCCAAAAGTTGATGCCATTGATATCGCCGTGAGCAAAAAACATTGCGCGCTGATGCGGGTGATCGTGGCTTTCGCCCGGAATATTTTTAACCATGGGCCAACCACGCGTCACGATGGTTCCCTGGGCGCTGCGCAACGGGTGAAGGTATGGTTTCGGGATCTTTGGACTAAAATAGTAAGTGGTAAACGGCTTGCCGCCGATGCTCACTTCGATCTGGTCTCCGTGCCGCGTGAGTTTGACGGGTTCGTCGCCGCCCCGGGCCGGGGAACTGAATAGGGTAATAAAAAGTATGAGCAGGATTGCCTTTATTTTCGTCATCAGTCCGCCCCCGAATAGTTTTTTCAATCACTTCTCTTGTGGTGTGTGCGCGCCCTGCGACTCCAGAGTCTATCGAATGAACTTCATGTTTTGCAAGCTGGATGACACGGGGCAACTCTCTCCGCAAGACGTCCAAACAACTGCCCAATTGCGCGCACCGTTTACCGCAAGCCGGGCCCAGAACCCTTAAATCCATAGGCGAATAAAAAGCGAATATTTTCCTTGACAGCGCTTGCCACCCGTGTTTGAATGTGCGGTCTTGACCCATGATGGGGGAATTTAATTTACCGGGAGGGATTTATGACGCTGAGCGAAATGCTGTTGCCCGAGTTCGACCAGGAGATGGCCCACACCAGGAAGATTCTCGAACGGGTTCCTGAGGATAAGCTTGGCTGGAAGCCTCACGAGAAATCAATGACGATGGGCCGGCTGGCTATCCATCTTGCTGAACTTCCGGGCTGGGCGATCTTTACCATTGATAAAGATTCACTGGATATCGCTCCGGTGGGCGCCCCGCCTTATCAGCCGCCGAAAGTGAATTCGCAGAATGAACTTCTTGCTCTGTTTGACAAAAACGTGGGGGCATCGCGTCCCGTCATCGCCGGAGCGGCGGACGCTCATTTGATGAAGCCCTGGTCTTTGCTGGCCGGCGGCAAAACGATTTTCACGCTGCCCCGGTTCAACGTCCTCCGCAGCTCGGTGATCAACCACTCAATTCACCATCGCGCCCAGCTTGGTGTTTTCTTGCGGTTAAATAACGTTCCTCTGCCCGCCATCTATGGACCCTCTGCGGATGAGGGAGGAATGTAGCAACTATATGGCATCGACCTGAATTGGGGAATCTGTGGTGGTGATTCCCCGCATGGTGAAATATCCGGGTTTGTCCCCGCCGGTGTCGAACATCGTTTTGTGAATTTCTCCGACGACCTCATCGTCTGAGTGATTTTTTACGGGCCGGAAGGCGGCGAAGCCGACCTGCTCGAAAGGGAGCCTTAGTAATGGACCTCAAATCGATTCAAGGGCTTTACGATTACAACCGCTGGGCGAACGCCCGGGTTCTCGACGCTGTTTCAAAACTGAATACGGAACAGTTCACCAAAGATCTCGAGAATAGTTTTCGCTCGGTGCGCGAAACTCTCGTTCACACCCTTTCTGCGGAGTGGATATGGCTCGAACGCTGGAATGGGACGTCGCCCAAGAGCATGCTGGGGGCCGCAGAACTGATCGATGTTGAGGCTATCAAAACGCGATGGGACAAAGTAGAAAGCGAGCGCACAGACTTCATCCGCTCGCTTACGCCGGAACGCTTGCAAGCTGTGATTAGCTATGTGAACACGCGCGGCCAAACCTTTGCCTACCCCTTGTGGCAAATGTTGGTCCACGTGGTGAACCATTCCACCTATCATCGCGGCCAGATCACTACGCTGGTAAGGCAGGTTGGCGGCAAGCCAGTGGGAACGGACCTGCTCGTCTTTTACGATGCGAAGTAGGATGAGGTTCTGGTAATGGGCAAGCCTCCGGGAAAAGCATTCCACAACCAAGTGAGCGGCGCGGTTTTCTACAAGGGTTCGACGCGTTTCAAATTGATCTCTCGCAGGTGATACTTCAATTTTCTCAAGATTTGATCGCGCTGGCCGTTTTGCATTTCCTGAATGAGCTCATCGAGGGCGAAGTGGATGACGTCGTGGTGGTGGAGTACTTCCGGCGCCACCTCGCCGCTAAGGTCGAGCCAGATGGCATGGAGGAGATCGACTTCCTTCTTTGTCAGGCGCGGCATGTGCGGGCCCAGATAGCAGACGCTTTCCTGGCCGGTGGGCGAGAAGATTTCGAGTGTGAGGTCCGGCCGGGGTGAATCCAATTGTTCCCAGGCAAGGCCGGCGATGCGCGCTTCCTCCGCCACGGAGCGTGACGGAGATACGCCGAGCACAATGGTTGACGATTGCAGTCCCTGCGCGGCGCGCAAAATGCCGTCCCACTTTCCTGTGGCCGGAGCGACGGCCAAATGGACCGTCTTGCCTTTCTTCTCCGCCACACTGAGCGCGCGAGTAAACAGGCTCTGCTCCTTGATGCTGAAGAGTTGGTCGGGCTCAAGGTCGTGCTCGCCGGAGCCGGCGCGCGCCAACAACCGAAGGTGAAGCACCACCACGTCCTGTATCCGCGTGTCGGCACGGTCAAGCACGGCATTCAGGTTGTAGAGTGTATTGTAGTCGCGCACCATCACCAGGACATTTTGCGGCCGCACCCCCAGCACCTCCGCGGTCAGGTCGTGGCCGGGTTCGATGTTGAACTGGTCGAGATCGGCGTGAACCTGACCGCGCTTGCGCAAAATTTTTTCCGAAGCCGTGAAGATGCAGAAAAAGATGAGCGTGAAAGCCACACCGGAAACGGTGGCCACCTGTTTGGTAAAAAGGTTGATGGTGCACAGGGCGATAAGCGTGAGCGTGATGAGTCCAAGGCCGAGGGGAATTTCCGTTTTATTTAAGTGCAGGTTGAGTGGAACGCGGAACTCGCGTGGACCGGGTTTGGTAAAGCGCAGGACGAGAACGGCCAGTCCTTTGGTGGCGAAACTCCACATCACGCCGAAAGCGTAGGCCTCGCCCAGGATAAAGATATCGCCGCGGCTCAGGACAATCGTCAGGATCTGGAGAGCCACGACCAGGTTAAGGATGCGGTGCGACGTCCCAAAGCGTGGATGCGGGTGGCGAAACCAATCGGGGAGAATGCCGTCCTCGGAAACGCGGTTCAGAACGCCATTCGAACCCACGATGGCGGTGTTCACCGCGCCCGCCAGCATCAGAACTCCGACGATCACGACGAAGGCACGGAACAGCAGCCGAAACGTGAGCGGCCCCACCAAGTACATCGATAAGCCGCCGATTGGATTATCAAAAAAGTTCTGGCGTACGTCGTCCGGAATGATCATGACGGCGAAAAACGCCACGCCCGCGGTAAAAATCAGACTGTAAAGGAAAATTACGAAACCGGCTTTCTCCAAATTTTTGAGTTTCGGCGCCTCAATTTCGCGGTAGACCTGCGCCATGGTTTCCTCGCCACTCATGGCCAGGACGGAGTGGCCGAGGCCGATCAGGATCCCGACCAGCCCGATCGTATACGGGAGATTCGTATACCGAAGCCAGCCGAGCGCATCCTTCGAATAGGTCAGGGTGGCGAGCGAGGGCAACGGTGGGAGGTGTGCACCGCGCACCCAGATAGTGTAGCCACACCAGGCAATCATGATCACCACCATCACGGTGGTGACGTACATAATTCGCAGGGCTTTTTCGCTGGATTCGGGAATGCCTTTGGTGTTCTCCCACCAAAAATAAATCGTAATGATTACGGCAAAGGCTGCGGCGGTCAGGTTTACAGGCAGGAATGGCGTCATGTGGAGATAGTGCAGGATTTCGTTCAGGAGTCCCACCAGATATAATCCCGCCGAAACGCCGCTGATAGGCCCGGTGAGGATGTAGTCAAACATCAGTGCAGAGACGGAGAACTTGGCCAGAGTTCCCCCCATGGCTTCTTTCACCACACGGTAAACGCCTCCGCGCACGAACATACTGCAACTCTCAATGTAAATTGCTCTCACCGCGTAGGCG
Organism: Terriglobia bacterium; assembly: GCA_035934315.1. GTDB lineage: Bacteria > Acidobacteriota > Terriglobia > UBA7540 > UBA7540 > DASYXZ01. Next base: position 1,002 of record DASYXZ010000250.1, on the reverse strand, counting down.
AGCAACATGATGGCAAGAATGAACCAGGGCGCAGTCTTTCCCACAAAGTGCTCGGCGATGGCGCCGGCGTAAAATGCGGATGAGCCCATGTCATTCAGGACGACGGCCGCGGCCCGCCAGAACGAAATGAATACGAGCATGGCGGTGGTGGCCACCAGAACCCGAGGCAGTCCTCCCGGCGGACTTTGGGCGGGTTGTTGAGTTTTAACTTTCTCCATAAATCGCTTTATTTACTCTCCCTTTATGAAAATTACCCGATGTCCCCTGGCTCGAAGTGCTCTTGCCAGTTTTTGTTCTGGGGCGAGCCACCAGCGTTTTTTCCCGCCGATCAGCACCAACGACTTGGGTTTCAGAACTTTCAGCAGGCATTGCTTTTTGTCTCCGCAAAGATAGACATGGACCCTAATGTCCATGTCCTTCTGGCTCGCCGATGCTATTGCGAGAGCGCGCCGCTCAGTGAAGGCGATCGACACGGGCGGGCTTGAAATCGGAAACTGCCGAGGGACCACTTGCGGGACCAAAAGCATGGTCCTGGCATTGAGGCCGTGCGCCAATTCCTGTGCGGCTTTCAGCGCGGCCTGCGTGCCTTGAGTGGTCGAGAAAATCACGTTTACTTCAAGCTTCCGCTCATCGCAGATTCCAATAGGGGGCAAGGGAGGTGTGAATCGCCCTTCAAGCTTCCTCAAAAAGTTATTTGTCTCTGTCCCCATGTCTCAGTACCTGCTAGCCACTCCCACGGTAAAGGGAGGCGCATAAGGAAGGCATAAAGAAATATTTTTTTTATTGATCTTGTTGGGGAAGGTTAAAACGGTAGCCGATCCACGGTTCGGTCAACAAATATTGGGGATTGGAGGGGTTCGGTTCAATCTTCTTGCGGACCTGGTTGACGAAGACCCTGAGGTACTCCAATTCCTCGCCATAGTCAGGACCCCAGACCGCTTGCAGCAGCTCGCGGTGGGGAACAGCCTGGTTCGGATGCATCACCAAATAGCGCAACAGTTC
>DASYXZ010000238.1:0-39540 GCA_035934315.1 Terriglobia bacterium | reverse complement strand
GGGAGGCTGTGGCGCCGGCCCTGCCTCCAGCATGAATTGCCCGTTTGGCACCAGCAACGTGACCGTGAAGGCCAGCAACAACGGGACGGCATTTTCATCAACGGCTAACATTCAGATTGTTGTCACCAACTTTTCGGTTGGTGCCTCTCCGGGTTCCATCACGGTTAGCGCCGGACAGTCGGCCACATTCACTGCAACTGTCACGGCCCAGGGGGGAGCGTTCAACAGCCCGATAACTCTTGGCTGCTCCGGTCTGCCCGCGGGAGCGAGTTGCGCTTTTAATCCCGCTAAAGTTACTCCAGGAGCCGCATCGGCCCAGTCTACGCTCACCATTGCAACAACCGCGCACGCGCTGGTTCCGCCTGGAAACAACACACCGTTAATCCGATTGCCTAATTGGGCGCCGGTTGCGTGGCAAGTACAGCGCGGCATTCCGGCGCGGACATTGTGGCTGGCATTTATCGTGTTCGCCATTCTGGGTTGGGTAGGGATTCGATTGGCCCCGTTGGCTTACCGGCGCCGCCTGGCCACTCTGGGCGCGACGGCGCTGGCAGTGGCATTTTTCGCGATTCAGGTGGCGTGCGGCGGCGGCGGCAGCACTCCACCTCCGACTTCGGGAGGGACGCCCGCCGGGACTTACAACATCAGCGTTACCGGTACATCAGGCACGCTCGTGCAATCGAGCACGGCCACGCTTGTTGTTCAGTAAGTACAAGTGGCGCCTGTTCCGGCAGCTTGTAGCAACGAACTCCGAATGGTGCTGGACATTCTGTTTTTGAGATTCCGCGGGCAAGGTTTGCCCGGCGAGTGCGGCCGCCGCACCCAATGCCGGAGCTGACACAGCACGCTTTAGAAATGAACGCCTCTTCATGACGGGCTAAGTATAAGACCAAAGTCAAATACCCTGCGCGGCATCGCGGCAACCAAAATAAAGATTTCAACACAGAGGGCACAGAGTGTACAGGGAATCTTTTTCCTCTGCAATCACTGTGAGAGCTGCTCTTTTTTCTCTGGGTTGGATGTTTTTTCTCCCTGGCCGGGGAAAAAGTCAGGATTAAAGGTTTGTGCAATCTTAATTCTTGAATCCCCAAGCGTCGCGTGATAAACAGTCAGGCTCACACGGAATACACCACCCCAGTTGAAATCATTCATTTAAGGTAGGTACCGGGATGAATCGTTTTTATTTTTACTCAAAGATTATCAGCCTCATGCTTTTCCTGATCCTGGCGCCCTCGTCCCTTTTGAATTCGCAGCAGATCAATTCCGCTCTGCTCCATCAGCGCTGGAAGGCTCAGTGGATTGCCTGCCCTGACGGCCCACGCCATGAATTTGGCGTTTATCGTTTTCGCAAAACCTTTTCGCTCACCGCGGCGCCCGAACATTTTATCATTCATGCGAGCGGCGACAATCGGTACGAGCTATTTGTCGATGGGACGCGCGTGCTTGAAGGCCCGGCGCGCGGCGACTTGGATGACTGGCGCTACGAAACCGTGGATATTGCCACCCATTTGCAGCCTGGGAAAAATGTTCTGGCAGCGGTGGTTTGGAATTTCGCCGAGCTTGCTCCCATGGCGCAGATCAGCAATGAAACGGGCCTCATCGTTCAAGGCGATGGGTCTGCGGAAGCAGCAGTGAACACTGATAAAAGCTGGAAAAGTTTTCGTGACACGGCAGTTGAGGCGATTCCCGTGGGAGCCAAAACAAACTATGCCTACACGGTCGTGGGCCCCGGCGAGAATGTGGATGGCAATCGTTATCCCTGGGGATGGGAGAAAACAAATTTTGACGATGAAACATGGAAACCAGCCGCGCCGATTACGGTGGGCGGACCGCGCGGGATTCAGGACACTCCCTCCCGCTGGATGCTCGTGCCGCGCACTATTCCGCTGATGGAAGAGCATACGCAACGTATTGCGCGTATCGTCCGCGCCCAGGGCATTCAGGCGCCGCCTGAATTCCTGCAAGGCCACTCGCCTATAACCATTCCTGCTGAAACGAGCGCGACCATTCTGTTTGATCAAACTTATCTCACCACGGGCTATCCGGAACTCGTCACAACCGGTGGCAGGGGCGCGAAAATTACTCTGACTTACGCTGAGTCGCTTTGGAAGGGACGCGATAAAGGTAATCGCAACGAGACTGAGGGCAAGGAAATAAGAGGATATCAGGACCAATTCAATCCCGACGGAGGCAGCCACCGCTTGTTTCGCCCACTATGGTGGCGAACATTTCGTTACGCGCAAATTGATGTGAGAACAAAATCCGAACCCCTGGTGTTGGAAGATTTTCGGGCGACCTTTACCGCATATCCCTTTAAAGTCCGGGCAAGTTTTGAGAGCAATGATGCAACGCTCGCTCGAATGTGGGAAGTGGGCTGGCGAACGGCGCGCCTCTGCGCGCATGAAACGTATATGGATTGCCCATATTACGAACAGCTTCAATACGCAGGTGATACACGCATTCAGGCGCTCATTTCGCTCTACATGACCGGAGACGATCGTCTGGTAAAGAACGCCATCGAATTATTGAACGAATCACGCACGCCCGATGGCATCACCCAGAGCCGGTATCCTTCACGCCTTCCCCAATATATTCCCCCGTTTTCGCTCCTTTGGATCGGGATGATGCACGACTTGTGGTGGTACCACGGCGATGCAGAATTTCTGCGCCAATTTCAACCCGGCGCGCGTGGTGTACTGGGCTGGTTTGAATCACGACTTGCCTCCTCCGGTTTGCTTGGGCGGCTCGAATGGTGGGACTTTGTTGATTGGACCGACGATTTTAAGGATGGAGTCCCGCCTCAGGCGCCGGATGGGCAGTCTTCAATCCTCAGTCTGCAATTTGCCCAGGCGTTGCGTGACGCGGCGGCAATGGAGTCTGGTTTTGGCAGCGCGGAACGCGCCGCCCACGATCGCGCGCTCGCCAGCAAAATTATCCTGGCGGTCCACAAGACTTGCTGGGATCCCGCCCGCCAGTTGATGGCGGACACTCCGGCGCGCAACCACTTTAGCCAGCACGCCAATATCCTTGCGGTTTTGACGGATGCAATTCCTCCGGCGGATCAAAAACATGTAATGGAAACCGTCCTGCGTGATCCGTCTCTCTCTCAGTGCTCCTACTATTTTCGCTTTTACCTCTTTCGCGCCATGAAGAAGGCGGGACTGGGCGATGAATACCTGGAGCAGCTAGGGCCGTGGCGGCACATGCTCGATCTCGGCTTGACCACCTGGGCGGAAAAGCCGGAGCCGACTCGATCGGATTGTCACGCCTGGAGCGCCCACCCGAATTTCGATTTACTGGCCACCGTAGCCGGAATCGAGTCCGCCGCGCCTGGTTTCGCCAAGGTCAAAATCGAGCCACACCTTGGGCAACTCACGCACCTTAAGGCCACGCTGCCCCACCCGCTCGGCAATATCACAGTTGCGTACGAACGCAGGGGCGACAAACTGGCCGCCGACGTGTCGTTGCCCAATAATCTCACTGGATGGTTTGTATGGCGCGGAAAGAAATTCGCACTGCACAGCGGGTCGCAGCACCTGGCCTTTCGATTCGCAACAACTGGGCCGCCGGGAAAACTCAATTAGTATTAAGTTCCATGTTGCCCTCCGAAGAAGGTATCAAGCAACTGTTGTGGAGTGGGATGAGGGTTGTCCAACCGCCACGGCTCATTCCACCCGGGCAGGGCGAGGACCGTAGCCGAGTTGGTACGAAATCAGGCGGCTTGTTTCACAAACAAGTCGCGCGATTTCTGGAACGCGCTCCAAAGTCATCCGTGTGGCCGGGCCCGCCACACTGAAGGCCGCGATCACTTTTCCCGTGTGGTCAAACAGCGGCGCCGCCACGCATCGCAATCCTTCCACGGCTTCTTCATTATCCACCGAATATCCCTCACGCCTGATGAGGGCCAATTCCTTTTTGAGATTCGTGACAGATGTTATGGTGTGCGTTGTAAGACGAGCGAAGCCCGGTGACTTGGAGAGCCGTCGAATGATTGCCTCACTTTGAAAAGCGAGCAGCGCCTTCCCCACCCCCGTACAGTGCAACGGCATCATCCCTCCCAACCGTGCGTCTAAACCCACAGGCTGGGGGCTGTCATATTTTTCAATCGAAACTGAGTGGTCGTTCTGAAAAATTGCGAGGTGAACCGTCTCCTGTGTTTTCCGATTCAATTCCAATAACATCGGTTGCGCGACGCGGCGAAAATCCAGGCGACCGAGAACACGAAGGCCCATCCGAAGGACATGAAACCCAAGTTGATAACCTCCGGTGGCCGGGTCCTGCTCCACAAACCCCTGGCGTAAAAGATTAACCAGCAGGCGATGCACGGTTGAAACGTGGATGTGCAGTCGGCGACTCAACTCAGTAAGCGTATAACTTTTCTGCTCGCCTTCCGCCAGGCACTCAAGGATCGCCAGAGCCTTCACCAATGACTTCACCGTGTACGCACCGGGAGGTATTTTCCAGGCGGCGTCCTGTGTTTTCATAATGTGAAAATTATCGCGCACCGGCGAAAGGTGTCAAGTACCATGAGTATTGTTCCGGCTTTTCGCTTCTTCATCGGGCGCCGTGGCCGTGCCGGTGTTCGGAAAGTTGCCCATTGCGATGGCCTGAATTTTTCTTGCGCCCCGGGCTTATTGTCATATACTACCCGGCCATGAAGCGAACGCATGGAGTGAATGGAACGGCGATTCTATCTCTGTGGGCAGTATTTATTGCCACGGGCCTTTGGGTCACCGGCGTGGCGAGCACCGGGAAAAAGTCAATCGACTTTCACGACCGTTTTGAAACCGGCGATTTGAGCGCCTGGCAATTTCCCTTTCCTGAGGACTGGGAAATTCTTGGCGCCCCGCACCAGCACTACCTGCACATGAAGCGCAGCCGCCCGCCAGGCGTGCCGCGCCGGCCTCTGCAATATGCGATGATCAAAAATACACCGGTGGGCAGCTTCGATTTCCAGACGGACGTTCGTCGCGAGCGCCGCTCGGTGATCGTTGTTTTCAATTACGTTGACACGCTCCATTTCTATTACGCCCATATGTCTGTGGATAGCGGTAAGGTGCAGCCGGTCCACAATGGCGTCTTTATGGTTGACGGCGGGGATCGAAAACGCATTGCGGGGATTTCCGCCGCGCCGGCGCTGCCTGACGGTAATTGGCATCACGTCCGGGTTGTGCGCGACATCCGAACCGGGTCGATTGAAGTCTTTATGGATCGCTCGGCCCAGCCATTGTTTTCCGTCACCGACTCGACTTTTAAATGCGGCCTGATCGGGATCGGCTCGTTTGACGAGACCGGCGATTTTAAAAACATTCAACTCCGATCGACTGATGCCGGCTGCCAACCTGAAATTATGCCTCGTGCCGCCGCCGGGCGATAAAATCTTTGGGGAAGATTTAACCACCAACTTGATTGATTCGTTCACTTCAAACCCTTCCCCGGGCCATAGCGATATTTTAAAATCCATTTTTGCTCCCAAACATTTTCACTTGGAAATTCGATGTGTATGGTAACTTGCATTTCCATTCGAAACGCCCAATAAGCGAGGCCAAAGAATTCAGTTCATGAAACCTATCAAACATCTCCGCTGGTGGATCGTTTGGACGCTTTTTTGTTCGACGGTCATTAATTATATCGATCGCCAAACGCTCTCCAATCTGGCGCCCGTTATCACTAAAGAATTCAGCATGACGAACGCCGACTATTCCTACATCGTCTCGGCGTTTCAGGTTGCCTACGCCATCATGTGGCTGGTCGGGGGCGTCCTTTTGGATTTAATTGGCACGCGGTTGGGCCTTACCCTTGCCATGATTTGGTGGTCGATCGCCAGCATGCTGCCCGCTTTTGCACACTCGGTGCGCACTTTCGCCATTTCACGTTTCCTGTTGGGCATTGGTGAAGGTTTCAATTGGCCCGGCGCATCAAAGACGGTGGCGGAATGGTTCCCTGCCAAGGAGCGCGGATTAGCCGTGGGGATTTTTGACAGCGGGTCAAGCGTTGGGGGCGCGCTGGCGGCAGTCATGGTTCCCTGGTTGGCTATCATCTTTGGATGGCGTTTTGCGTTTCTCATGGCGGGGACTCTGGGCTTCCTATGGCTTGGCATCTGGCTCCACTTTTATCGTTCCCTGGAGACTCATCCCCGGCTGGGCGCTGATGAGCGCAAACTAATTGAAGCGGGGCGTGACACCGCCGCGGTTTCCTCGCGCGTCGGCGTTGCCCGTTATCTGAATCTGCTCACGCAGTCCAACGTGTGGGGAATTGTTCTGGGGCGATCGCTGACCGATCCCATTTGGTGGTTCTACATTTTCTGGCTGCCCAAATATTTGAGTGATACGCGCGGCTTCAGTCTGAAGCAGATCGCGGCCTTTACCTGGCTTCCTTTTGTCGCCTCCGACATCGGGAATTTTACCGGAGGTTTTGTCTCAGGCTTTCTTATTCGTCATGGAATGCGGGTGGTTCCCGCGCGCAAGTGGGTTTGTGTTGTAAGCTGCGTGCCGATCCTCGCCGGAATTCCCGCCGCCTTCGTGAATTCGCCCTACTGGGCGCTCGCGCTCATCAGTCTGGCAACGTGGGGATACGCGAGCTGGTCCACGATGGGGCTCACCTTCCCCTCCGATCTTTTTCCGCAAGATGTCGTAGCCTCCGTCACCGGATTGAGCGGACTGGGCGCCGCAGGTCTCAGCGCGGTGTCCACGCTCGCCGTCGGTTGGCTGGTGGACCGGTACTCGTATACACCTGCCTTCATCGCCGCTGGAACCATACCACTTCTTGCCACCGCATGCGTGTTGATTTTCATTCGCCCGCCCAAGCATGCCTAGGACTCGCATTACAACGACGCCTCCATTTACTTTTATACTTTTTCCATTGTGTGACAGCGCATGGCGCATCAGTCATCTCGAGATGGGATAGACGCCTAATGGACCTCCCTATTTCAGAGCGCGTGTTAGAATAAAGACTTTGGAAATTGACCGGCTGGCAACGTAAAGGCATGGGACTGGAAAAAATCATTTCACTTGCCCGCGCACATGAAGTTGTGGACGGGCTCAAACGTCAACGTAAGCGCGTGGTTTTTACCAATGGCTGCTTTGATCTGCTTCATCCCGGCCACACCCGCTACCTTTCCCAAGCCCGCGCGCTGGGCGACGTTTTGATTGTCGCCGTAAACAGCGACAGGACTGTCAACGCGCTCAAGGGTCCGGGACGGCCGGTATTTCCTGAGCGTGAACGCGCGGAAATTCTGGCCGCGCTTGAAGCGGTGAGCTACGTGATAATTTTTGACGAGCTTACCCCGCAGGCCATTATCGCCCGCATGTTGCCGCAGATACTGGCCAAAGGCGGCGACTGGCCCCTGGACCAAATAGTGGGCCGCGCGGAAGTTGAGGCGGCTGGGGGAAAGGTTGTGCCTGTTCCGGTCATTCCGGGGTTTTCTACTTCATCGCTTATCCACGCTGCGGAAAATAAATTCAAGTAGGCCACGCCACTCCCAATGCCGGATATTCGCTCTCTTCTTCAACCAGTTTTTGCCCACTCCGCTTTTCGCGACGCGGTCGCCTCGATTTCTGCGGGGCGCCCTGCCAGCGTCATTGCCGGCTTAACCCCCACTGCGAAAGCTCTGATGTGTGTTGGACTGGCGCACGCCCTTGCGCGTCCCGTGATTGTCCTGACGGCAGACAACGATTCCGCTGATCGCCTGCGCGCAACGGCATCCACCTTCCTGGCTTGGCTCGAAGGTGCGGCGGCTGGCACGGGAGTGAGTTCCCTGCCCGCGTTTGATTGTTCTCCTTATGAGGGCCGCTCGCCTCATGCCGAGATCTCCGAACAACGAGCCGTAGCCTTGTGGAATTTGGCGCGTGGCCGGATTCGAATTCTTTTCGTTCCTCTCCCTGCGGCGCTGGGTCGTTTTCGAGAAGGCTCGTATTACCGTTCCCTGGCACTGGAATTGAAGTTGGGTGATGAAGTGAACCTGACTGATTTGATTGAGCACTTGACGGGTGTGGGGTACGAGCAGGGAGAGCCAGTTGAGAATGCCGGACAGTTTTCCGTGCGGGGCGGAATTTTTGACATTTTTTCTCCCGAATCACCATGGCCTTTTCGCATTGAGTTTTTCGGCGATCGGGTCGAGTCCGTGCGTGAATTTGATCCCTCCAGCCAGCGCTCACGGGCGCCAGTGGCAGTGGCACGTCTCCTGCCCCTCGCAGAGTCGAAGCGTTCGCCGGAATTTTTCGAACATCTTGTACGAAATTTATCGAAACGCCAGGCCTTTCCGGCAAACAGCACTCATCCTGGGTGTCATCCGAGGGAGCCGGAGTGGGCCGCAACCTACCGCAACATTTTTCCTGGTTGGGAATTTCTGGCTCCCCTTGCCGAATCCCATCCCCATACGCTTTTGTCGCTCGTTGACCATCCGGTTCTCGCCTGGGACGAACCGCTGGAACGACGCCTGCAACTGAAACAGATTCTTACCGACTGGAAAAAGGGGTACGACGAAGTTCGGGACAGCCTGCCGCCACCTCCGCACCCAGAGGAGATATTTCTTTCGGAGGAAGAGTTCATCAATGCGTTCGATGGGCAATCGTCCGTCTTCCTGAAGGAATTAGCCGTTCACTCGACCAGACTGACTCGTGAACTGATCGACGAAAGATACTCAGACACAACCAACACGATCGAAAGCGACAAGTCTCTCCAGCCGCTGCCGGACATGGCGGAAGGCGAACCAAATCTTGCCAGTCAACCAGCGCCAAAATATCACGGCGCGTTAAAGCCCATGATGGACGATCTTCACCAGCGCCTCAAGCGCGGTGATGCGGTAACTTTCGTCGTTCCCACCGGAGGGAAAGTCGACCGCTTGCGCGAGATTCTTACCGAATACGAAGTTCCGTTTCAAAGCGCGAGCGAAGTTAGAGCCCCCAGGAATGGCTCGCCCGCGCCCGATCAAAATGACGACAATAAGTCCCCTCAGCCAACTGTGCTTGATTATCCCAGACCCCCGGCGCCCGCGGTCATAGCTCGCGGCGAGATGGGAGAGGGGGTTGTCTTCCCCGATCTGGGCATGCTTTTCCTCTCTGACAACGATCTATTTGGCGGCCTTCTCTGGGATGCCCATGGCCGCAAAGAACGCTCCGCAATCTCAAGCTTCCTTTCCGACTTGAGCGATTTGAAAGCGGGTGATTACGTTGTCCATGTGGATCACGGCATCGGTCTTTACCACGGCTTGCGGCAGCTTGGAGTGTCGGGATCGGCTCGTGATTTCATGTTGCTCACTTATCAGGATGATGCGCGGCTCTACGTTCCACTTGAGCGATTGGACTTGGTTGAAAAATACCGCCGCAGTGGTGAAGCGGGCAAGCCCGCCCTGGATCGTCTAGGAGGGGCTACCTGGGCGCGCACCAAAACACGTGTCAAGCGGTCACTCCGTGACATGGCGGAAGAACTTCTGCGTCTTTACGCCCAACGCAAAATGCGAGGCGGTGTTGCGTTTAGCGCCGACACCACCTGGCAGCGCGAATTTGAGGACGCCTTTGAATTTGAGGAAACCCCGGACCAGTTAACCGCCCTGGCTGAGCTCAAGCGCGATCTCGAAAGTCCCCAGCCCATGGACCGTCTGTTGTGTGGTGATGTAGGCTACGGCAAGACCGAGCTCGCCATGCGCGCGGCATTCAAGGTGGCCCAGGACGGAAAACAAGTGGCGGTGTTGGTGCCTACAACCGTCCTCGCCTTTCAACATTACACCACCTTCCGCCAACGCATGGCGTCATTCCCCATGCGTGTCGAAATGCTCAGCCGGTTTCGCTCCGCCGCGGAACAAAAAATGATTGCTGCGGAAACAGAGGCCGGCCGGGTGGACATTCTGATCGGCACGCACCGAATGCTTTCCAAGGATGTCATCTTCCGTGACCTGGGGCTTTTAATAGTGGATGAGGAGCAGCGATTCGGCGTGGCGGCAAAAGAGAAGCTGAAAAAATTAAAAACCGGGGTGGATATCCTGACCATGTCCGCCACGCCCATTCCCCGCACTTTGCATATGTCCATTGGAGGCTTGCGGGATTTGTCTGTGATTGAAACTCCGCCCCGTGGCCGTCTCGCCATCCAAACGGTGGTGGCGCCTTTCAGCGACGGCGTAATTCAATCGGCAATTTTGCACGAGATGGAGCGCGCCGGCCAGGTCTTTTTTGTCCACAACCGCGTGGAATCAATCTTCAGCATGGCAGCGCTCATCAAGCGTCTCGTGCCCACCGCACGGATTGGCGTCGCACACGGTCAAATGGGCGAGAAAGATTTGGAAAAGGTAATGCTTAAATTTATACAAGGTGAGTACGACGTGCTGGCCGCAACCGCATTGATTGAAAATGGATTGGACATTCCCCGCGCCAACACGATTATCGTTAACCACGCTGATCGCTTTGGATTGGCGGATCTCTATCAGCTTCGCGGCCGGGTGGGACGCTCGAATCGCCGTGCCTACGCTTATTTCTTGATCCCCGCCGAAGACGTTCTATCGCCCACGGCTAAACGCCGAATGGCCGCGCTAAAAGAATTTTCCGATTTGGGTGCAGGCTTCCGCCTGGCTGCCCTCGATTTGGAACTGCGTGGCGCGGGCAATTTGCTGGGCGCGGAGCAATCCGGACATTTGAATTCTGTCGGCTTGGATTTATATTTGCAGATGCTCGAACAGACCGTGGAAGAGTTACGGGGCACCCCGGCCAGGCTCGAAGTTCGCGCTACGATTAATCTGGGCCTCGACATCAAGATTCCCGACCAGTATATTTCTGACGAAAGCCAGCGCTTGCGGATGTATAAACGGATTTCCAGCCTTGGGCAGCCTGAGGCGCGCGTGGAACTCGAAAGCGAGATGGCGGATCGCTATGGCGCCATTCCGCCTTCCGTCGTCAATCTTCTGAATTACGCGGTTTTGAAATCAGTGGCGGAGAGCCTGCTGGTGCAGTCCGTGGAGAGGAAATCGGATGAGATTTGGATTCGCTTCCATCCGCAAGCTCCGATCGATCCAGAGAGATTGACCAAATTTGTCCGTCAACACCGGGGAGCAAACTTCCGTCCCGATGGTGCATTGCGTTTTCGCTTTAGCACACCGGAATCTGAGCTGCCCGGGCTACTCGTAAAAACCTTGCGGCAACTACACTCGTAGCATTAAAATGGATGGGAAGGTTTGAACTGCTCCACCGAAAATCTCTCCCTTGTAGATGGGAGACCGGGCACATATCAAAAGAGATTTGTTCGAGGGAAGGTTATTGAAAATGCTGAAGAAAAAACTGATACGCATTACAGGGGTGGTGGTATTCGCGCTCGCCGCACCTTCCGTCATGTCTGCCGCGAAAGTCGTGGAGCGGATCATCGCTCGTGTCAATAACGACATTGTGACGCAAAGGCAATTCGAACAGAAACAGGAGGACCTGCGCGCTCAGCTCGCGCAAGAATACTCAGGCGCCGAGCTGGATGCCCAGTTCAAGGAACAAAGTAAGAATTTGCTTCGAGATTTGATCGACCAGGACCTGATGGTCCAAAAGGCCAAAGACCTGGATATAAAAGTTGAAACTGATGTCGTTAAACGTCTCGATGAGATCCGCAAGCAGAACCACTTTGCCACTCAGGATGAGCTGCAGGCCGCGGTCGAAAAGCAAGGGATGGTATGGGAAGACTTTGAAGACAATATCCGGCGGAATCTTCTGATGCGCGAGGTGATTGGCCGCGAAGTTGGATCTCGTATTATTGTCACCCACGCAGATACGCGAAAATATTACGATGCGCACAAGCAAGATTTCGCGTTTCCTGAAGGTGTTCATCTTGGCGAGATCCTCATTTCGACTGACAACCGTAAACTTGAAGATGCCGAAAAGCGCGGAGAAGCCGCGCTGGCCGAGCTCAAAGCCGGTGCGAAGTGGGCCGACGTGGCCAGGAAGTACTCCGATCACGCGAGCGCCGGCGATGGCGGCGATATTGGTTTTTTCAAGCAAGGAACTCTGGCGCCCGCTGTTGCGGATGCGATCGCCAAATTGGGCGACAATGAAATCACTGGCCTGATCCAAACCAAATTCGGTTACATGATTGTGAAGGTCTTCGAACGCCGAAAGCAGGGCATCGCCAGTTACGATGAAGTCGAGCAGCGGGTGAGCGAAATTCTCTACAACCAGCAAATGGAGCCGGCGTTGCGGGAATACCTTCGCACCCTTCGCATGGAAAGTTATATTTACCTCGCCTCGGGTTACATTGATACGGGGGCCGGGCGCCCCACCCAGGCGGCGCTAACCAATCAAATCCAATGAAGCAAGACTTCATCGCGGACCTCAAGCCAGAGACTACCGTTAACTCCACCTTCCTTGTTCACCTCAAGGAGCGCAAAACTGCCAACAACGGCAGCGCGTATCTGGATCTTACCTTTCGTGATTCGAGTGGGATGATCACCGCCAAGATTTGGGATTGTGACCGTTTTAAATTGGACTTTGAGGTTGGTGACGTTGTCCTTGTCGATGGAACGGTGGAAGAATACCGGGGTGCGAGTCAAATTCGCATTCGTAAAATTGCAAAATGCGCCGCGGAAGAATTTGATTTGCGCGACTATTTACCGAAGTCCAAGCGGGATCCCGAGGAAATGTATCTGTTGCTCGTCGCCCGCTTAAAACTGGTTTCTGATGGACCGTTGCGGACCCTGCTCCTTGCAGTGATCGAGGATCCTGCCATTGCAGAAAAATATAAACTTGCGCCGGCCGCGACGAGTTATCATCACGCCTATTTGGGCGGGTTGTTGGAGCACGTTCTGTCACTCGTCGAATTGGGAGACAAACTTTGCGAGCATTATCAGTGGCTCGAATGCGATTTGGTCCTCGCTGGCCTTGTCTTGCACGACCTGGGGAAAATCGAAGAGTTGAATTTTGCAAAGGGATTCACTTACACGACGCGAGGGCAACTTCTGGGACACATCACAATTGGTTTGGAAATTCTCAGCGAAAAGATACGGCTGATACCTGAATTTCCCCCTGCATTAAAAGACAAAATCGAACATCTAATACTTGCTCATCACGGCAAGCTGGAATTCGGTTCTCCCAAGGAACCGATGTTTCCCGAAGCCCTGCTTGTCCATTATCTTGATGACTTGGATTCGAAACTGGAAAGCATGCGCGCGCAATTTATAACCGATAAGAATCGGGTGGGCGAGTGGACCGCCCGCAATCGCGCCCTGGGGAGGGAGCTGTTAAAACCGGCGGCGACAGAATCGTTGCCCATCAAATCAAGCTCTGCAATTCCAGGAAAACAGATGACGGGCCAACAGTCCAAGCTTTCCTTGCGCAATGGTCAGGAAAACTCGTAACCATCAATTCGATCTGCCTCCATTGGAGCTCCGGTGCATGAAGGCGCTGTGGGCCGCGGGGAAAGCGACTGTTCATGAGATTCGTGCTGGACTTTTGCCCGACCGACCGCTCGCCTACACAACAGTAATGACCGTCATGGATCGACTCGCTCGCAAAGGCATCGTGGAGCGTGACAAGCGGGGTCACGCGCACCTCTATCGCCCGGCGGTGGCTGAAGATTTAATTCGCGAGCATGCACTCAACCAGTTTATTCAGGATTTCTTTCGCGGATCTCACGAAGACTTTCGCCAGCATCTCCAAAACGAAGGAACGATCCCTCGTAAAAAGACTCCAACGAGATCTGTTCGGGGGCTTCGAAAAAAAGGGGTAGACATCCCGCCCAAAGCGGAATCTAAAGCTGGTTCAGACCTGGACGCCTCGCTCTTGTAGTCTCGCGTTTGCACCGCGAAGAATCCAGTGGCCGCGGGGCGCGCAGGCGCCCCAAGCAGTGCTGTTCCAACAACGGTTACTCCATGACCCGGGAACCACGCCGCAGCATGACGCCTCTATTTCAATCCGCCATTCAAAGAATTATCCCGCATCGATATCCGTTTCTTTTGGTGGATCGGGTAACGGTATTTATTCCTGCCGAACGCATCACTGGAATCAAAACCTTTACAGCCAACGAGGCGGCGCCACAGGGTCATTTCCCGAATTTCCCCATAGTGCCGGCGGGTATTCTTATTGAGATGGTGACACAATTGGGAGCGATTCTGGTGTTGGAGCGTCCGCAAATGCAGGGGAAGCTGGCAGTGATTTTGCAGATTCCGACGGCGAAAATGCTGGCCCCGGTGTACGTAGGTGACACTTTGCGCGTGGAGGCGGAAGTCTTGAAGCTGCGGCAAAGTTTTGGAGAGTTGCGCGGCGCCGCATACCGCCATGGGGATCGCGTCGCCGAGGGCCAAATGCGCTTTGCGATTGCCAACATCGGGGATTTGCTGCCACAATGAGCTGATTATGATTTTTGAGGAAATGCCAATCCGAAACGTGATCATTCGCCCCGCCCATATTCTGGCGCCCATGGCGGGCATTACGGACACTGTATTTCGCCGCTTCATCAAGCGGCTGGGTGGATGCGGCCTGATCATGACCGAGTTTGTTTCAAGTGAAGGAATGCTCCGGCAGAATCTGAAGTCGCAACGCTACCTTCACTACACCGGGGAGGAACGGCCGATCACGGCGCAGATTTTTGGGTCCGACCCTGGGCGCCTCGGTGAAGCGGCGCGCGTGATCGAGGGTTTGGGTTTTGACGCCATTGATTTAAACCTGGGCTGTCCGGCGAAAAAAGTCGTCAAATGTGGAGGCTCCGGCCTTCTGCGCGATCTCCCTGCTCTGCAGAATATTTTCAAGCAGATTCGCGCTGCGGTAACGATTCCGTTCACCATTAAGATCCGCATTGGTTGGAGCGATGAGGAAATCGTCGCGGTGCCCGTGGCCCGCATGGCCGAGGATTGCGGTGTGGAGGCAATAGCCGTCCACGGTCGGACCCGCCTTCAGGGATTTAGCGGGCACGCCCGCTGGGATATTATTCAGCAGGTTAAAGAGAGTATCCATATACCCGTCATCGGTAATGGTGATGTAATGACTCCCCTTGGCGCTCTTGCGTTGCGCCAGCAAACCGGTTGCGATGCCGTGATGATCGGCCGGGCAGCTTCGTCAAATCCGTGGATTTTTCGACAGATGTCGGATTATTTTCGCACCGGGACTTTCACCGAACCTACGGAAGCTGATCGCTATGAAATGATTCGCACGTATTACCGTATGTTGGTGGAAGAAGAAACCCCCGGAGCAATCGGAAAAATGAAACAGTTTGCCAGTTGGTTTACTCATGGTGTTCGCAACGGCGCCGAATTGAGAAGACGCGTTCAAAGCGCTCCCGATGCCCGCCTCGTCCTGGAGTTGGTGGATGATTTTTTTGCTGATATACTTCATACACCGGAGCGCATGATTGGAATTGGGACTGGAGCTTTCCAGAGGAGTCAACGATGTCTGAATCTTTGAAAGGAAAAGTAAGCGGACAAAGAAGTCAAAGGAGAACTGCATCTGCGGTCCCTGTCCAGATTAGTGGTATCAGCGAGGATGGCGAGGCGTTTGAGGATTTAACAGAGGCAGTTGAAGTAAGCCGTCGTGGTCTTTCACTTTTGAGTAAACGCAACTTGCCCCTCTTCACCGCCGTTACCATTGTGCTTCCTGGTCGCGGGCCCAAGCGCCCGGGCGAGGGTCCCACGGATTTTTTTGCCCATGCCTCGGTGGTTCGAGTAATCAAGGAGGGTGAAGTATATCGAGTGGGGATTCGTTTTATAGGAGCGTCTCTCACCACTTACACGGCTGAGAGTGGATAGCTGCGTCATCCAACCCTTCCATTTATTTACGTGCCGGGAAATATTTGGTAGTTTGCCTCTATTGCCAGTCTTGCCGGGCCCAGCGACATTTCTTGCACGGTGCTACACACGCTTGAGTGCAAAGCGCTTTTCCGCCTGCCACTGACGGTAGGCTTCACTTTTTGAGATACCCAACCGGCGTGCCACGACCTTCAACGCATCGCGCTGATCCAATCCATCTTCGGTCATCACCCGTCCTAGTTCAGTGATGATTGATGGAACGGAAGATGGACGCTTGACAGGGGCGACAGGCGGCCCAACCAGAATGGTGATCTCACCTTTGACGGGCTTCATAGTTAGCGTCTCGAGGACTTCTGATGCCGGGCCGCGAAGGAATTCTTCATGAACCTTGGTTACCTCGCGTGCGACAACAACTTGCCGGTCACCAAATATTTCCAAGACGTCTTCCAACATCGCCACAACTCTGTTGGGCGACTCATAAAAAACCATTGTTTTACAGGCATATTCAAGTTCTCTCAGAGTTTTTTGGCGAGCCAGCTTTTTCGAGGGAAGAAATCCCAGGAAACGAAACCTGTCCACCGCCAATCCAGATGCGGCCAATGCGGCCACAAAAGCCGAAGCGCCTGGGACGGGAACCACTGGGATCTCATGCCGGATTGCCAGGTGTATCAATCGAAATCCGGGGTCCGAAATCCCCGGCATCCCTGCGTCGGAGACCAGAGCCACTTGTCTGCCCGCCTCCAATTCGATGATTAACTCCGGGGCGCGAGTCATTTCATTGTGCTGATGGTAACTAATCGTTTGGGTTTTAATTGAGTACCGGTGCAAAAGCTTTTGAGTGTGTTGCGTATCCTCGCATGCTATTAAATCAACTTCTTTGAGCGTCCGAATGGCTCGAAGTGTAATGTCTTCCAGGTTCCCAATCGGGGTCCCCACAACAAACAGTCGTCCCATCGGATGCTCTGGGGACACTTCCGGACTTGTCGAACTAACCATCAGTGGCATAGACTTTGCGGTCTCAGAGTCTATCTTTAGGTGTAATTCGTGAGTTTATCAATTCAATTGCGCGGAAGCAATTGGAGTCATCGAGCGAGCATCGGTGTTTTGACCAGGATTATAAGGACTGCTATAATGTACGCAAATATTTAAGTTGGGAGGTCAGCTTGCCGCTTTATGAATATCGGTGTCTGAAGTGTGGTACGAAGATTGAAAAAATCAGAAAATTTTCCGATCCCCCTTTGACCAAATGCGAGGAGTGCGGCGGCAAGCTCGAACGATTGCTTTCTTCCCCGGCCTTTAAATTCAAAGGCACCGGCTGGTACATCACTGACTACGCTGGTAAATCTTCTCCGGGAGAAGCGGAGAAAATAGAAAAGGAAAAATCGGACAGAGCAACCTCAAGCAAGGCCGAAAAGGCGCCGGCTGAGAAGGCAAAGGAGCCCTCGCCAGCGGCCAAGCCCCGGGATTCAAAACATCGTTCCCAGAAATAACGTTCTGTGCTGCAGGCAAAGCAATCTTAAGAACAAACCCCGGCATACTGATTCCATTCTCAAACAGCTTTCTTATGGGTCGGTCCATGCGCCGAGCAAGCGGCGCAGCGTTACCATTTGTCCCAGGTGGTAGGCATTGTGATCAGCAACCAGAAGGGCTTCACGGAGGATCGTCTGACCTTCGCCGTGCGGAATAAGGGCAAACAAGTCGGTTGACGGATTGGCTACGAGCTGTTCCATCGCTTTGAGGTCGGCGCGAAAGGATCTAATGCTCTTATTCCATGCAGCTTTATTCGCAGGAGAGTCATTCTGTGGCCAGTAACCGGAAGGAAAATCCTTGGGAATATATTTGGAGTCGATGCAAAAATCCAAAATGTCCCTTTGCGCAATCCGCATGTGCTCCAGAAGACGCCAGGCGGTTTGAGGCAAGCCTGCCGGCCTCACCCCACGAAGTTCAATTGGGAAACCCCTGATCGTACTATTAAAATTCAAATGAGCGCCGCCCCCGCGTAACAGGTAGAGCAAGTGCTGCCGCAGAGATGGATTGTCATTTCTCATCATAGTTCACTTTCTTTACTCCTGGAGGCCCCTTTGCGCGTACTCACCTCAAAAATACAAACCAGGGCTAACGGCGCTTGCATTCAAGTTGATGCCTTCAAAATCCTTTTTATTAACCATCAGGTCGAATGCCGATGGAATTCAAAGTTTAAGGGACCTGAGATACTTGCGGAATGGCTGCCCCAAATCTTTTCGCTTCAGTGCCATTTCAACAGTTGCCTTGAGAAATCCGAGCTTGTCTCCTGCGTCGTACCGTTTACCTTCAAATAAATAACCGTAGATGGTCTCCTTCTTCAGTAATCTTTTGAGCGCATCAGTTAATTGAATCTCATGACCGGCTCCGGGCTGGGTAGTTGCAAGCTCTTTAAAGATGGCGGGCGTCAGGATATAACGTCCTATGATGGCAAGACTGGATGGCGCTTTTCCAGGTTCGGGTTTCTCCACCATGTCATCGATGCGGTAAATCCGTCCATCCATTTCCTTATCGGGTACCAGATTGCCGCGAATAATGCCATAACTTGAAACAGCTTTTCGTTCCACTCGCTGAATGGCCACAACACTGGTTCGATAACGCGCGTGAACAGCCATCATTTGCTTGAGACAAGGAACTTGACTTTCAATCACGTCGTCGGAAAGCAGAACAGCAAAGGGTTCATTCCCCACCAGGTCACGAGCGACAAGAATTGCGTGCCCGAGGCCGCGGGGATATTTTTGACGAACGTACGCCATTTGCAACAATCTCGAAATGGAATGCATCTGCCTGCGCAAATCTTCCTTGCCGCGTCCCGCCAGTTCTTGTTCAAGTTCGAAGGACACATCAAAATGATTTTCGATGGCATTCTTTCCGCGCCCCGTAACGAAAATCACCATGGGGATGCCGGAGGCTGAAACCTCTTCCACGGCGTATTGAACGAGAGGCTTGTCAACGATGGGCAACATTTCCTTTGGCTGGGCCTTGGTGGCTGGCAGGAATCGCGTGCCCAGTCCGGCTACGGGCAAAACGGCTTTTCTGATCGTCATGAATTACCTCGAAGAATCGATGCGGTTCTGTGAGTGACAGGGGGCGGGCTTGTTCGACCAACAGTTATGCGCCGTCCCTCTTTCCATCTTGCCCCCAACAATATGAGGCAGGAAAGTCAACTGGCTCTGCCCTTTCCCCAGTTCATTCGAGCTGTTGATACTTCCCTTCCCTTTTGCGCCCTTTCTGGCAAATCATTGTGCGAATCGCATATGCTAACATACTTTATAAGGAGAACGCGTCATGGTGATTTTAGGCATTGAATCGAGTTGCGACGAGACGGCGGCGGCAGTCGTGGTGGATGGTGAACGCGTTTTATCCAATGTCATCGCTTCCCAGGTTTTAACTCACGCAAAGTATGGAGGCGTTGTCCCTGAACTCGCCTCGCGCGAACACTTAAAAAGGATTGTGTTTGTGGTCGAGGAAGCTTGCCGGCAGGCTGAAGCCAGCTTAAGAGACATGGAGGCCATCGCTGTGACCGAAGGTCCCGGACTTGTCGGATCTTTACTCGTTGGGTTGGTTTACAGCAAGGCGCTGGCCTTTGCTCTTGGAACGCCCTTGATTGGCGTCAACCATCTGGAAGGCCACATTCAATCCGTGCTATTGCAAAATAAAATTGCATTGCGGGATGGTAGCGAGGTCGATGAGGCAATGCTTCCTACCGTTGCGCTTGTAGTTTCAGGCGGCCACACGAGCCTATATCTAGTTCAACAACAGGCAGTGAATGAAAATAATCGACCGGGTGTTTTTTCATACTCGCAACTCGGCCAAACCCGCGACGATGCCGCTGGTGAAGCTTTCGACAAGGTCGCAAAACTACTCGCGCTGGGCTATCCTGGCGGCCCGATCATCGATAGACTGTCAGCCTTCGGCAATTCCAAGGCGTTCGAGTTTGGCCGGATTCGAATGAAAAGAAATCCACTGGATTTCAGTTTTTCCGGCCTTAAAACAGCAGTCCTGCAACGGTTGCGAGGAACACCATTGGAAGCTGAGGCCGGGGAACGCCGGCGCTGGCGTCCAAACGCGGGACAGGTAACAACCGAAGAAATTCGCGCGCGCTGCTCTGAGGCAACCCTTAATCTGATAGCCAGCTTTCAACACGCCGTCATCTCTGATCTCACGGAGCGCACTCTGGCCGCGGCAGATGACCAAAACGTTCAATCAATTCTTGTTTCCGGTGGAGTTGCGTGTAATTCTCTTTTGCGCAAAAGTTTTCACGAAGCTGTGAAGCAGCGGGGATTGAAAGTGTTTTTTCCGACTCCTGTATTGAGCACCGACAATGCGGCCATGATCGCGGCCGCCGGCTACTACCGGATCGCCGCAGGCTATCGCTCCAATATATCACTCACCGCACATGCGTCATTTCCACTGGGGGCGAGTGGATTATAGCAATCCATTCAAAACATGCCACAAGAACAACTCAATACGAGAATCGCTGTGGATACTGGCGGGACATTCACGGACTGTGTCGTGCTCGAAGGCTCCGAAATTAAAATTCTTAAAGTCTTTTCAACACCTCAGGATTCCGCTCTGGGAATTCTTGAAGGTGTTCAACGCCTTGCCGGTGGCCTGCCCATTGACATCATCCATGGCACAACCGTGGGCACGAACAGTTTGCTTGAACGGCGCGGGGGGCGTGTGGCGCTGGTCACAACTTCTGGTTTTGAGGACCTCATCGAGATAGGACGGCAAGACCGCCCACGATTATATGACTTGGACGTCCGACGCGAGACTCCAATTATCGCGCGCTCGCTGCGTTGGGGCGTGCGCGAGCGCACCACGGCCAATGGTCGAATCATTGTGCGGCCTCAACTCCGTGACCTCAAACGTCTATTGAGCGCCATCCGCCGCTCGGGCGCAGAATCAATCGCTCTGTGCTTTTTATTTTCCTTCTGCAATGCAGAGAACGAGCGGCGCGTGGCAGCCGCTCTTCGAAAACTTGGCCTCCCCATTTCCGTATCTCACGAAATTCTTCCTGAGTTCCGCGAATACGAGAGGCTGTCTACCGTGGCCATCAATGCATACCTTGCGCCCCGACTGGGATCTTACCTCAGCCGACTTGCAAAAAAGGTTAGTGAGGGATTTACCGGGCAATTGCACCTTGTGGGCCCTAAGTCGAAGATAATTTCAGGACGAGGCCACGCTTCTGACCGTCATCGATCATTGGGCCAAATTTATGTCATGCAATCGAGCGGCGGTATTACGACGGCGGCGCGAGCTGCGCGTGAACCTGTCCGCACGATTCTTTCCGGCCCTGCGGGTGGAGTTGTGGCGACCGCGCGGTTGGCGGAAACACTTGGAATTAAGCGCGCGATAAGTTTTGACATGGGCGGGACTTCGACTGACGTTTGCCTCCTGGAGGGTCCTCCCCGCACAACAAGCGAAACAACTCTTGCTGGGTTGCCCGTCGCAGTTCCGGTGCTTGACGTTCACTCAGTCGGCGCCGGCGGCGGCTCAGTGGCGCGCGTGGATGCCGGCGGCGCGTTGAGGGTCGGGCCTGAGAGTGCCGGCGCAGTGCCAGGGCCGATTTGCTATGGGCGAGGCGGCACTCGGCCAACGGTGACCGATGCAAACCTCCTCCTTGGCCGGCTCGACTCCGATCACTTTCTGGGCGGGGCGTTCAAATTGGATTGGCGGATGGTGGACAAACACTTTGTAGAGTTTCTCAGGGGCCTGCCGCGCAAGCTCCGCGTATTGAGTCTCAAATCGTCGATGTCGCTGGCTCGGGGGATGGTTGATGTTTCAAATGCTACAATGGAGCGCGCCCTGCGTTTGATTTCGATTGAGCGTGGTCATGACCCGCGCGATTTCACGCTGATCTGCTTCGGAGGGGCCGGCGGCCTACATGCCGCCGACCTGGCGCGATCGATGGAACTCGCTGGAGTGATTGTCCCCATGCATCCCGGGGCATTTTCAGCATTGGGGATTCTGCTCTCTGATATTGTCAGAGACGTTTCGCAGTCAGTTTTGTTAACCGTTCCCGGAAAAGAGAAAATGAATGCGCGCAGCACTCACCCAAATGCCAGGCTACGATTGTTTTTGAAGAACCTCGATCGCAGGTTTGAGATTGTCGAACAGGATGCCCGGGCTGAGCTTAGCCTTGAACACTTCAAAATTGACCGGGTGCAAATTGAACGCCGACTGGCCGTCCGGTACATCGGCCAGGCGTACGAACTTTCAGTTCCCTTCACGCCCACCTTTCCTATGCGTTTTCATTCCGAGCATGAAAGGGCCTACGGTTATTCTCGACCCAAGCGCCCTGTGGAAATCGTCAACCTGCAGGTCCGCCTCAAATTACCGACATCCAAACCATCTGGGGGCGAAAAACAGCCTGGGAAACATCCTGATCCTCGCAGTGCAATTGTGAAACGAAAGCCTGTTTGGTTTGACCGGAAATTTGTTCCGACCGCCATATATGAGCGCCAGCGATTGGGGCATGGAATGAAATTGAAAGGTCCGGCCATCATCGTCGAATATAGTTCAACCACCGTCGTGCCACCTGATTTCAGTTGTCGCGTAGACGAGCATTTGAATCTGAGGCTGACTCAAAATGCACATTGATGCGGCAGAACTAGAAATATTTAAAAGCCTGTTTCACTCGGCGGCGGAAGAGATGGGCGCGGCTTTGCGGCGGTCAGCCTTTTCTCCAAACATCAAAGAGCGCCGTGACTATTCCTGTGCTGTCTTCGACGGAAAGGGGCGCGTTGTGGCCATGGGTGATCACATGCCCGTCCACCTGGGATCGATGCCGATGTCCGTAGCCGCGGCTATTCGCTCACTCGACCTTGGGAGGGGGGACATCGCAATGTTAAACGATCCCTATGCGGGCGGGACCCATCTTCCGGACATCACGCT
The DNA here is from genome assembly GCA_035934315.1 of Terriglobia bacterium. GTDB lineage: Bacteria > Acidobacteriota > Terriglobia > UBA7540 > UBA7540 > DASYXZ01. The sequence continues at coordinate 16,919 of DASYXZ010000238.1, read as the reverse complement.
GGTGATGCCCGTGTTCGCCAGTAATGGTCGTGCCAAAAAAGTCGGTGCGTGTTCGAGCCCCTTGTTCTATGTCGCCAACCGCGCCCACCATTCGGACGTTGGCGGAGCGCAACCGGCTTCCATGGGATTGAGCGAAGAAATCTTTCAGGAAGGCTTGAGAATTCCCCCGGTCGCATTGGCGAGAGGCGGAAAAATCCAACAAGATATTCTTGCCGTGGTGCTTGCGAACGTCCGTACGCCGCGCGAGCGCGAGGGCGACCTGACTGCACAAGTCGCGTCCTGTCGGCTTGGGGAGCGCCGTTTGATCGAGCTGGTGAAAAAGTACGGCCTACGAAAGACCGAATTTTATCTTGAGACGTTGCAAGGGTATTCATCACGATTGATGCGCGAAGCTCTTGCTCGCATCCCCGAGGGCGTTTACTTTGCGGAGGATTTTCTCGACGATGATGGATACTCACAGAAACCGGTTCGCTTTCGTGTGACCATTGGCATCCACCAAGGGCGCGCCATGGTGGACTTTGCCGGGTCTTCGCCTTCCCAGCGGGGCAGCGTAAATGCAGTTCTAGCTATCACGTACTCTGCGGTTTTCTATGTCTTTCGTTGCCTTCTTGGAGAAGACGTTCCGGCCTGCGCGGGATTAATGGAGGCGATTGATTTGCGCGCGCCTGAAGGTAGCGTGGTCAACGCCCGGCCGCCATCCGCGGTTGCTGCGGGGAATGTGGAGACCTCACAGCGAATTGTGGACGTCCTCCTGAAAGCGCTGGCCCAGGCATTGCCCGGCCGCATTCCGGCAGCCAGCTCGGGCACAATGAATAATATATCGTTCGGTGGTTTTTATCCGGATCAGGGTCCACGCGCCGGCGAGCCTTTTGCGTACTACGAAACCATTGCCGGCGGAATGGGTGCAAGGCCGATGGCGGACGGATTAAGCGGTATCCACACGCACATGACCAATTCACTGAACACACCCATCGAGGCGTTGGAATCCGCTTATCCCGTTCGCCTGCGCTCCTATTCAATTCGCCGTGGTTCCGGCGGCAAAGGGCGCTTTCGGGGGGGTGATGGCATTGTGCGCGAAATTGAATTCCTCACAGAAGTTCGCGGAAGCATCCTTTCCGACCGCCGCCGGCTTCCTCCTTATGGTCTGGCTGGTGGAAAGCCCGGCAAGTCAGGGAAAAACCAATTGGTGTTGCCCGCCGGATCGCGCCGGGTTTTAACTTTGCCATCGAAAACAGTTTTTAGCGCCCCCCAAGGAAGTATACTAAGGATCGAAACGCCAGGCGGGGGCGGATGGGGAAAGCAAAGGAAAAACAAGAAAGCGAGAAGAGGCCAATGATGAAGTCAGATGGATGGGAAGTCCTTGTGGGTCCCTTCTGAGTTCTTTATTCCACCCGCTCTTTTCTCCTTTCTGAGTTGGGAGGCGATGAAATGGAACCATTGAACCGGAGGACTTTTATGAAATCTATGGCGGGAGCCGCTGCGATGTCCAATGCAGATTTTGGAGAAGCTAGAGCTGAAGAATCTGGACCTGTGTTTCTGTCGACCTGGGTCCACGGAAAACCCGCCAATGAGCGCGCGGCAGAAATTTTTAAGAGCGGCGGGAGTTTGCTGGATTCTGTGGAACGCGGGATTAATATCCCCGAGAACGATCCGAACATTACGAGCGTTGGCTACGGCGGGCTGCCCAATGAGGAAGGAGAGGTCGAACTGGATGCGGCAATCATGGATGGAACGCGGCACCGCGCCGGGTCTGTCGCCGGTATCCACAGCATTAAGAATCCAATTTCTGTTGCCCGTCAAGTTCTGGAAAAAACCAAGCACACCACCCTTTCCGGGGAGGGCGCATTTCGCTTCGCCTTAAAAATGGGATTTCATTCCGAGCAATTATTAACTCCGGAAAGCCTGAAAAAGTGGATGGATTGGAAGGTTGACCCCAAACGGCAGGACTTTTGGCTGAACCCGACGGAAAATCATGACACGATCGGAATGGTGGCCACAGACGGCAAGGGCCATGTTGTTTCAGGATGTTCCACTTCCGGCCTGGCCTGGAAAATTCCTGGTCGCGTGGGCGATTCTCCGCTTGTGGGTTGCGGGGTGTATGCTGACGACAACGTGGGCGCCGCTAGCGCGACGGGCGATGGCGACCTGATGACCAATTACTGCACGAGCGTTTCGATAGTCCATAACATGGCCCGCGGAGCTTCACCGCAACAGGCATGCGAAGATTTGCTCAAACATATGGCCGATACCGACCCGCGAAATCAAAAAGCCGACGCCTGTGTGATTGCCATAAATAATAAGGGCGAGGTGGGTGCGGCTTCCATGCGCTCCGGCTACCGGCTAAAATATGCTCTTTGGCGGGGTGGCAACAGTCAATTGCTTGATGCCGTAGCCCTTTTCTGAAAACCGGTTTGACTGCTGGAAATAATTTATTAAAGTTGTGGAATGGTCGCTGGGATTTCCTGCTCATAAGCGCTGGGCGGGGCGGTTTGAGGTGTTTCCCCACCTAAAAACATCCATCCCAGGACGATCAAAGTAAGGAAAGCCAGTACCACCCCATTCCAAATGAAGAACCGCGGGGTTAGAGAAAGGAGCATAATCATAGGCGTTAATATGGGAAACAGAAACGCCGTGCCAATGTAAGCCAACACGTTATTTCGATAGAACAAAATCAGAATACCGGCTGATACAACGGCACTCAACAAACCCATGGCCCATCCCAGCAAAAATTCGCGCAAGGAGTGAGCCCCAGGCGGGCCAAGACTGATCAGTAACAACAAAGTGGCCACGCCGAGCCACCACTTTCGTCGAACCACGGCTGCCCGCACAAGATAAATGACCAGAGCCACAGCCGCCGTTTCTAAAAGACATGATGTCAAGCCCCTAATCAGAAAACTCACGGCCGGAAATGAAGAATCAAAGGAAGCGGGGAGGATATCAATATCCACCGGAACGTAGGCGTGAAATCGGTTCGCGATGAATCCACCAATCTGGCCGATCGCTGCACCGGCGGCAAGTGCAACCATCATCGCCACCAACGCATCACGACGCCATGTCCGGCGATCAGGCCCGTTAAAAATCCGCCACGCGTTTGGGTAAAGGCTTGTGGCAAGACCCACTGCCAGCCACGCCCCGAGCCCTGCCAGCAGAGGAAGTATTAATCCAAAAACGGCCAGGATAAGATGATAGGAAGATAGGGGAATTGAAGTGGGGTAAACGCGATCGAGTGTTGAAAATGCATTGATCTCACCCAAAAAAATGATGAAGGCAAGCGCGACGCTAACTCTCCCTGCCGGCCCCCAAAGGATTTCGCCGCTCTTCAATTTCTGCACGAGAATAAAGATTCCGCCCGCGACCAAGCCTACAAGCAAAAGGAAGGGAGCGCTATAGAGGGCAAGAGTTGACAGTTTCGTCGCTTCTCGTTGGCGCGCCCAATCATCGGGAAGCTTGAAAAAGCGGGAGAATCCCACCACCTGGTCCCCCGCGATTTCCACTTTCAGACGATAATGGGCTTCATCCACATTCCGCGGGTCACCAGGTTTTGCCTGCCAGACAAAGGTGTAATCCTCTCGCGCCTTCCTTTTTTCGCCGCGCGAATCCTGCAAGTCAAAACTTGTGAGTTGGTATCCCTCCAGCCCGACCTCTTTCTCTGCGAGCGAGCGCGCCTCTTCGATTGAAAGGGACGCTCCCGGCGCATCTTCATCCAACTCATGTTGATAGGCAAAGACGCGGGCGCCGTCCGCATCCACAAAAACGTGGTGCTCCTCTTTTTCCAGCGGCTTAAAATAACGAACTTCCCACAGGAGCAATCGCGTAGCTTGGCGATAGATCCGGTCCGTCTCTTCGACGGACCGGCGCTCCAGCAGATACCTGATGGTCATGGGATCCGCATTCTCGTCAAGCCAACCAACGCGGTGAAAGCTTGAGGGATCAACATGCCGCGCCTTCAGAAAGTCATCTGCTAATCGATAAGCATCCTGCCGCGTTGTGGTTAGCTTGACGCCCTCGCCGAATCGATAAACTTTTATCATCGACACGCCAATAAAAACCACCATGAGCCCGCCGGCTAAAATCAGGCGCGAATTGCTGAGTGGTCGATAGGTCAGCGAGCCGCTTATGACGGAAGCGGGCGCCTCGCGAGGCACACGTGACAACCCAACGCTTGCGTTAGTGAGCGGTTCTTCCTGTGAAAACGTACCTGTCTTTAAATAGGCAATCAGGGCCAGAATCAAGGGCACCAACATAATACCCGCCGTAACGCCGCCACTTGCCATCAAATAGTGATTGTGTGAGCGCAAGAGAAGAAACGCGGTATAAAGCGCGTCAACAGAGTAGTGCCAAATCATTGTCGTTACGATCCCGAATCGGAGCATGATGATGCCGATCACAATCCCACCCAAACCAACTTCAAGGCCCCTAATAAAAAAAGGTTGATTGGGATACGCGGCGTGACCAAATCCCCAAATGAAAGCGGCTAGTACCACCGCCAGCGGCAACGCTCGCAAAAACCTTCTCAAATAGGGTATGGCGAACGCGCGAAACATCATTTCTTCAAACACCGCGGGGAGAAATCCGATGAACAGTACCCAAACCCAGGGAAATCGCGTGTTGAGGAGGTCGGAATAATTGACGTCAGAAGGAGCCCAGGCTCCCAGCTTGTTTGCGATAAGATAAAAAATAGTTTGATAGGCAAAAAAGAAAAAAGTAAGCCCCACTCCCACAACGTTCGCGATAAAAAAAGATTTTGATCGGAGTCCGTTCCAGGTAAAAGTGCGCCGGAGAGATTGCAGTCCCGGAAATGCCTCCCGATAAACCGGCTCAGATGCCGCAACCAGGAAAAATACAAAGGCCCCGACGCCCAATGCACTGAAAACACTTTGCAAAAAGTATCCCGCCAGGAAACTGGAATACGGGCTGGTTGTCTGATAACCAAATTCCTCCAGGGAAAAATTATTCATCTGACCGAGAAAATACAACACCGTCCCCACCAGCGCAAACCCGAGCGCCATCCGCACGGGTACGTCCCGGTCTCGTATTCGCAAGATTAGTGTGACAACCATCGCGACGGCCAGGAGGAGCATAAACAACTGGTCTACAACTTGTGCAGAGTCGTTGCGGGAACGTAATTTTGCGTAATCGCGCGTCCACTGGTCCGGGATTTTGACGAATTCGCGATACCCCGCTACCTGGTCGCCATCCACTTCAACCTGGATGCGCAAGCTGCCGTCGCCAATCTTTGCACTCTTTACATTCCATGTGAATGAATGGTCCGTTCGCGCGGGTCGTTTGCGGGAAGAAGATTCCACAAATTCCAAGTCGTTCAAATCACGTTTCATCACGTCGCGCAAAAATCCTTCCGCAAGGGTCCGGGCGGTGGAAGCGTCAAGGTTTGCGCCAGCAGTCTTTTCTTCGATTACATGATCAAAGCCAACCACTTCACCCGTGGGCGTTACCTCCACGCGATACTCTTCTTTCTGCTGTGGCTTAAACCAGCGGTGAGTCCAACGCCATAGCCGAATTGGTCCGTGCGTGAGGTCATTCATGCGCTCAAGACCCTGTGTCCGCTCCAGGTAGACTTTTGCTTCATCGTCATACGCAAAAATTGCGGCATGGTGATAACCTTGCAATTGAAACCCGCGACCGGCCAAAAAATGTTGGGCAATGGGCTCGGAATCATCCCGGGTCACGCGGAATTCAATCGAGGCTTCGGGAAACGCACGCCAGAAATATTTGACGCCGATGGCAAGAGAAATTCCCGCCATCACTACAACCGCGGCAATTATTCTGTATTCTTTGGATGTCAGCTTTATCGGCATCGGAAACTTCTTACTCCCACCCTTTGGAAAGGTGGATGATTATATGTTGGAATTTGTTCCGAATTAAGGATCAGAGTAAATATATCATCGCCCGACTTTCCGACGTAAATCGATCATGGTCACAACCACTTAACCATAACCCAAGCCGTCGTTTGATTTGGATAATAATTGGGAATCTCCTCAACTTTGGCGTAACCGTGAGCAGTGTAAAAATTCTGTGCCGTGCGGTTATCCTCTGCGGTCTCAAGATAGATGATGCCCAAACCCTCACGTTGTGCCCAATCCTCAGCCGTTTTCATGAGAGCCTTTCCCACGCCGGTGCCGCGCCGTCCCTCAACCACATCGATGGTGACGATATGTCCCACTTTTTGTGGCTCACGGCCTAACACCAAAAAGCCCACAATTTTATTTTCGGAATGAGCCACCCAGGTTTTGGCAAGGCGGTGGCGGATAAAACGAGTAAGCTCATCTCGAGAATAGGATATGCCCGGGGGGAAACACTCTTGGTCAATTTTGTAGAGAGTCTCGAGGTCGGACGATTTGAAAGGAAGAATTTCCATGGAGTTTCAGCCCAGGCTTCGCGTTGTCCTGTTGCCTCCCAAAAGCAGGCGACCTACTTGATAATTTCAAACAGTCGATCAATGTCTGCTTCCGTGTTGTAAAGGTAAGGTGAGACGCGAATCATATTGTGCCGCAAGCTTACCGCCACCTGATTGACCTCCAACTTCTTGTATATTAATTCAGTGGCTTGGGAAGAATTTGCCTGGAAGCAGAGGATCGTTGACCGGCGCCCGGGGTCGGCAGCGGCCGAAAGGCGAAATCCCAGACGCTGAACACCTTCTGCAAGCCGGTCAAGAAGGCGATAACAATGTGCGGTGACTGTCCGTACGCCCGCGCGTTGAATGAATTCGAGCGACGCTTCAAGACCATAAAGGTTCAGGAAATTAGCCGTGGCCGGGACGTCGAACACTTTCGCTGTTTTGGGGAGAGCAAACTGGTCAATCGGGAGGGAATCAAAATCGCCGCTGCCTTCGACAGTAAGCCAATTTATGATTTGTAAATCCAGGCGGTGTAGAACTTCGGGCCTCATATAAACAAATCCCGTTCCGTAGGGCCCCAAAAGCCATTTGTACCCAGCCACGGAAAGAACGTCCACGGGCAGCGCATGGACGTCCAACTCCAGCGCGCCCACCCCTTGCGTGCCGTCCACAAGAAACAAGCTCCCCTGGCGGTGCGCCAGCTCGCCCAAAGCCATAAGATCCGCGCGGACTCCCGTCGCGTAGCTTACCCAATCAAGAGCCAAGATTCGCGTGCAAGGAGTAAGCGCGGCGGACACATCTTGAGCCCGCAAATAACCATCAACAGGTTTCACAATGCGCACGTGAACGCCGAGCCGGCGAAGATGAAGCCATGTGAAAAGGTTGGATGGAAAATTGTCGCTCCCGATAACAATATCATCGCCCGCTTTTAGACCCAGGCCGTTGGCCACGAACGCAATGCCCTGAGTTGCGCTGTTGGTAAGAGCAATTTCGGTAGAGTCGGCTCTGATTATGGCTGCAAGGCGCTTGCGAACGTTCTCAGTCACTTCAAAAAAGTGATGGGATTCCATTCGGGCCGGATTAACCTTTAATTCGATGGCCTGGCGGATACGCTCTGCAGTGACACGAGGAAAAGGTCCTTGGAAAGCACAGTTGAGATAAATCGTGGGAGCGAAATTAAAAAACTCCTGGGTAAAATCAGGCATAGCTTGAAAGGGGCCGGCACCCTTAAAGTTCAAGGATCCCGGGCCCCTAATGTGGGCACGCGGGAGGTGGTTCCTGACCGGCGCGCTGCGCGCTGCCAACAAACTCCCTCAACCTTTCGTCAATTCCGCTGCGCCTCGCGCACGCTCTCATTCAAATGTTCAATGATTATTTCCGCCGTCTCATCAACAGCCTTTTCCAGCGCGGGAGGATTGAAAGGACGCCTGACGTTGTCCTGCCAGATGGAAGCCCCGGTAACGCGATCACTGATAAAAACTTCGGAGTGAAGCGACTTGAGGTGGTGAGAGTCAAAACACGTTCCGCGCAAAACCCCATCAGCCTCTTTGGCGTCCGCGACAATTCTGAATCGTCCTGATTTCGCAAGGCCCTCCATCAGCCGGTCGCTAAGCGAGTTGTCAATGTTCTCTACAAATATCTTTCTCAGGTGATTGAGTCTACGTGGGTCAGTTGTTGTGGATGAACGCGGGCCATTGAGTGATGGAGGCGTCGTCGGCCCAAGTGTAGGCCGTTTTTGATCTCCTACGTCGGGTGGTTTTCCGGATGGAGCAGCCTTCTGGGCCCATGCCACCGAGGACAGAATCAAACTCGCCAGCAAATAAATCTGAAAGAGTTTCATCGCGCCCTCCGCGATTTACCGATGGGCCAATATTTCCCGAAACCACTTTAACATGATGGGCGCAGGAGCGATGTCAGGCTTCAATCTTGGCCGCAAACCAAGAGCCCGTCGCCCACTCCACCCAAAGACGGCCACCCAAGCTTCCCAATGATTTCCTGACAAATTTCTAATCTTGCCGCCTCATGCTCTCATTCATTAACTTTTGGCGGTCCTTTAAATCCTGGGCTTCGTCCTTTTGCCGATCACGCAACGCCCGCTCCTCTCGCTGGAGTTCATGCTTTCGTTGGTCGCGAACCGCCCTGGGAACATTCTGTCCCTTAAAGGACTGCTTGGCGTAATGCTCCTTAAGTTTTAGCGCTTTTCGCTCCTCTTTTTGGCGAGCTTTGAGGATTTGCTTTTCAGACTTTTCCCCCTGTGAAGCTTTCAAAACTACCGAAGGGAAAACAAGAATGCAAATTGCCGCACAAACGAGAAAAACTCTTCGCATGCATCCTCCTTGCGGTCCAGCGGACCGCAACCACCAGTTTTGATTAGGCGCAATACCTACCCTCCGACCACGGCCGGACATTCGATGTCCCCTCTCCTGTGAATTCTAGCGGGTTTTTGACCGCGGAACAAGAGATTCCGCGCGAAAAATTGATTGTATGTCCTTATTTATCTGATCCCACGGATTTTAAGTTACTTAACCGAGCCTCACAGTCACTTCCTGGCGCTTTGCTTGTCCTCCAAAGGTGAGGAAGCTTTGCTGGTGGCGATCCCTGTAGGTCTTAGGACTAGGAGAAAATCCTTGTGGATGGGTTTGCCGCTGGGGTCTACGAGCGGATAATATGGTGATTCGTTATTTGCGATCTGGATTGCGTACCAGGATTCACTTGAGCCCAGTTTCGCCCAAAAATTCAGAAGGCGCTCCTGAATGGGACGCCACCACGGATGGACCGCGAGAGGACCAGTACCAGGAAATGGGATTGACTCCGCGGGGTGGGCGGTTTGACGCTCCGGGCTCAAGTACCCGTTGTGGGCATACTGAAGCGCGTAAAAATACGGTATGCCGATGCCATGCAAAAACCGGGAGAATCGAATAACTTTTCCATGCACTGCCATCTCATCTCCATCAATCCAAATGTCAGCGGCCATTTCATTTGTCGGCAGCCAGACAATTACGTGATGCGCCACAAGGGAATTCCTGTCGGAAGAATCTCCTGGGTGAGTGCCGCTGACCGTTTGATTTCGAGTTTCTCCTGTCACGCTTACAACCAACGTGACGCGATGCCCCGTCAGCCCAATATAGCCGGCTCGGATGAGCGTTAATGTTGCCGCGAGCATTAAAACAGCGAATAGAGCAATATAAACGAGTTGGTTAACCAGGCCGGTAGGCGTCATGCGTGGACCCTGGCCGCGCCGTATTACTGTCCACAGGGACACTCCAACAAATGTGATGGCACCTACAGCTCGTGCGGGACGGTCCCACACAAGCTGCGGCCTGACAAAAAGAAAATAGAACCAGCCTAAAACAAGCAAGGCCGTTCCTGAGAAAAGACGAAAGAGAGTTGCAGAAGGCAAGCGGTTACCTTCCATGAAAAAGATTATGAAGAGTCGGACCGACAGAGCAAAAAACAAAGCGAGGATTAAGGCGAGAAGGGGGTTGTAGACACCCACTGGAATCCAAAAGATTGTAGCCGTTTGCATTCTCACGCGGGGATTTTAGCACATCGATCAAGGGACGGAGGCCTATCCACCCGGAGGCTGGCCATTGGGCGGCATGAAGCTCATAATTATTAGCCTAGGAAACCCCGGAACCGTTGGGGTGAAACTGTGAATCCGGGGAAAATACTCGAGGCATTCGGAGCTCCCAAATGTCGGACCAGTACTTCCGAAAATACATCACGAAAGTCCGTCGTCAGGGCAAGATCTCGCCCTTCATTGAGCTGCTCAGGCCCCAACCCGGGCCACGCGCCGTAAACTTTCCCCCCCTTCACTGGACCGCCCATCGCGAACATCACATTGGCGTGCCCATGATCGGTGCCGCGGTTGCCGTTCTCGCGCGCCGTACGTCCAAATTCCGTCATCGTTAACACACAAATATCCGCCATGCGGTCGCCCATATCCTGATGGAATGCCGCCAACGCATCCCCGAATTCTTTGAGTCGTGCGGCCAATTGTCCCTGCACTCCTCCTTCGTTCACATGGTTATCCCATCCGCCCACTTCGGCGAAAGCAACTTCCAAACCTACATCGGACTTGATGAGCTGCGCCACTTGCTGGAGACTCCGGCCCAATGGTCCGAATGGGTATTCCACCCCATTTTCCGCTTTATATTTATCGACGCCAATCCGCTGCAAGGTTGAAACAGCGCCAAACATTTCGCGCGCGGTCCCGTTTAAAAGTGGGTCTGAAGTTGAGGCGTACATCGATTCGACGATCTGGTCCATGCCCCTGACGGGAGCGTGCCCGTTCGCCTGGCGTGCCGGGGGAACTCCTTGCAATTTGAAGCCGCGCAAATCATCCACGGCCAGCGCCGGAGCGGCGCCCTGAAGAGTCCGTGGCATTCGGGGCGATAAAGCGACGGCGCGAAAAGGCGTGGGATCGGCCTCTGGCTGGTCTTGGAGATATCGATTCAACCAGCCGTCCTTCGTTGACTTCATGTCTGGCGCGCCTGATTCCATATAATCCTGTGCGTCAAAGTGGGAGCGACTATTGCTCGGCGACCCTGCAGCGTGAATCACGGCCAGATGGCGGGCGTCAAATAAGGGCTTCAGCAAGGTGAGGCTGGGATGAAATCCAAAGAAGCCGTCCAGGTCGATGGCGGCTTGCGTTCCTTCACTCGACCCTGGCAGACCGCCGTTCGGGGCCGGAATAGCGATGGTGGGGCGCATGGAATAGTAATCTTTTTCGCCGTACGGCACCACGATGTTCAGGCCGTCGGCGGCGCCACGTTGAAAAATGGCGACAAGAATTTTCTTGCGGGCGCTCTCCAGTGGCTGCTCGAGAGCAAAAGCAGTTCGTCGCATGAAACTTGGCACAAAGCCCACGCCAAAAAGGCTAAGGCCTGCGGATTTTAAAAAGTAACGTCGAGTTAATGCCATATTGCACCTCTAGCGTCTCTGGAATTCTGGTGAGGCAAGTACTAATCCTGCGGCGGCGGATACCTCACGCAGCGGTTGAGCGTAGGCCACGGCGGGGCCGGCCGCCTGGGTCAGGCTCGCCATTATCGCCTCGCGGGTTTGCGGCCCAAGCTCCCCACCTACCAGTTGAGTTGAAAGTTCCTGCACCAGACCGGTTGGTGAACCGTCGGCCAATTCCCCAGTGAGCCCGTTCAAATCAATCTGGGTTCCCCGAATTCGATTGGCAGCAAACAGGGTGGCGAAATTAATACGGGTCAAGAGGGTTCCGGAATTTATCCACGTGCTGGCCCGATCAGGGAATCCCGTCGGGGCCAGATATTGAAACATCGGCTGGCCCATACGAGCAATCATCTGGAGCAATGGTACGCTGGCGTCCGTCTGCCCGCCGAGTCCCCGAACCGCACTCACCACCAGCTCCAGAGGGGACTTTACCTTCGCGCGGTAGGCTGCCTGCGAATAGAACTCGGGCGACGTAAGGATGGTTTTCAGCACCTGGCGTATGTCGCCATCAGTCTTAAGGAAAGTCTTGCTGGCCCGCGCAATTAGAGCGGGCGGCGGATCATCTGAGACGAATCGGCGGCAAAGTTTCAAAGCGATAAAGTGCGCAGTGGCTGGACTTTGCGCCAGCAAGTGCATGACCTCTAATCCGTCCTCTATCCCGTGGCCTGCAGGAATTTTGTGACCGAGGACGACCTTGGCTCCAAAATCATGCATCTGGGGGCGGAAAATAAATCCGCCGCCCTTTTGTGGCCGGTCGATTGTCCATCCCGTAAGGCAGCGCGCAACCTCAGTAACATCCTTCTGGGTATAACCGCCTTCAACACCAAGAGTGTGGAGTTCCATCACCTCGCGGGCATAGTTCTCATTCAGACCCCGGCGGATTTGGGGATTTTTGGGTAAGCCGCGCTGCCCCGGGACTTGAGTTCGCGGGCCGGGTCTTTGCGCCCGGGGAAATCCAAACGGCCCCTGGCCAAATGGACCCCGCGACATCCGGCCCAAGCCGCCAAAGCGTCCGAACGGACGCCAGACGCCGTATTGGTTTCGCGCTAGAGGCGGCGCGGGCTTCCCCAGGCGCCGGCGGGGATTTCCCGCATATGTCGGATTGGGCGTCGCGCTCAACCAATTGTCGAGATAGAAAAGCATGGCCGGACTTTCTGCAGTGGCCACCAGGAGATCCTCAAATTTTCCCATGGCACGCGGCCGAATGGTATCCCGCTCAAACGAGGTGGTCAGCCACAGGTCGGCTCCCTTCGGAGCAAAAATATTGAAGTGGTTCATCCAAAACTGAACCATGATTTCGTTGAGCTGCCGATTGCTGTAAATTGCGCGTAATACTTCTTCCTGCGCCAATTCCATAATCACACGGCGTGGACCTTGTATTTCCGCCATCATCTGCCCCTGCGGCTGCTTTTTTTGCGCCATCGCTCCGGGCAACTTCCCCCCGGGCGACTGGGGTGCCGGTTGTCCCGGCTGCCTCTTTTGGAAATTGGCAGCCTGTTTGGGCCGTGGATAATTTTCAATCAATTCTTCCGGAGTCATGGAGAGCGTGGGCAGCGCCGCGACTCGAGCCTCCACTGCCGCGTCGTCAATTGATTCAGGATGGAGTTGCTCTTCCAGGAAAGCGTTCAAGCCCATCTTTCGGACCCTTTCTACGTCGCCGGGGCGCGCTCCAAAAGTAATTCGATTCAGAAGATGGATTATTTCTTCTTCCGGGGCGAGGGGCTCCTGCCATTTTTTTTGGTCGATGAGTGCGGGGATGTTAGGGTTGGGAGCGTTTATGTCTGTCGCGGCAAGCGGCTGGGCACCTATTGACGTCGCCATGAGCGCCAGGCAGAAAGTGTGGAAAATTTCAGTCAGTCTCCGCGGAAGCTCTGACAAACTTTTTCGACTATCCATGACCCTCCCCTTTCTCCCAGGCGGCTGGAAAGTTAAGCTGAAGCTGAACTTTGGCCTTCGGCGCCCCGCAGCAGATGAAAACATCTTTGGCGCAAATACCTCATTGGATGTAACCCATGATGAAAGAAAAAGTTGCGCCTGCCTCTGATCACGCCCGCCTTCTGAATTCCTTCTGCCAGCCCGGTCCTGCCACCGACGTGAACGCATAAAGAGGGTAGAGGTCGGCAAAGGTGCGTTCGATTTGCCTCGCGAATGCCGGCGTCTGTATTCCCCGCGCGGTGGGCAGGAACACTTTGCGCGCAATCCAAGCCTGAAGGGTCTGCCAATCTTCGTCGTGGCGGGGCAGGCCCGCGTGATGGGCCCAATCCTTCTTTTCCACGCGATGCCAGTAAGTTTCGTACCGGCCCGCGCGCACAGTTTTTTGAAGGAGGCGCTCAAAACTTTTGCGGTGCGCCAAAATCCGTTTGCGGAAGATTGATTCTAGCGCGCTCTGCGCAGCGTGTCCCTCGCGCTGCCGCTTGCTTGACTCGGCGCTGCCATAAATGGAAAATCCAACGGTCACGCAGTCAGCCGTTAAGCCCACGTAGAGACGGCCGGCGTCGCCACGGTTACGCCGGCAATCGAAAACGTAAAGATAATAGTTCGATTTGTATGGACTCTTGTCCTTGCTGAACCGGATATCGCGGTTAATGCGGGAAAAACTTCGATTGGTTTTCCCCCCTGTCTCAAAGTGAGGATTTAGTCTCAACAAGAAGGGTTGCAGCGTCTGAAGCAATCCGCGAAACACTCCGACAATGTGCTGGTCATAGCGGTGGCGATTTGCCTTGAACCACGCCGTGTTGTTGTTCGCCGCAAGTTCATGGAAAAATTCAAACGAATCTTCGGTGAACCCGGGGAAAGTTTCCATCATGGCCCCATTCCACCATTTTCATTAATCCGGCATCTTCATTATAGTCCCGGAACACCCGCCTCCATATTCCTTTTGTTCAAAAGCAGAAAACAAGCTGGTATCGGGAAGATACGCGGATTTTAATTCTCTCGGAAAACATCTTGCAGAAGATTGTGGCGCCCGTGGTCATTCAAGCAGCGCCGCGTCAAGTTGAAGGGCAACAAGGGGTCTGCTATAGTTTTCTTTCCATCGCATCACCCTAGGAGATCCCTATCATGCCGCCACCGAAAATTTATAAGAATTTTATCAACGGCGAATGGGTGCAATCGTCCAGCGGGCAAACGTTTGAAAATGTCAGCCCCGCCAACCGTCAGGAATTGATCGGGCTGTTTCAAAAATCAAACCGCAATGACGTGAATGAGGCGATTAGCGCCGCGAAAGAAGCGTATAAATCATGGCGGCTGGTCCCGGCGCCAAAGCGCGGGGAGATACTGTTTCGCGCCGCGCGACTGCTCGCGGAGCGCAAGGAAATATATGCCGAACAAATGACGCGGGAAATGGGAAAGGTTTTGGACGAAACACGCGGCGACGTTCAGGAAGCCATCGACATGACGTTTTACATGGCGGGTGAAGGCCGACGCCTTTTCGGCCAGACGACCCCGTCTGAGCTGAAGGACAAATTCTGCATGAGTGTGCGCAGCCCCATCGGCGTTTGCTCGCTCATCACGCCGTGGAATTTTCCCATGGCCATTCCCTCGTGGAAAACCATGCCGGCGCTGATTTGCGGCAACACGGTGGTGCTGAAGCCTGCCACGGACACACCCTTTTCCACGTACAACCTGGTGCAGACGCTCGAGGAGGCGGGCATCCCGCGCGGCGTGGTCAATTTTGTAACCGGCTCGGGGCGTGAAGTGGGCGAGCCAATGATGACCCACGATGATGTTCGCGTAGTTTCTTTCACCGGCTCGACGGAAGTGGGTCGCACCGTTTCACGCGCGTGCGCTGAAACGTTCAAACATTCGTGCCTCGAAATGGGCGGCAAGAACATCATCATCGTAATGGACGACGCGAAAATCGATCTCGCCGTCGATGGAGCCCTCTGGGGTGGTTTTGGGACCACCGGCCAGCGGTGCACGGCGGCCAGCCGCGTGGCGGTCCACAAAAAAGTTTATGGTGAATTTATCGAGCGGTTTGTCGAGCGTGCCCGCTCGCTGAGAGTGGGGAACGGGCTTGATCCTTCAGCTCAAGTGGGGCCGCTGGTGAACGAAAGCCAGTTGAAGACGGTGGAGGAATACGTTGCCATCGGAAAAAACGAAGGCGCCAAACTCCTGTGCGGCGGCCACCGCTTAAAGGAGGGTGAACATGCGAATGGCTGCTTCTTCGAGCCCACGATATTTGGTGATTGCGACGTGAAGATGCGCGTGGCCAGGGAAGAAATTTTCGGCCCCGTTGTCTCCGTGATTCCCTGTGATAACCTGGAACACGCCATCGAAATCGGAAACAGCGTTATTTACGGACTTTCGTCATCCATCTATACTCAGGACGTTAACAACGCCTTCAAGGCAATGCGCGATATGGAGACTGGAATTTTCTACGTGAACGCGCCCACTATCGGCGCCGAGACTCACCTGCCATTTGGCGGCACCAAGCAGACAGGCAACGGCCACCGCGAGGCCGCCACCGCCGCGCTCGATTTCTATTCGGAATGGAAATCGGTGTATGTGGACTTTAGCGGGAAACTTCAACGGGCGCAAATTGATACTTAAAAATTAAAAACCGAAATTCCAAACTGGAAATTAGAAACTGGCAGCGCAAAAAGTCAGGGAAACGGGCACGGAAATTGGCAGCCGTTGGTCTATAAGCCAACGCGCGCGGCCAATTTCCAGTTTCAAATTTCAGGCGTCACTTAGGGTCAGGTTTCGCGGTAGGGTCGACACTTGCCTGGGCGGCAGCGGCTGGCTTAACGTCTTCGGGCAAAGGATGGGGACCCAAGCCAAGCTGCATCAAGGATTTTGCGTCGGGCAGGCCGGTGGGGGAAAAACCGTTGTTCTCCTGGTAGCTTCGCATGGCATTTCGAGTTGCATCATCCCAGGTCCCGGTGGCAGGCCCTTGTAAAAGACCTTCGCGAATCAGGGCTTGCTGAATCTCTTCCACTCGTTCAGGTTCAAGGTGCAATGCCGCAAGGCGCGCCCGGCTACTCTTGGGAAGACGCCGCCTTCTCCCTTTCGTAGAATGCAGAGTAGATTTCCGCCGCGAATGGGTGGATCTCTTTGCCGGTTTGGTGGAAGAAGATCGGTAGTGAGTTGACGTCTTTTTTTTACTGCTGGAACTTTTGGCCCTGCTTTTCGCAGATTTCGCCCGCGGTGGAGCGCCCATGCCTTCCACGCAGGGGAACAGGCAAGCCACAGCAACCAGAATCGCTGCGACTTCTTTCGTGGCCGGCCGTCGAAATTTTTCAATGCCAAAAATCAATTTCTGCTCCCTTACCAGGTGTCCTATGGAAGTCGGTCCGCAAGGAACAGGGTTGTGAACGTTCTTTGCGTGTGCCGGGCCACCAGGAAGACCACATCCGAGCCGGATTTGAGTTGAGTCTGGACGCGGTTGAAATCGTCCACTGAAGTCACGGGTTTTTGATTGATGCTCAGGATCACGTCCCCGCGTTGCAATCCCATCTCAGACGAAAATCCGCCGGCCTGCGCGTCTGTCACCAGCACGCCTTGCGCGCCGTTCAGGTGTAGTTGGGCGGAAACTTCCTGCGCCTGATCGCGCGTGAGGTTGCGCACGGCAACGCCCAGAATACCGCCCCCTCCTTCATTG
>DASYXZ010000224.1:0-11152 GCA_035934315.1 Terriglobia bacterium | reverse complement strand
TACTCAGGTCTGCTCGGACCGATTGCCGGCGTGCTGATTGCAGATTATTTCGTGGTGCGGAAGAAAATCCTCGTGGTCGATGACCTCTACCGGCGCGGAGGAATCTACGAATTCACCGGCGGATTTAATTGGCGCGCCCTTGGCGCTCTCGCTGGGGGAATCGCTGTCGCACTCGTTGGCTTGATAGTTCCCCCATTGCGCTTGCTTTACGATTACGCCTGGTTCGTCGGGTTTGGCGTGTCGTTCCTGGTGCATTTGATCCTGATGTCTCGCTCTTAAACTAAACACCAAAGCAATCTGATTCGAATACCATCACTCATTTCCCCAAAGCGATGGCGTATACGCCACGCCCGCTTGCTGGCTTTGCTGGCGCGCCCGATCGTTCCAGGACATTACGGGATTGCCTGTCTCCACCTCTTTCATGGTGATGCAACCGTGAACCGGGCAGACCAGAGCGCAAAGATTGCAGCCCACACATTCGCTGTCAATGATGCGGGGGACGCGAACTTTATCGCCATTCGTTTTTCCGAGCATCCCCAGTTGCACCGCTCCGTCGCTTGCTGGATATTCTTCAATGCATTGATGCGCTCCGTCCTCACATGCCACATAGCAAAGGTGGCAGCCGATGCACAAATCTGAATTTATATCCGCGATGATTTTGTAATTCAGGTCAAGATCGCCCCAGTCGGCGACATTCTGAACCGCACGTCCGCGAAGGTCACTGACGCTCGCGAATCCCTTCGCATCAAGGTAATCACTCAGCCCGTCGATCAAATCCTCCACGATGCGGAAGCCGTAATGCATCACCGCCGTGCACACCTGCACTGAGCCGGCGCCCAGGGCGATAAACTCCGCCGCGTCCTGCCACGTAGCGATGCCGCCAATGCCGCTGATGGGAATTGCGACGCGCTTGGCACATGCCGAGACCATGTGCAAGGCGATGGGCTTCACCGCCGGCCCACAATATCCTCCGTGGGATGACTTCCCGCGCACGGTGGGGCGCGGCGCAAAAGTATCCAGGTCAACACCCATCACGCTGTTGATCGTGTTAATCAAAGAGATGGCGTCGGCTCCGCCTTTCTCGGCGGCCACAGCAATTTTCGTGACATCGGAAATATTCGGAGTCAGCTTGACGATCACCGGCGTGCGCGCCACCTCCTTTACCCATTCGGTGATCATCGTCGTGTACTCCGGCACCTGGCCCACGGCGGAGCCCATGCCGCGCTCGCTCATTCCGTGCGGGCAACCGAAATTCAATTCCAAACCGTCGCAACCGGTGTCCTCCGTCCGCTTCACCATCTCGTGCCACGCATCGCGCCGCGATTCCACCATCAAGGAAACGATCACCGTGTTCCTCGGGTGGCGTTTTTTTACTTCGGCAATCTCGCGCAAGTTATCCTCAACAGGCCGGTCGCTAATCAACTCAATATTGTTGAAGCCCATCAGCTTTTGCGAGCCCAGGTCAATGCCGCCATAGCGCGATCCCGTATTGATGATGGGCTCGCCCACGGTTTTCCACACAGCCCCGCCCCACCCAGCGTCGAAAGCACGCATGACCTGCCCGGCAGTGTTCGCCGGCGGACCACTCGCCAGCCAGAACGGATTGGGACTTTTGATGCCCGCGAAATTTATGCTGAGGTCGGCCATATCTCCACCTCTCGACTTTACATTGGACGGTCAATGTAGACAGCAGACTGTGAACGGGAAAATCAAACCACCCATACTCATGTCGATGCCCAGGCACTGCGCCCCGTCTACTGTCTACGGTTTGCTGTCTACTGCCCTATGGATTCCCCGCGCTGCCGCCATTCCTTCCGCCACCGCGTCCACCACTTCGCGGCCGCCATTCACGCAATCGCCGCCGGCAAAATACTTTGGATTGCCTGTCTGGTGCGTTTCAGGATTTACGACCACGCGGCTCGCGTTCAATTGCAGTCCGGAAATTGATTTCACCAGATCAGTCATCGGCTGCTGCCCGAGCGCTTTCACCACCCAATCGACTTCCACCAGGAATTCGGAGCCTGCAATCGGCTCGACTCGCGCGCTGCGCCCGTGGCCCACCAATCGAGTTCGCTGGCACTCGAGGCCAGTCACCACGCCGCTTTTGCCGGCGATTCGGGTTGGCTGCGTATTCCAGAGGAAAATCACTCCGTCATTTTTTGCCAGCTCGTATTCGTATTTGAAGGCGGGCATGGAATCTTCGCCGCGGCGATAGATCAGATAAACAGATCCGGAATTAAGCCGCCGGGCCGCGGTAACACAATCGATAGCCGTATTCCCCGCCCCAATAACGGCAACCCGCTTCCCGATATCAATGGTTTCAAACGGCTCAATTTTTGTTCGTTCGATAAATTCCAATGCGCCGTAAACATCGTCCAGCTCTTCACCCGGCAAATCCAAATCCCATGTCTCACCCAGACCGACGGCCAGGAAAATCGCGTCAAATTTTTCTTCGAGCTCGTGGAGAGCTATGTCCTTCCCCACTTCCACGCCCTGATGGAACTTCACGCCCAGATCCTCAATCAACTTCACCTCGCGCAAGCTGTCGGACGCTCTGGTTTTGTAGGCGGCGATTCCATAAGTGTTCAGCCCGCCGGGCATCGGATTGCGGTCATAAATCTCCACGTGATATCCCCACTTCGCCAGCTCGCCTGCGCAGGCCAGCGAAGCCGGACCTGATCCCACGCAGGCCACGCGATGGCCATTGGGCGCGCCAGCTTGGAACAGCCGGATGTTATGGTCGAGGACGTGATCCACCGCGTAACGCTGCAACCGTCCAATCTCGATCGGCTTCTCGCCCGACCCATTCATCACGCAGGCACCCTCGCAAAGGACTTCAGTGGGACAAACGCGGCCGCAACTTTCTCCCAGAATATTCGCGCTCAGAATAACCCGCGCCGAGCCTTTCAGATTGTTGGTGCTGATCTTTTTGATGAATGACGGAACATCGATTCGAGTGGGACAAGCCTTGATGCAGGGCGCGTCAAAGCAATACAGGCACCGGTTCGCCTCAACCATCGCTTGTTGGGATGTGAAGGGCGGACTGATGTCAGCGAAGTTTCGCTCATACTCCTGGGGCGACAATTTGGTGGCAATATTAACCAATGGCATTTCCAGCATTGTAGAGCAGCAAGACTCGAATGTCAGCACTCAGTTTGATGTACAATCGGCATGGTTCACTGGTTCACTACCACCGACAACGGACCACGGACAACTGACCATGAACTTCGACACCCTCATCAAAAACGGCATCGTAGTAACCGCGACGGATACCTATCCTGCAGAAATCGGAATTTCAAAAGGAAAAATTGTCGCTGTCGGCCACGCTTTGCCCGCCGAATCGGCAACGATAACTTTTGATGCCCAAGGCAACTATGTCTTTCCCGGCGGCATTGACGTCCACACCCACCTGGATATGCCTTTTGGCGGCACCAAGAGCGCGGATGATTTCGAATCTGGTACTACGGCCGCGGCGTTTGGCGGCACGACCACGCTCATCGATTTTGCCATCCAGTACAAAGGTCAAACGCTGCGCACGGCGCTGGACACGTGGTGGAAAAAGGCCGATGGCAAGGCAGTGATCGATTATGGATTCCACTGCATCGTTACCGACCTGCCGGACGCGCGCCTGGAGGAAATGAAATCGCTGGCGAACGAAGGCATCACCAGTTTCAAGCTTTTCATGGCTTACCCGGGCGTCTTCATGGTTGAAGACGGTCTGATTTTCAAGGCCATGCTCAAAGCGTCGGAAACCAATTCTCTCATTTGCATGCACGCCGAAAACGGCAGCGCGATTGATGTGATCGTTCAACGCGCGCTGGCCGAGGGAAAGACCGCGCCCAAGTATCACGCCCTCACCCGCCCCACCACGGCGGAAGCTGAGGCGACAGGGCGGGCCATCGCGCTCGCGGAAATGGCGGGAGCGCCGGTTTACATCGTGCACTTATCGTGCAACGAGGCGCTGGAAAAAGTTCGCGAGGCGCGCGACCGCGGCCTCCCGACCTATGCCGAGACCTGCCCGCAGTATTTATATCTATCCCTTGAAAATTTCGACGTCCCCGGTTTTGAAGGCGCCAAGTACGTCTTCACTCCGCCGCTGCGCGAGAAGTGGCATCAGGAAAAACTCTGGAACGGACTGGCGGCTGACCATCTGCAGGTCGTCTCCACCGACCATTGCCCGTTTTGTTATAAGGAGCAAAAGGAATTGGGCAGGGACGATTTCACCAAAATCCCCAACGGCGGTCCGGGGATCGAGCATCGATTAAGCCTGGTTTACACCGGAGGCGTGCAGGCGAAACGATTTTCCGTGAATCGTTTTGTGGAATTGGTTTCGACCGCGCCGGCAAAACTTTTTGGACTTTACCCGCGTAAAGGAACAATCGCCGTGGGCTCGGATGCCGACCTGGTGATCTTTGATCCGAAGCGCGAAGCGGTGATCAGCGCTAAAACGCACCACATGCGCGTGGATTATTCCATGTTCGAAGGTATTCGGGTGAAGGGCATGCCGCGGCAGGTTTTTTCTCGCGGGCAGCTTGTAATTGACCACAACAAATTCGTCGGACGAATTGGCCAGGGAGAATTTCTAAAGAGGCAATCCTACAACAGCCCTTAAATCCCGGATCGGGAAGCTTCCACACATCGCCAGCCCATGACAAATCAAGCCAGAGTTAAGCCGAGCTATGCCCGTCCGGATGCTCGCAGCCGGGAAAACTCTCAAACATCACCTGACCCGTCCATCCGAGTTCGCGCATACCCACTTCAGACGAATAGTAGGCGCCGCTGATCCAACCCTTCAAATTATCGAAGTGGTCGCGTAGGGTAACGCGAATGGGTTTTCCCGGTCCGTTTGAGGGAACGGCAAACCAGGAATAATTATCATCAGCGGCCGGGTTGCCGGGCTTTTCAGTGGAAGCAACATCCAGGATTTTGTTCTGCTGGTCTTCCGCGAGAGCCTGGAAAGGATGGCCGAAGCGGTTTCTGGATTCGCCCTCAATCGCTCCCATGGACGCCAGGAATTTCTTCTGGCTGTCCTGCGTATCCACTGTCAGCAACAGATCAATAAAGCGATTCACTTGCGCTTTGGAGGAACCGGGAATCATGCGCTCCGCCAGAACGATGAGAGTTTCATTCTGCTGCGCGTCGAGAAATTCCGGCGCCCAATCTGCTGCGCCCGCTTTGGTATCCGCCTCCTGAACACGCGCCGCGTCTGCAAGATGCGCGTGCATGGGATGTCCGTCTGCAAGGCCGGGCACCACAAATGCCCCGCCCGCCCCGGCAAGCAATCGCTGCGCCGCTTCGCGGCGACCCATGCCGCGCGGCAGCGCCGGACGATCATTCCATATCACTTTTAGTTCCTGGCTGGCCTGGTTATTTTTCATTTGGATTTTCTGTCCTCTGTATTATGCGGCGCCGGGTAACACATCTCTCAAGAATCCGTTTCCACATTCCTACCCTATCACCACGCGCCCTGTCGAACAAGACTTTCCGCCAGATTTCTCGAGGAGGCGGCTTAGCGGCGCTGACCTTCAAGCTTGAAATTTTTGGATGCGTCATCCTTTCGTCCGACCTATGGAAAGTCTCGACCAAAGTAGTGATCCCCTTGGGAACTTCGTGCGAATACAAAATCGAAGGTAAATTCGGCGCGTTGACAGGTAGGAAGGATTGCGTTAGTTTTGAAGTACTCCATAGGCCCGTAGCTCAGTCTGGTTAGAGCGCTACCTTGACACGGTAGAGGTCAACGGTTCGAGTCCGTTCGGGCCTACCATCCAATCCCTTAGATTTCTTAAGATTACAGCGCGCGTGTAAACTGTCACTCGAATACGCAGGTCGCTCCGCCCGCCGCGCCAGGGGCTATTGCACGTAGGTGGTGACGCTCTGCGCCGGCAGCGTTGCGGTAAACTCGTTGTCAGTCACAGTGATCGCACTCAACTGCAAGACAGAGGCGCCGGAGGTGGTCTGGTAGGGTGTCATTGAGGTCACCACCTGGTTCTGGATCTGGATGGGTAGCGAGACCAGGGAACTCGTGGAGTTAATCACTACAATCACCTGGTGTCCGTCGCCGCCATAAGCGGAGAGATAGACGCCGTCAGTTGGGGTCGGCGTGGCGTTGTAGCGCAGGTAGCCGGGGCGAACGAAGCGGGAGAACTGAGCCATGGCGTAGCCGAAGTAGGTCGGATTGTCGCTCGTGTCAATTAGGCCGTCCGCTTCACTGGTAGCCGAATAATTGGCCGCCCACCACCACACATAAGCGTTGTACTGGCCCACGGTCATCGAGGTGTGAATCTCCTTGGCCGCCGCAATCGCATCGGAGATCGACGTCGTCGTTGCTCCTTTAACTGTCGGCGACAGGAAGTGCTCGGTCATCCATACATCCTTGCCCTTGCTCACGGCATTCGCGTAGAAGTAGGGGACGGATCCGTAGAGGTGACCGCCGATAATGGAGATATTGGTGGCGGCCGCGCTGTCATTCAGCGCCGTGTCGGACATGCTAGAGGCAAAGTAAAACGACTCGGGCATTATCAGCTTGACGGGGTTCGTGCCGCTGGTCAGCACCGAACCGTAGCCCGCCGCCCAGGCATCCATCTGCGCCGCTGTCCACAGGCAGGATTCATAGCAGTCCTTGCCGTTCGGGCCCTCGTCGATGCCATTTGGAGCGCACGGATTCCAATCCGGTTCATTCTGCATGGAGATGGCATAGAGGTTCACGCCCTGGCTGGCGGCGAAGTTGGCGTAGGCCTTCAGATAGTTGGCGAAATCGGAATAATTTGCGGAAATCAGGCTGCCTTCATTGACGCTGCTGTCGCTCTTCATGGAGGCCGGTGGGGTCCAGGGAGAAGCAAAGATAGTGGCGCCCAGCGACTGCGCGGCCAAAGCGTTGCCCAGTTCCGTGGTCCAGCCGCTGGTCTCCGCAGTCTGGGTGGATGACGTCCAGGTAACGGGAGCGATGCGGAGACGCATGATGCTCAGTCCAAGCTCGCCGGTACCCGTACCGTACAAAGTTGTGATCTCGGAGTTAGACATTGGCCCATACCAGGCTTCCGCGGCGCCAAAGCCGCGGATGGCTTGCTCCGAGGTTCCGTAATCCACCAGTGCGGCGCCAGCAGACGAAACCACGAAAACCGAAACCGTGGCCGTCGCTGTGGTGTAATCCGTGGCATCGTTGGGCGTAAAGGACGTGGCAAGCGTGAAGTATCCCGTGCTATTCATCGCAGTGCCCGAAGCAGGCGAATAGCTGAAGGTCCCATCGATGGCGGCTGTGGCATCCAGTTGGGTGTTACTGAGGGCGGTGCCTACGACGATATTAGACGGTGTCGGCCAGGTGATGGCCGGCGTTGCCTTATTCACGGTCAACGAAACCATGGCATTGGCGGTTGTGTAATTCTTCGTGTCAGCGGGCGTAAATGTGACCGTCAGCGTCTGCGTGCCGGCACTCAAAATCGCGCCCGCACCGGGAGAGTAGCTAAAGCTCCCCACGACGCTGGCAGTGGCGTCCAGTTGCGCAGAACTGAGGGCTGTGCCATAGGTTATGGCGGCAGGCGTCGCCCAAGTGATCGTTGGCGTGATAGGGGGGCCGCCGGATGATGGACTGCTCCCTCCTCCGCATCCAAGGATGGAAATGCATGCTATGAGATACAAAACCAATACAAATTGCTTGATGAAAGTGCTCATTGCTGCTCAGCCTGACCTATTATAATCGTCGGAACGCGACTTGTTTCATGCGTCATCTGCGCCGGCTCTGGCTACCTAGCGCCGTGATGCGAAGAGTTTTGCCGTCATAGGCACCTTCGCCATCGCTCGCGGCCGCCGGCTCGGCGCCCGCGCCGTGGTCTTCGCCCACGACGACTAAGCGAATGTGAATGCGCTCGGGCATTTTCGGATAGCTGCCCAGTGCCTCCCTAAGGTGTAACGTGCGAGCGGAGTCGTCCCAATGCATGGGAACGACTCTGCGTTGACCCTTCTCGTAGTCATACGTGTCGCCGGCGTCCGAATACCACTCGAAGTCGGCATCGGCGCCGGGGTAGACTCGCACCTCCAACGTATCCACTTGACCATCGGCGTCCTGCACCACTGGTCCGAGCGGCACGATGGAGCCGGCGCGGACGTAAAGGGGAATGCGGTCCAGTGGCGCCGGCGCTTGAAGAGTCTGGCTTGCATCGAGGCGCTTTCCACTCCAAAAGTCATACCAGGCCGGAGCTTGCGGCAGGTAGACCTCGCGACTCGTTGCACCGGGCTCGGTGACCGGAGCTACCAAGACGGCGGGGCCAAACATGAACTCATCGCCGATGTCGCGCACCCGTGGGTCCATGGGCCAGTCCATGGGCAAGCCGCGCTGCATGGTGTAATCGTCATTCGTGACGCGCCAGGCGAGCGAATAAGTGTAGGGCAGCAGGCGGTGGCGGAGCTTGTCGTAAGCGATCAGCGTGGGGGTTTGCGGCCCGTAGCTAAACAGCTCGTTGGTGTTGTTGACGCGATGCCCGTGCGTGCGCATGATGGGGCAGAAAACGCCATACTGAAACCAGCGCGCGTAGAGCTCCTGGTAAGCCGGGTCGCGTGTGTCGCGCTCGTAAGGCCAGCCATAGCCGGCGATGTCGGTGGTCCAATAGGGGAGTCCCGACATCTGATAATTCAGGCCGGCCACGATCTGGCGGCGGAAGGTCATCCAGGTGCCAATTACATCGCCTGACCACACGGTGGTGGCGTAGCGCTGTTGGCCCAGAAAAGCGGAGCGGGCAAGGATGAAAACGCGCTTGCGGTCGGTGGTTTTGCGCCAATGGTCGTAGATGCCGCCAGTGTGCAACAGCGCAAAGACGTTGGTATACCGCGCGCCGTTGCCTATAAACAGGCGCAGCGCATCAAGGGCAGCGTCGCTTTGCCCATTCCAGATCTCCGGCTCGCTACTGTCCAGCCAAAATCCATCCCACCCTTCGGCGAACTTGACGCCCATCAAGTGCTCCCAATAGAAATCGCGAGCGGCGGGGTTGGAGGCGTCGTAGATATCCGTGCCGGGAACAATAAAACCGCGCTGTTTCATTTCCTGGTAATTGCGCGAGCGCAGATCAAACTTCGCCCAGACCGAGATGATGGCGTGGACGTTTTCCGCATGCAGCTTTTCGAGCGCGGCGGGAACGTCGGGCCAGGGCTTGAGATAGCTTTCGGCATATTCCGGATCGCCCTGGAGCTTCCACCAGAACCAATCCTGCACGATGAGATCCAAAGGAACGTGCTGGTCGCGATACTCGGCGGCAATATCAAGCAGCTCCTTGGCCGAGCGATAGCGGTCCTTCGATTGCACGAAGCCGTAGGCCCAGCGGCCGAACATCGGCGCGCGCCCCGTCATGTTGCGGTAGATCTGAATGATCCGGTCCATGGACGGCCCGTAGAAGACGTAGTAATCAATAGCGTCGGCGGCCTCGGCCGTGAGTTTCAGTTCGGTGGGAAAGCGATTGTCGAAAAAGGATTTCGACGCGGTATTCCAGAGCAGGCCATAACCGAGCGTGGAGACAAGCATGGGAATGGCAACGTCAGTGTTGGCCTGCGCCAATTCGACCACGGCGCCGCGCTGATCGAAAACCCCGCTTTGGTGCTGGCCAAGCCCGTAAAAGCCTTCCAGCGCATCGGGGAAAAAGCGCTCGTCAACGCGGTAAAGCTTTTCCCCGTTTGCTTCCGTGGGAACGTACCGCCGTGGGACCCGCTCGGATTCCTGCAAAAGTGCTTTTCCATTCGAATCGAGGAAACGGAGAAGCGCCGTCTTCGAGTTGATTTCCACTGTCAGCTTGGACGTGCGCAGCGTGGCGTGATTCGACGTGCGCGTGACCTCCGGCTTCAGCGGGACGCACGGCGTGACGATCCAGGGAGATTTGGGAGAGGCGCCCGCGGGGTTGCCCGGCCCGGCCACGATGTGGATCACGTCGGGCGCGCAGACGGTGATCCGCACGGTTTCGGTCCCGTTGCGCAGCACGACTTCGGAGGGCGATTCCTCCAGCGTGATGGGTGCCGCGCCCGGAAAACTCTGCGGCGGATCGGCTCCCGGGCTGGCCGCCGGCAGCAGCGTGCCGGCGGCGGCCAGAGCGGAGCCGAAAAGGAAACTGCGGCGATCGAAGGAATTGGCCATGCCTACTCCACGGGATCGAGATTTGCTGACTTCCGCCTCCAGCCTGTCGGCTAAGGCTACTGGCAGTTTTTCGAACATAGATTCTTGCTGAAAAACGGGATCACGTGGTTCTGAAAGCGATCCGCCACGGCGCTGGTATGAGTGCCGTGATAAGTCTCAAAGCTGTTAACGATTCCATAGTTATCGAGAATTTGGTGCAGTTTGGTCATGTCAAAGCGCAAGCCATCCTGGTCCCCCACATCGAGCGCGATGGCGCGGTATTGGCGCAAACTGTCGATGTACTGATCGATGAAGGCCAAAGGCGCGTTGGCCGTGAATTTGGCGGACACCTCGGGCTGGGGCTCGCCGTTTTTCGTCGGCAAGTCGAGATAGAGCGGCGGATTCTTCGGGTCGGGCGCCCAAGCCGCGGCCGAAGCGAGTTGCGCGCGGACGAAGAACGACAATCCCGCCGCGTCGGCAGGACTCTTGACCGATTCCAATTGCTTCTCTTGCTCCTCCATGGCCTTCTGCATGGCTGGATTCGCCGGCCCGGCGCCCCGAGGCCTCGAACCCCTCGGCGAAAGGCAACAGGCACTCATCACGTAAAGGCTTCCGAACACGTCGGGATGTTTCATTCCAATGCGAACGGCTCCATAACCGCCCATGGAATGGCCTGCCAAGCCGCGAGCCAGCCGGTTGGGAATCGTGCGATAGTGAGCGTCAATGTACGCGACCACGTCGTGCGCGACGTACCGCTCGAAGTCACCGGTGGTCACAGAACTCGAATACATTGAGCCGCCATATACGGTCTTCGAATCGGGCAACACCACAATCATTTCCTGGGCGCCTTGTGCAAACGCGCCTTCGATGGTCTGGGGCACGTGAATTTCGTGACTCCACTGCTCGGCGCCGATGGAATAACCGTGCAAGGCATAGACGACCGGGTAGCGCCGGTGCTTCTCCTTGGCGTACCCCGGCGGCAAGAACACGATCGCGTCGCGATCCACCGCATCCCCCTCCAGGTTGCCTTCCAGCGCCGCCCCATGAATCTTGATGTGCTCC
>DASYXZ010000205.1:0-6369 GCA_035934315.1 Terriglobia bacterium | reverse complement strand
GTTGGCCACCGGCGGAACTGCCGCCGCAGTCGCGGGATTGGTCGAATCACTGGGTGGTCGCGTGGCGGGAATGGGATTCTTAATCGAGCTGGATTTTTTGAAAGGCCGCGAGAAAATTAAGCAGTATGACATCCACTCAGTTTTAAAATATTAGCGGGTCTTGCTTTCTTCCTGCTGCCCACTTCCTTCGGCGGGCTCGATAGTTTTCAAAATACTTTCCAGGAAAAATTCTTCAGGCATTGAGCCTTCGATAAAAGCCGATTCATTAATGACCGTCCGAGGCACGGCGTAAACGCTGTACTTCCCCGCCAATTCAGGGAACTCGGTTGCCTCAATGCAATCGGCTTTGATGTAATCACTTTCCATCGCAAACTGGTGAGCCAGGCGCACGGCCCGCGGGCAGTGCGGTCAAGTGGGGGTTACAAAAACTTCCAAATGCAGGGGTTGGGTGATTTGTTTTAGTTTTTCTTTGATGTCTTCGCCCAGACCGGAGTCGCCCGCCGAGACGTTCAAAATGGCGTCGAGTAGAGTTGAGAATTCGTACCCGGCGGGAACGCCGTAAAAGCGGATGCCATAATCTTTTCCGTTTCGCACCACCGTGGCCGGAACTTTATCCACTCCATATTCCGCTACTTTTTCTTTGTCGATCAAAAAATTAAAAACCTCAACTGAGATTTTGTCCGAAGTCCCCACAAGCTCTTCCAGCAGTTGCCTGGCCACACGCCCGTGCTCAAGATTAAGCTCCTGCGTGAAATGAACCAGCTTCACAGGATTAACCATTTGCTTAAATCTTTCCCGAATTTCAGCAATATCTTCGTCTCGAATTAACGGCATCTCTCTCCCCTGTTCTGGCGCCTATTTTAGAGGCCTGTACGCCTGATTATATCCAAACCCGATTATCGCAAGCTCCTTCTTTTCGATGCAGCGGGCGGGAATAAGTTTCGTAGCTCCAATGGCAGGTTGAGCCCAAGGCAGGCACAGGCTTAAACAGAATCGGGCGCAGGCTTTAGCGCCTATGCCCTTTTCCTTGATCCAACGGCAACGAGGGCGATGCCTGCGACCAGCGCGATTCCGCCCAGAATCGGTGGCAAGGGAATCTGCTTTTTCGTTTCCTCCGCCGCTTGAATCGGGCCCAGGCTTATCACATTCCTCTCTGTCTTATAGGTGATGCCCTGGAAAACCAGCGAGACGATGCCAAGAATAATCAGCAAGATTCCCGCAATGGTTGCAGTTTTCATGTTGCCTCTTTTGGCGGCACGCTCTCTACGCCAGACGGGCGATTACACTCGCCTGAACGACTGCCCGCCCTTGGGCGAATACTTCGCCAGCGTATTGTCCAGGGGCAGCGCCGATGGAGGAGTGGCCACCGTGCCGTCAATTAAGATTTGTCTGGCACTCACCTCGCGCCCGTAAAGTTTTTGGTTGTCATCTTTATCCTGCTTCAACACGGCCCCGTCCAATGACAGCCCGGCAAACAAGCCTCTTGTCCGCGAATAACTCAGAATTTCCGCGTGGAGTTGAGCGTCGGTTGCGCCTTCTGCAGATCGGCCCACCGGTCCGGCCGCAACGGAAGCTTCCGCGCCCAGCTTGACGCTGTCCTGGACCAATTTCCGAGCCCCTTCGGGGTTCATCACGATAAAGACCACGTCGGTTGCTTTACCGCCAATCTGAAACCCGACGCTCGCCGCGCCCAAGGTGAACATGGATGGCGCGCCCCACGCACCATCGCCACCCTTGCGGCACACCAGGACGCCGCGGCCATAAGTGCCACCGAGTCCGAGAGCGAATTTGAACTGAGAAGGAACTATGCCAACGCAAACTGCCCTGTCCAGCAATTCATCAGGAATACCTTTGTCAGGAGTTCCCATAATCTCGTTGAGAATATTGGTTGCCTTTTGCAACTGGCTTTCGCGCGCGAATGCCGGCGCACAGTACAAAAGCAACAGAAGAATTAGACCAAGTTTTTTCATTTTAGAGCTCCTTATACTCCCAGAATAAACGAAAGGCCGACGTCCGAGCCAATGGTATTTGTCAAAACTGCTCTTCAACTCGAAGGAAACCTGCCCTCGGCCGGTGCAGAAAAGCCGCCTCTCTCCATTAGCTCACACAAAATTTTAAGCCAGGAATTCGCATGGCGCAATCGGGTAAATTCCCGATTTTGACCTGGGTGCCAATACTAGACCTCTCCAGCAAGCAGTTTAAAGCCGACAACCCGCAACTGACGGAGGAAACCAAAACGAAATCAACCCCCAGAGCTGAAATCCGGACAACATGGTAACAAGACAGAGTATAACGTACAAGTATATAGCAGGACCAAAAATAAATCTTGATTTGCACTCCATAAAGCTTTAGATTTGCTGGTGATATTTTTGAATCAAGTAACTTATAGAAATCAATCATCTGATGAAGCCAGAAACCAAGCAATTTGCCAGAATTGCCTTCGCCTGGATCGCGTGTTTATCTACACTGGGTGTTGAAGCGGGCCTCGCACAGAGTTTGGGGGACGTTGCACGACAGGAACGCGCGCGCCAAAAACATCTCCCTCGCGCCACCCGGCACGTTTATACCAACGATGATTTGGAGCGCCGGCAGATTCTCGTTCCCGAGGACCGCGCGCGCTTTGAGGCGGACCGCAAAGATCCCTCACAACCTTTTGCTCCTGAATCAAGCACCGTAACCAGTGAGGCCACCCATCAGAGAGAAGAGCCTTTGGGCGATGTGGCCCGCCGCTATCGCATGTTGAAGCAGCTTGAAGAAATATTGGATGCGGACAAGACCGATGTACTACCCGGCGCGAAGCCGGCGCTGGCTTCGCCCACTCTTACCCGGCCCCGCGCTGTTCCTATCCGCGATCCTTTCCAGAAGGAACCCCGGTTGATCCGCCAACCGGAATTTCAAAAACGTCCCACGCTTTTCGGCGGCGAAAAGATCCGCATCAATCCAGGCGATTCACTTTGGCGCCTGGCCCGACGGCGCCTCGGTAACGGGTCTCTTTGGCGAAAAATCCTGGCAGTCAACCCCCAATTGAAGGACCCCAATCTTATACGCGCCGGAGAATGGATTCAGATGCCTCAAAAAGAGGCAACCTCATCAATGGCTTCGCAAGTCCGCGTCCACAAGGGTGACACGCTGTGGAAGCTTGCCCAGGCCAGTTTCGGAAACGGCCTGGCGTGGAGTTGTATTGCCAGGGCGAATCCCATGATTCCGAATGCCAACGTTATTTACTCCGGCCAATTGCTCACCCTGCCCGCTCGCTGCACTCCAGCTCCTTAGTCGGAATGGACTCCGCCGGGATGTTTCTCGGCGCGGGCTGACGCTTCACAGAATGTGAACCCGAGGGCAAGCACACACACATCAATTGGGGGAAAAATCAAACGCCATCTTCACATATAAAAGGACCGGTCAGTTTAATTGACCAGCCACCTTTCAGGAGCCTCCCAATAGGCTTCCCTGATGAAGAAGGGCGCTACCCAGCCGTGATGGTACTTCGGAAGCGCCCTTATCTTTTCCTAAAACAGAAGCACACGACTTTGGACGGGCCCTGCCGCACGGGGTGAGCCGCGAAGCCAGGCTCACTCGTTCCTGCGTCCGCAATCAGGCAATTGATTCCATGGGCCAACTCGCAGCGGCAGCTGATTTCAGTTTCTGTGCCAATCGATCGCTGATTCGAAATGGAATTGGGGTCTCGCGCCCAAGACGAAGCTCCACGTATTTAATCCCGAAAAATGTTTTCGAAACCAATGAAATATCCCGCCAGGGAATGAACAACGGAGGATGCGAGATTCGCAAAGGCCATAGAATACTGAGGTAAAGTCCGCGCGGATCGGCCCCAACGGTAAGGCAATGGTTGTAGCCAGTCAAATAACGCATCTGGCCGCTTTCAAATTTCCATTGGCTTCCCGAAAAGGGCTCCGAGATTCGATAGGCCCCGGCGAGCGACGCCCATCCGCCGACGCGACTGATGAAAGTAAAACTAAATGCCGAAACGAAAATAAAACTGAGGATTGAGAACCAGTACAGGTTGGTGTTTCCCATGGCTGGCCGGAAAAAATGGGTGGCCCCTCCTATAACTTCAACTCCACAATCGTCGCACCCGCGCCACCTTCGTTCTGAGGGGCGGGATAAAAGTTTTCCACATGAGGGTGTTGCGCGAACATCTCATGAAGGGCGCGCATCAAGATTCCTTTGCCGTGCCCGTGGACCACGCGCAAACGAAAGCGGCCTCCGACAAAACTTTCGTCGAGGAATTTATCCACCAGGTCACGAGCTTCGTCAGAGGTCGTGCCAATCACATTAATTTCCGCTGCCGCCGGTCCCGAGTCAGCGTCCGCATGGCTCGCCGCCCGGCGGCTGGATTGGCTCGAACCTTGGGCATTAGCCTCGCCTGAAGTCAGACTGTCGCCCTTCGCCCGAGCCAGCACTTGCACTTCGTCTTTGCGCACGCGCATCCGCAATTGGCCGACCATTACTTCAATCTCGTCATCTCCCGCCAGCGCGGTGACAGTTCCTGAAGTCGATAGGTTGGCGACTTTTACCAGATCACCGACGGCGGGCGGCGCCTCAATCACCCGGCTTTCTTCTAAAGACGGCGCTCCCAGTGTTTCAAGTACCTGGGCGTTCCATTCTTCGCGGGCGTCACTCCGCAATGTGGCAGCCTTGCGTTCCACTTTTTTGCCCAGACTCCTTGCCTGGCCCTGCGCCAGAGCCTGGGCTTGAATCCCGGAGACCGTCGCCTCCCACTTTTTTTCGTACTGCTTCAGCGTTTCCTCCAGGCGCGAATCCAGCTCGCGGAGTTTCTTGCGGCGTTCCTGCTCGAATTTCTCCTCGAGCTCAACGCGGCGCGCTTCAAATTCCGCGCGCTGCCGGTCAAGATCATTGATCCTGCTATCAAAATCCGATTTCTGTTCGTGAAGCGAAGCGACGAGCGCCGCGGCTTCAGCGTCAGCGGGATTGAGAAGGGCGCGCGCCTTTTGGACGATGGATGTAGCCAGGCCCAGGCGCTCAGCCGTATCGATGCCGCTCGACTTGCCCGGCAACCCGCTGATCAGGCGGTAAGTGGGTTGGAGCGTGACCTCGTCAAATTCCATGCTCGAGTTCAACGCCTGCGGGGTTTCGCCAGCATAAGCCTTCAATCGCGAATGGTGGGTGCTGACAAAAGTCATCGCGCCGCGCTCGCGAAAATGTTCCAGGATGGCGACGGCCAACGCCGCGCCTTCGTTGGGTTCCGTGCTGGCGCCGATTTCATCGAGCAGGACCAAATCATTTTTGTCCGCGACGGAAACCATGGACTGAATGTTTGCGATGTGGGCGGAAAAAGTGCTGAGGTTGGCCTGGATGGATTGCTGATCCCCGATATCCGCCAGCACGCGGTGAAAGATGGGCAGGCGCGCTTCACTCGCGGCGACGGGCAGGCCGGCCTGCGCCATGAGTACTGCAATGCCAGCGGTTTTCAACGCCACAGTTTTGCCCCCGGTGTTGGGACCGCTGATGACCATCAAAAGTTTCGGCGCGGTTAGCTCAATGGTTATGGGAACAGATTTCCGCTTCTGGGCACGCAATGATTTTTCAAGCAGCGGGTGCCGGACGTCTTTAAGCACGATGCCGGGGGTTGAAATAAATTCAGGCAGGCAACAATTGTAAGCGCGTGCGAATTCCGCCTTGGCAAAGGCGAAATCGAGATCACTTAGAATTTCTGCGGCGCCGCCGAGTGGCGCTTTTTGCGCGCGCAGCTTTTCACTGAACTCGGCCAGAATGCGCTGGACTTCGGCGAACTCCCGTTCTTGAAGCTCAACCAATTCGTTGTTGAGCGGCACGGTTTCGAGCGGCTCCACAAACACAGTGGCGCCGGAAGAGCTGGCGCCGTGAATCACGCCACCCACGCGCCGCTTTTCTTCAGTGCGCACGGGAATCACAAACCGTTCATTGCGCAACGTCACAACGGCGTCCTGCAGGACTTCATCATGGCTGAACTGTCGCACCAGCTTTTCAAGCGTCGATTGCACTTCACCTCGCAGACGTTCGGTGGAGCGGCGGATGCGGGCGAGTTCCCTGCTGGCCGACGAATCCACCGTGCCGTCAGGAAGAATTTTCCCGTCGAGGTCTTTCACCAACTCGCGGAAGTCCGCCATTGCGCCCGCCAGTTCGTCGAGCCGGGCGAACGGGCTTTTGTGGAACAGGCCGCGAAGGTCGCACGCCGCGCGCGCCAATTCAATAAGCGCCAGAATGTCGTGTGGATCGAGCGCCACGCCTTCAATGCCCAGCTTTTTCAAAATGTCGCGCGGATCTTTGAGCGAGGAGCAACTGGGGCGCGAACTTTCGTCCAGAAAATCGCGGGCCTCCTCCACCATCTCCAGGTCGCGCCGTATTGCG
>DASYXZ010000197.1:0-3424 GCA_035934315.1 Terriglobia bacterium | reverse complement strand
TTATGCTTCACGTCTGTTTTGGTAAGCTGGATGGTCACCGTGCCCACCTTTTGCTTTCCTTTTTTGCCATGCACGCTAAATTCAAAGTAGTCGCGGTCCGTCCGATGAGCGAGCTCCACCAGTTCATCGTGAGTGCGCGCGATGGCGCCGGTCAGTTCGCCTTTGGTGCCCGTCAGCGCACTGTTAAAGGAATTCTTGGTATCCTCCAAATCTTTCTTCGTCCCCGCGAGGTCGCCCGATAGGCCGCCGATTTTAGCGTTGGAGTCAGCCTGAAGTTTGTTCAGCTCTTCCGCGCTGGCTTTCTTGGCGATCGCGTCAGTCAATTGTTGAGCAGTTTGCTTCTGCTGCTGCTGGATCTGCGCCGCCAGGGCGCGCGCGCGCGCCGCCTCGGCCTGCGACAAGCCCAACTTCACCCGGAACTGGCTGCTCAATTCGGCGTATTTGTTTTCGCTAGAATCCATTCGGCGAGCCAAAAGATTCAACTGGTCGTTCTGCAGAGACATCTGGTCATTAAACTGGCGGCGCGTGGCATATCCCAGGTAAAGATTGACGCCGGCGAAGATCAATAAAATCGCCACAAGTGCCGGGATGATTTTTCCTCCGCCTGCGCCGGATGGATAAACCGGCGGTGGTGGCGCCTGAACATAAACATACTGCGGCGCGCCCGGAGGCGCCACCGGAGTGGCCGGGGAAGGTTCGGGGGGCGCAGTCTGGCGCGGTTCAGGATCATTCAAGCCGAACATCGCGTGGCCGGCGCCACGACCTTCTTTGTCTGCCATGGAATTTCCTTTTCTTCCTTCTGTCTGTTTTTTAAATCCAAAGCCGCCCGCGCCAGGAAACGGCGCTTTGGGTTTCGTAAATTATGATGCACCTTTGAGGCCAAAAGTTTTAGATCTGAATAATATTTTGACCGGAATCACTCCATGTGAGTATGCCACCAAGCCGTTGGCCGTTCAAGAGCTGTCGTAGAAGGGGTGGAATTCACTTCATTGTTATAATAAAAGTTAACATTATTTCAATTACTTTACACCGGCGCAAGACAGGCTTTTTAGCATCAAGAACAATTAAGGCTGGCATAATGATATTTTATAGTGTATATTAGTAAGGAGCTTGATCAGTTTTTGTGACCCGGTACCAGGGAAGAGGCCGCAAAATCGTTGATTTTGTGGTTTTTTTTGCGTTTGGCGAGTGGTTGCGAGAGCAGAACAGGAAAATTTAACAAAAAAGGATCGGAATACGAATATGGAAAAGGAACAAGGCAAGGTTAAGTGGTTTAACGACGCGAAGGGCTATGGATTTATCCAGCGCGCTTCCGGCGCGGACGTTTTCGTGCATCACTCGGCCATTCAAGACACCGGCTTTAAGTCACTCGCTGAAGGCCAGGCGGTGGAATTCACAGTGACCCAGGGCCCCAAAGGGCTGCAAGCTGAAAACGTAGTCAAATTGTAAGACATCGGGCAAGACTCCCATCCGCGACAATCGTGAGACGTAAAATCGACCGATGAGCGGGTGGGAGCCCCCACCTACCCAATTGTGATCGGAGCTGTGAATGGTCATCCAATATGTTGGTTTCCAACTAAAGGCGCGCGGGAGGGAGTACTCTTACCGGGTCGTGGATATGAAGAACGAAGCGCGTGAGTTTACCTTCACCATTTCAAACCAGGCGTTTGTGGACCAACACGTGCCCTACCAGGACGCCGCCGCCATTTGCTACCAGAAGTTGCAACGCGCGCTCGCCGGGGAAAACGCAGAGGAACCGCTGAAGAAACACTTTACGATTTCGATTGAAGAGCTCGAAGATTATCGCCAGAAATACCGGCCCAGCAAACGGCGAAGCTGAGCCGCATGCCCCTTCTCCCAATCAATTGATTTCGCGCCCCACACTATTTTTATCCTCTTCGTAAAACAATTTGCCGTTCCGGCCCTCTCTGGTCTAAGCTAAGCGCGGCAACAACATGCCCAAATACATTCTTGCCCTGGATCAGGGCACAACGAGTTCTCGCGCCATCCTCTTTGACCGCGACGGAAACGTTCGCGCCGCCGCCAACCAGGAATTCAAACAGTATTATCCCCAACCCGGATGGGTTGAGCATGACGCGGAGGAAATCTGGGAATCGCAACTGGCCGTGGCCTGGAAAATTCTGGCAGAAACAAAAATCCACCCCGAGGCCATTGCCGCCATCGGGATCACCAACCAGCGCGAGACCGTGGTGCTGTGGGACCGTAAGACCGGCGAGCCCCTTTATCACGCAATCGTCTGGCAGTGCCGCCGTACTGCGGCAATGTGCGACCGCCTCCGTGCGGAAGGATTTGACCGTACGCTCCGCGAGAAGACGGGTCTGGTGACCGACGCTTATTTCTCCGGAACTAAAATCGCCTGGCTCCTGGAAAATGTTCCCGGAGCACGCGACCGTGCGGAGCGCGGCGAGCTCGCTTGCGGCACCCTTGACACGTGGCTCATCTGGAAATTGACCGGCGGCCGCGCGCACGCAACCGATGTATCGAACGCCTCGCGCACTTTGCTTTTTAATATCCATTCGCTTGCGTGGGATCAGGAAATCCTGAGCTACTTTCGCGTTCCCGCTGGGCTATTGCCGGAAGTCAAATCTTCAAGCGAAGTCATGGGCCATACCGCGTTGTTCGGCGGCAAAATTCCCATCGCCGGCGTTTCGGGTGACCAGCAGGCAGCGCTTTTCGGCCATCAATGCTGGAAGCGTGGAGACGTCAAGAATACTTATGGCACCGGCTGTTTCCTCCTGATGAACACAGGAGCTGAGGTTCCCCACTCGGACTCAGGGCTGCTCTCGACCGTTGCCTGGAAGCTTAACAGCGCCACAACGTATGCGCTGGAGGGCAGCGTCTTTATTGCCGGCGCGGCAATGCAATGGCTGCGCGATGAGTTAAGGATTATTGGGAACGCGGCGGAGAGTGATGCGATGGCGCGAGCCGTCTCTGACACGGGTGGAGTATATTTCGTTCCCGCCTTCGTGGGTCTCGGCGCGCCGCACTGGGACGCCTACGCGCGCGGCGCCATCCTGGGGCTCACGCGCGGCTCCAATCGAAATCATATTGTTCGCGCCGCGCTTGAATCAATCGCCTATCAAACGCGCGCCGTCGTGGATTGCATGGCGGCCGATTCCGGAATTCACGCTGCAGTGCTGCGCGTGGACGGCGGCGCGGCGCAAAACGATTTCTTGTGCCAATTCCAGGCAGATATTCTCGGCATTCCTGTCGAACGCCCCGCCTCGACGGAATCAACGGCGCTCGGCGCCGCGTATCTTGCCGGCCTGGCCGTCGGATTCTGGAAGGATGAACAAGAATTGTCCGCGCAACGTAAAGTGCAGCGCCGCTTCGAGCCCAAAATGAGCGCCGCCCGGCGCGACGAATTGTATGCCGGCTGGCAGCGCGCCGTCGAGCGCTCCAA
>DASYXZ010000191.1:0-17507 GCA_035934315.1 Terriglobia bacterium | reverse complement strand
CTGGAGCGGTGACCAGTGCCCGCCATCATCGAGGGACTTGTAGAGACCGTTCCCGGTTCCGGCGAATAAAAGCCCTTTGCAGTTGGGGTCCTCCGCGATGATGCGGACGTATGACAGCGGGTGCCTGGGCAGGCCGCCGCTAATCAGAGTCCAAGTCTGCCCGTAATCCGTGGTCCGGTAAATGAAGGGGTCCCGATTGTCCATCAAATGGAAGTCAACCGAGACGTATGCGGTTCCGGCGTCGAAATGAGAGGGCTCAATGCTGGTGACACTTCCCCAAGGGGGAAGGCCGGTAATATTTTTGGTGACGTTGGTCCAGTGGCCGCCGCCGTCCCTGGTGTTCCAAACAAGCCCGTCGTTGGTGCCCGCCCATATCAGGCCCTTCTGGATTTGTGAAGGCGCGATGGCGAAAACAACTTCGGCATAAAACTGACCGAGATTATCGCCAACCAATCCTCCGGAGGAGACATTCCGGCTTGGATCCTGCGTGGAAAGATCAGGGCTGATGACGCTCCAGCTTTGGCCGCCGTTCGAGGTTTTAAAGATGACCTGGCAACCATAATAAACGGTGTTGTGATCGAATGGATCAATAGCCAGCGGCGGCGTCCAATGGCAGCGATACTTCACTTCGTTCGGCGGTGAGTCAAGCGTATGCATCCACGGGCTCACCGAGCGTGCGAGCTTGGTCTTGGCGTCCCAGCGCGTCACCTCATTGCCGTAGCAGGTGGCCCAGACGATGTCCGGGTTGGTGGGATCCGGGATCGTGAAGCCGGATTCACAACCGCCCATCCCGTGGTCCCAGCCAACTTCATGGTCATCGTCATCGTCTCCACCCAAGCTGGGAGGCAGGCTGGGCCCGCGCATATTGCCATCATCCTGCATATTGCTGTAGACGTCATAAAAAGGGATTTGGTTGTCGACGGCGACGTGGTACATTTGCCCGATCGGTAGTTTAACGGGATGGAAGCCGCGGCCGTGAACGGTGGTGATGTCCAATCCGCCGTCGTGGGTGATTACGAAACGGTCGGGATTGAGCGGATCCACCCAGATGTCGTGGTTGTCGCCGCCCCAGTGAACCAGCCGGAAGTTCTCACCACCGTCCAACGATTGAAAGAAACTACTGTTGGATATGTAGACCTCATTTTCATTTCCGGTGGAGACGGCGAGGCGGATGTAATAGCCGGCCCGTCCGATCAGCGTTCTGTCGTAATTCACCACGCGCCATTTCTCGCCGGCATCATCCGAGCGCCAGAGCGAACCTTGGTCACTGGTTTGAATCAGCGCATAGATGCGATTTGAATCGGTGGGCGCGACGGCCACATCGATTTTCCCCACCGGCGGTTTGGGCAATCCATGGCCTTCGATGCGTGTCCACTTCGCGCCGCCATCGCGCGACAAGTAGACGCCACTCCCCGGTCCGCCGCTGAACTCTCCCCAAGTATGCATTTCCACCTGCCACATGCCGGCAAACAGCACTCGCGGGTTATGGGGGTCCATCGCGAGGCCGGAGCAGCCCGTGTTTGGGTCGACGAAAAGTACACGATCCCAATGCTGCCCACCGTCGGTAGTCCGATAGACGCCGCGTTCCTGCTGCGGTCCCGTCATCCGTCCGACCGCGCAGACGAAGACGGTGTCAGGATTCTTCGGGTCAACAACGATCCGGCCAATGCGTCCCGTCTCTTCCAGACCCGTGTGATTCCATGTCTTGCCGGCATCGGTGGACTTATAAACACCGTTGCCCATCACGTCGCTGTCGCGGATAGCCCAGGCTTCACCCGTTCCCACCCAGACAACGTTGGGGTCGGAGGGCGCCACAGCGAGGGCGCCGATGGCCGCGGCGGGCTGGCTGTCAAAAATCGGGCCCCAGTGGTTTCCGCCGTCGTTGGATTTCCAAACGCCGCCCGACGCCGCCCCGGCGTAGTACGTACTCGGATCCCCCGCAATACCGGCGACAGACGCAACCCGGTTGCCCACGGCTGGACCAAAGAATCGAAATCGGAAGCCCTCCGGCACCTTGCGCGGAGATTGACTTTGCGCGGATGCAGGGACGGCACAAATAGCGATGGCCAGCAACCCGAGGAAAAGCCTCCGGGACCAGACGTTGGTTACTCGCATGGGGTCTTCCTCCTTGGTCTGAAACAAAGTTGCTCCGTGCGAGCGCGGGGAGCCCGTACCGTCACGGGAATGTGTCATGGCCATCCTTGCCATGGATGCCATTCGAGAAGCCGGCTTGGCAGTGGCTAAGCCGCGAAAAGATTGCGAAGAACAAACAGGATATTGGCCGGCCGCTCTGCCAGTCTCCTCATGTACCACGGAAACCAAAAGCTTCCATACGCAATCAGCACTATCGATTTCCAACCTTCGCGCGCCAGGCGAAGCTGTTCTTCGCGTTGAATTCCATAAAGCATTTGGAATTCAAAGCTGTCTTTGCCGAGCTTCTTTAACTCTGCATCATCGATGATTCTCTGGATAAGCTTGCGGTCATGCGTGGCGAAAGCTGCGCGCAAACCGACGGCGCGCGCGTCATCACTCAGCATCTGTTTGGCCAGGGCAAAGTAATTTTCGTCCACGTCTTTTTTGCGTGGATAAGCCACGGTGGCGGGTTCCTGATAGGCACCCTTGACCAGGCGGATGGCCGGACCCAGTGGCAAGAGGTTGGCAATGTCCTTCGCCGTTCGATAGAGATACGCTTGCAGGCAGATTCCCACGTTGGGGTAGGCTTGGCGCGCGCGGCGGTACAATTCAAGAG
Organism: Terriglobia bacterium; assembly: GCA_035934315.1. GTDB lineage: Bacteria > Acidobacteriota > Terriglobia > UBA7540 > UBA7540 > DASYXZ01. The sequence goes on along the minus strand of DASYXZ010000191.1, from coordinate 14,758 downwards.
TTGCATCAACATAGTTGCTGGCCTCCATGTCGATCCAGACAACGCTCCCGGCGCCGGCTTGCTCAATAATCTTTTTTACGTTCGCATAGCAGAGTTCCGGGCTCAGGTCCAAACCCAGTTGAGTGAGTTTTATAGAGACCTCCGTGAGCAGTCCGGTTTCGCGGATACGCCGCAGGACGTCAACATAGTGAGCGGTGACGCGTTCAGCTTCAGCCGGGTCAGAAACATTTTCCCCGAGAAGTGTAAAGACGGACCCAATCGATTGGCCCTGCAGACTGATGGCGGACGTGAGCGCATCCGACACTGTTTCGCCCGGCATAAATCGAGAAACGGCGCGGCGCACAAAACCATAACGAGTCGCATGTTCGCGCATCCATTTATTTTGCGAGCAGAAAAGGAAAAAACTGCGCATGACTGTCATGGGACGTTTCAACTCCCTTTCGGAAAAATCAATCTGCCACCCGGCGCAATAAACAAACGTATGCGGAAGCTCCGGACGCTGGAAACTTGGTGTATCCTGATTTGTATACTTCAGGCCGGAAAAGTAAAGTGAATTTCCGTTGAACTCCGCCTTGCCCTACCTCAGGCGGCAGCCGTAAATTACCAACTGCCGCGCTCACCGTGGGTCTCAATCACCCGGCCCAAGCGCTCAGCCCCGTTTTGCCAATTCATCAGAACCGACCGCTCCGCGCCATCGCTGTCACCGTCTCCAATACTTTGAATGATGAGGAGGTGCTCGCCAACCGAGATTCCGAGTTGGTCTAAAATAGCGCTGGCATAGAGCCGCCAATAACGCTCGGCTTGAGGTTTCGTGGCGCTGTGAATCGCCCTGAGCCGCGGACCCGCGCTCGCATCAACAATGGCTTGATGGAAATTCATATCCAGATCAAATATCCGGTTCGGGTCCGACACCCTGGATTCCGCCAATTCGCGGAGGCCGTCATTCAGCGTCGCGAGCTTTTCGACCAGGTCGGCTCGTCGCATCGGTTCAAGCTGAGCCGTTGATCTCGCCGCCAAGCCTTCCAAATGTCCAACGATCAGATAAAGTTCACGCGCGTCTTCCTGGGTGAGCGGCGCAACAGACAATCGCGCCTTGCTGCCATTTCCAAGCGCGATAAGGATATACCCTTCCTGCCTCAGACGATGGAGCGCCGCCCTTATGGGAGTTCTGCTCACTCCGAGCCGATCGGCGAGATCAGCTTCGACAATTCGAGTGCCGGGCGCCAACTTTCCTCGTATGATCAGTTCACGAACCCGTTGAAAAGTCCTTTCACTGATATTCGAATTTTCCGGGGAAAGTGCTGTTGTCTCCGAAGTGTCAATTCCATTTGCAGGACTTTGGCCCATATGACCTGTCATCGATTGATTGAGATTCCAGATGCCTAACCGTATTTGAGACCGTTCGAGTATACGCCAGGAAGCCCCGACATTTCCAAATTGGATTAGAGAACATTACGCATCTGCCCGCCATCCACTTGAAGAGAGGCTCCTGTAATATACCCCGCAGCGTCCGAAAGAAGAAATGCCACAGCCCGGCCAAACTCATCGGGGATTCCATATCGTCCCAGGGGAATGTTGGCGGTGGCGCGTTTTTGCTGATCCTCAACCGTGATTCCATTTTTCTTGCTGTTGATCTCGTCCAACTCACGAAGGCGGTCCGTGGCGATCCGTCCTGGCATTACATGATTCACTCGAATTCCATGCTCGGCCAGTTCATTAGCCAGGGTCTTGGCCAACGCAGCCACACTGGGGCGCAGCACATTGGATTGAGCCAGATTCGCAATAGGCTCCTTGACGCTGGAGGAAGTGAGCATCACAATGCTGCCCGTTTTCCTCTCGATCATGGATGGAACAACAGCGCGCGCCATCCGGATGGCGCTCATGACCAGCAGCTCAAATGCGCTCTGCCAGGCGGCATCATTGAACGAGATGGAAGTTCCCGCTGGAGGTCCGCCGGAATTTGTGACCAATAAATCAACCTCGCCCAACCGTTTCACGGTGGCCTGATGCCAACTTGCGATGGCGTCGGCAGTGGAAACATCGGCCGCGAAACCGAAGACGGCGCCGCCACTCTCGCGCTCAATCTGCTCGACGGCTTTTGAGATGGCGGAGGAATTGCGTGAGGCCAAAGAAACCAGAGCTCCTTCGCTGGCGAGAACTTTTGCAATCGCGAAGCCGAGGCCGCGGCTCGCGCCCGCGATCATGGCGACTTTACCTTTCAATCCGAGATCCATGGCACCCCCTGTTTGTCGAGCATCCACTTTAGCACTCTCTCCAGCGCTGCGCGGGTTGAGGAATCTAGCAAGGCTCCGGGCGCGCGAATGCTGGCATCCGCCAGAGCGCCCCGCCGCCGCAGGATTTCCTTGCGGATTGACATGCCGATACCCTCCTGAAATTCAAAACGCATGAGCGGCACGTAGCGATAAAACTTGTCTGCGGCAATATCGACGTCGCCAGACTTGAACCGTTTTACTATCTCAACCAGCATTTCCGGATAAGCAAACCCCGTCATCGCACCGGAGGCGCCCGCCAGCAATTCTTCCAGGAGAAAGACTCCGCCCAGACCTCCCATAATGCTGACACCGATCCCCTGGCTCTGCTCCAGAATCCGCACCGTCTTTTGCGGCGTGGGCGGATCCTCCAGCTTGATGTTGCGCGCCCGGGGAATCTCGCGGGCGATGCGGGTCAGCAGAGAAGCCTCCATAATGAATCCCGAGATGGGAGGGTAGTCCTGCACGACGATATCCATATCCACGGCTGAAGCGAGTTTGGAAAAGTGCGCAACCACCGCCTCTGAGTTCAGTTTGGCCATTCGTGGCGGACTCACCATCACCGCTGCGGCTCCTGCAGCAAGGGCTTGCCGGCTGTAATCGATGCAAGTTCGCAGGCCGTCGGCGCTCGCTCCTGCAACGACCGGAACCCGCCCAGTCACATGAGAGAGCACCGTGTCCAGCACCAGCGCCCTCTCCCGTTCGTTTAGGCGCGCCACCTCTCCGGTAACGCCCAGCGCGGTAAGGCCGCTCACTCCCGCGCCGATGAATAGATCAATCACCCGCCGCAAGCTTTCAACATCTACATCGCCGCTGGTCGTGAACGGCGTGGGCAAGACAGAAAAAACTCCCTCAAGTAGCAACGGCTGGTCCTCCAATATCATCAAGGTCGCAATAAAATACGTCTCTTAGAACCTGTCATGCACAGACCAAATCCACTACGGTGAATTGGTTTCATCAAAAATACCTGGCGATCAGGAGACAAAGGGCTGGCTCGTCCACTAAAAGTCTCTGGCGTAAAATTGGAAAAGCCAAGCTGAATCGCTGCTGAGGAGGGGTGGATCGAATTCACCCAATTCTTTCTAAAGCACACCTGAGCATTCATCGGACCGGCAGCGCAGAGGTTCCCCGCCTTCCCACGACAATGGTTACAAAGGTTGCCTGGACACAGCATCAAACAGAAACAGTTGTGTACCGGCACGTATCCATCAATTCAGTCCAACTGTCTATCTATTGAAAATTCAAGGGACTGTCAAGCCATTTTCACTCCAAAGAGCAGCAAAAATCTTCTCCTGACAAGTAAAAGTGAGTTGTGTAATATGATTTTAAAAAGTTGGGTGTACGATATTAAATTCATTTTTGTATCATGTCTGCGAATTAAGGTTGGGGCCTAAAACTCACATTTGAGCCCCGGGACCAGAATAAGCATCCAGGAGGAACTGTGGGGAAATTCAATTTCATTATGGCCGTGCTGGTAATTTCCGCACCATTCGCCCTCAGCCAGGCGCTGCCGATGGCGCCGCATGCGGTGGCGACGGATATCACCGGGAAACCAGGATTTTTCACCGAGCCTTCCATCGCCGTCAACTCCAGCAACCCGAATCAAGTCGCGGCGGCCTACCAGGACAACGCGCACATTGCGTATTCAGTGGATGCCGGTGCGCATTGGGAAGATGCGACCGGAACTGCGCCCCCCGGCTACAAAGTCTCAGGCGATGTCTCAGTGACTTATGACAAGCATGGTCATGCAATCCTAAGTTATATGGCTTTTGATAAATTGGGCACATTCAACTATTGGGCACATAACGCCTCACGGAGCGGGTTGTTCGTCCGGCGGTCGCTCGATGGCGGCAAGACTTGGGAGGCGAATGATATAGCAGTGATCAAGCATCCAACCGAACCTGGCATGCCCTTTGAGGACAAGCCTTACATTGTGGCCGACGATTCATCCGGGCCATATGCGGGCAACCTCTATGTCGGTTGGACGCGCTGGACGATTGAAGACTCGCAGATCCTGCTCTCGCGCTCGACTGACGATGGCCTGACTTGGTCCGCGCCGCTTGAAATTGACAAGCAACGCGGCCTGCCGCGCGACGATAATGGAGCCGCAGAAGGCTTTTCCGGTGTGGTGGGCCGGGACGGCACGTTGTACGTGGTGTGGAGCCTGGGCAATCACATTGTTTTCACAACTTCAACGGACGGCGGGCGCAGCTTTGCCACTCCCCAAAATATCATTCAGACCGCGCCCATCATGTTTCACGTTGAAGCTGTTGCGCGCGCCAACGGTTTCCCGGTGATCGCGCTCGATCCGCGCCAGGATAAACTCTACGTGGCGTGGAGTGACTATCGCAATGGAGAGGTGGATGTCTTCTGCGCAACTTCCGGCGACCACGGACACACGTGGACGGATGCCACGCGCGTGAATTCCGATGCGATTCACGACGGCGCTGACCACTTCTTCCATTGGCTGGCGGTCGATCCCACAACGGGCGCGGCTAACGTGATTTTCTATGATCGGCGCGACGACCCCGGCAACAGGAAAGCGAAAATTGTGCTGGCCCGCTCGACTGATGGCGGGCAGACCTTCGCTAACTATGCGTTCACTGACAGCTCATTCGATCCCGGAAATGTCTTTATGGGAGACTATACCGGTATCGCAGCACTGGGCGGGCGCGTGTACGGCGTCTGGACGGAGAAGCCGCTGAACCCAAAATCGCGCGACACGATTGTGCGGGTGGGTGTGGCAGATTTTGGCGGTGGAAATTAGCGAGGGATGGCGCCCCAGGCGCTGCTTTCAGATTTGTCCGGGGGAGTATGAAACCAGAAGTAACAGCCAGGATGGCCCTCCGACGCAGCTCGAACAGGAGAGTAACCAATGAAACTTGTGGCTCGCCTCTGCAAAATCATGGGCATTACTTCTGTCTTCCTCTGGCCGCTTCTGGCGGGCGCACAAGGCACACGGGCTGACTACGAGCGCGCGGAAAAATTCCTCCCTTCGAATGTCCGCCACCTTGTTGCTGAGGCAGACGTTTCTCCACACTGGATTGAAAAGACCGCGCGATTCTGGTATCTCAAGGAGGGGCCCGCCGGCAAAGAATTCCTGCTGGTGGATGCAGCAGCCGGCACGCGCGTGCCCGCCTTCGACCATCCCAAGCTTGCCGCCGCGCTTTCCCACGCTACGGGCAATCTCTACCAACCAAATAAACTCCCCTTCGACACTTTTGAGTTTGCGCCCAAAGACGAGGCCATCCATTTTGAAGCCGCCGGCGCGCACTGGGTGTGCAGTCTGCTCAAGTATGAGTGCAGCAAGGATTCCAACGCGGCACGCAACCCCTGGGAAGTTTTGTCTCCTGACAAGAAGTGGAGCGCTTACGTTGACCATTACAATCTCTATGTGCGCAACACTTCAACCGGCGAAGTGGTGCAGTTGACCCACGATGGCGAAAAGAGTTGGGACTATGCCACGCCCCTGCCCTCTTCACGGCTGATTGTGGAACAGGGTACGGAAGACCCTCGTGAGCGCCCGGCGGTTTTCTGGTCGCCCGATTCGAGCAAGTTGGTCACCTACCGAATCGATTCGCGGCACGTGGGGCGATTCACCACCATGCAATTCGTGCCGCCGGACCAGATGCGTCCCAAATCTTTCACTTATGTCTATCCGCTGCCCGGTGAAATTCTTTCCCAGGCGGAGCCCATTATTTTCGACCTCCAGAAAAGCAGGCGGATTGAGATGCAAACCGATCCCCTGGAGATTGAATTTCAGGGCGGGCCATCGTTCGGCTGGTTCAAAGACAGCAAGCGGATTCATTATCAGTTTCACTCGCGCGGATGGAAGAGTCTCGAGTTCCGCGAAGTTGATGCCGCGACGGGTAAGGAGCGAACGGTGGCGCAGGAGGAATCCAACACTTATGTCGATCCGGGCGAAACTCATATTGAGATTGTGAATGACGGTGCTGAGCTTCTTTGGACGTCGGAGCGCGATGGATGGAATCACATTTATCTTTACAACGGACAAACGGGCCAGCTTGAAAACCAGGTGACACGCGGTCCCTGGGTGGTTCGCGGCATCGCGCATGTGGATGAGAAGGCGCGCGTGGTATATTTCCTCGCATGCGGGCGGGAGCCCAACGAAGACCCGTACCTGTCTCATCTTTACAAAATTAATTTTGACGGCAGCGGTTTGCAATTGCTGACGCCGGAAAACGCCAACCACACGGTGAGCTTTTCCCCCGACGGCGCCTACTTTGTGGACAGCTATTCACGTGTGGACCTTCCCGGGGAATCGGTGTTGCGCCATGCCGCGGACGGTTCGGTGGCGCAGGTTCTCGAAAAGGCGGATGCAAGCGCTCTATTGAAGACCGGCTGGAAATTTCCCGTGCATTTTCAGGGCAAAGCCGCGGACGGCAATACGGATATTTACGGTCTAATCTGGCGGCCCTCAAACTTTGATCCATCAAAAAAATACCCCGTCATCGAACAGATATACACCGGGCCGCAAAGTTTCTTCGTTCCGAAAACGTTTGCAGCCTATCGCGCGCCGGAGCAGTCCATGGCGGAGCTGGGGTTCATTCTGGTAATGGTGGACGGCCGTGGAACAACAGGCAGGTCGCGCGCTTTCCATGAGTATTCTTACAGAAACCTGGGCGGCGTATTTGACGACCACGTGGCGCTGATTAAACAGATGGGCGCCAAATATCCTTATATGGATTTAAGCCGCGTGGGCATTTACGGAACTTCGGCCGGAGGGTACGGTTCCGCTCACGCGATGCTGGTGCACCCCGAATTTTATAAAGTCTGTGTTTCAATTTCCGGCGATCACGATGCGCGCCTGGACAAAGCGTGGTGGAACGAGCTTTATCAAGGCTATCCGATGGGAGAGGATTACAAGGCGCAGTCCAACGTCACTCTGGCGGGAAAATTGAAAGGCCATTTGCTTCTGGTCCACGGCGACGTGGATGATAATGTGAATCCGGTGGAAACCATGCGGCTTGTTGACGCCCTGATCAAGGCCAACAGGAATTTTGACATGCTCCTGGTTCCGAATATGTTCCACGGTGAGGGCCGGAATCCCTACCTCATGCGACGCCGTTGGGATTATTTTGTGGAGCACTTGCTGGGCGTGACGCCTCCCGGGTCATTTGAGATTAAGCTGGAGGACGAAAATACGGGAGGGGTACCTGGGGGACGGTAAGCCGTAGTCGTCAGCAGAAGCATTTGACGGCGATTGAAAATGGGTGCAGCAGCCACACTCTCTCGCCTGGCGAGATATTGTTATTCGGCCAATTGCGGAAAAGCGGTAATGCGAAGCTTGGCGCTGCCATACGGAATCAAGGTGAGTGTTTCCATCTCCTTACTACTTGATACAGGACTCACGGGCAAGGGACCGGCCGACCCATCCACCAGCTTCCATTCCGGAATCCGGCGGCCTTTGATTCGAAGCTCCACCGGCGCCCCATCCGAGCTGAAGGGAAATTCGCCAATCTTCTTTTCGACGACTTCAACGGATTGTTCGGGATGATCGCGGTTGATGATCAATCCATAATTCCACGGGGTTGTGGGTTCAACCGTCCAGTCGGCTGCCGGCGACGGCGCAGGTTTGGACATGCCTTTATCGATCTTCCGCCACTTCTCGCCTATTCTCAGAGAAAAAACCAATGGGCCGCGCTCCACGACTACGGAGTTGTGATAGGCGCGCGAGGTGCGAATTTGCATGGGAAGGGACAGCACCACCTTGTCTCCCTTTTTCCATTTGCGTTCAATGCTGTGGAATTTCCCCGGACCAACTCTTTCCGCCACACCTCCGTTCACTGTAATCTTTGCTGACTTAGCCCAGGCTGGAATCCTGAGTTCGAGCGGAAACACGGTTGGCCTTGCCGGACTCACGGTGAAATGGATCTCGCTTCGAAACGGGTAATCGGTTTCCTCGCGGATGTTCACGCCAACTCCGTTTCTCACTACACTGTTTACTTCACTAGGCGCATAAGCGACGGCGGCAAGCCCATCATCGGGTGTGGCCATCCACAAACTGGCTGCAAATTTCGGCCAGCCCTGGTGCATGTTGGCGGTGCAACAGCCGAAATTCGGCTCCACTCCGAATATATTTGCCTCCGGGCCGTTGGTCGTCCAATCGCGTTGCTCCAGCGTTGCCATCACCTGGTTGGGCTGTTGGTCATACTGGTGGGCCCACATATCTTTGGAGAACGTGCCCGGCAAGGCATTGAATGAGATTCTTTCCAGGCGATCACCCAAAGCGGGCTGGCCCAGAATACCGATAAGTTTTTCCAGAGAGAATTGTTCCTCAACCACCGAGCAAAGTTCCGTGCCCTGCGAAGGGTCATGCCCGGCGAGATGCTCATCACAACTGAACATGCCGTTGGGCAGAAGGTGGAATTCCTCCAGTTCGCTCAACTGTTGGCTCGCGGCCCGGCGGTCCGATGCGTCACCGGAGACCAGCGACCATTCCGCCGATGTCTTCAGGGCCATCGCGTTGTTCACGCCATGAGCGCTCATGGCCACATCGTTATTGTGTCCGCCAGGGCCCAGGCCCAGTTCGTTTTTATTTGTTTTCGCGCTAAATGGGAAGTTCTCAAATTCACCTTTCCAATCGTGCCCTTCGCGCTGAAGCGTTCTCGCCAGATCGAGCAAAGCGCCATCACCGGTGCGATTGTAGAGCCATAGCACGCTCACCAATTCATCCGCCCACCGGTACTTGGCCCATTGTTGGAGAGGGCGCGCGGTGAGATTGGCCGCTTGATAGCGGAAATAACCCTGCATCACAGGAATGACCCTTGGATCGCCGGTGGCTTCCTGATACTGGGTGAGAGCCTTGAGCATGACCATGTTGGGCCACCAGTCTTTGTTTTTCTCAGGCCCAATTGAGCCGTCCGGCCTCTGGTGGGTGAGTGTCCATTCCATCCACGTCCTGGCCTTGGCAATGAGTTTGGGGTCGTCCAGTAGATACGCCAATGGAACCAGTCCGTCTGCGAAATAAGGGCCGCGCTCCCAGCTTTCCCCCGTGCCTCCCAGCCATCCGCTGTTGGGTCCAACATCAGGCCAGAATTCATCCAAGTGCCCGGTCAAACCGTGTGCTTGGATTTCCAATTGGCGTCGCAACCAGCCTTTGGGCTTGATCGCGGTAAGGGGAAGCGCATAGAAAGCATTGGGTCGTAATGGCGAGCGATTCTTCACCGCCGCCAAAGCAGTCTGCCCGGCAGCCAAAGCAATCGAATCTGAAATAAAGAATGGAGCGCCAGTGAGCGCCAGTAGAATGCCGACGAATCCAGCCCAATAGATCCCACAACGGTTATGCATTCTTCCTCCGTTTTGATTTGCCCGATCATAACATGAGATTTCAGATTGGGTCGGGAGAACATACCTATTGGGGCCTTCGCGAGCGAATGCTCGTTGGCTGGGCAGATCACTTTATCGTCGAATTTAGGCGGGCTGTTTCAGCGTTAGGGGCAGGAGCTTTCAGCAGCGCGGGGAGTTTGGCAAAAAGGTTGGCGGCTTTTTGGACTTGTGGGTCTCCCTTGACCTCAACTTCATTGCCAGCCGCAAGTCCAAAAACCAGGTTGTAAATCTCAGTCTTGATTCGCAGTTTTAGATATTCCTGGTCAGGGGTCCAGTATTCCTCAGGCGTCCGAATTCCCTGCCGCGCCAGAAAATCTTTCAAATCTTCCAGAGCATTGGCATCCGGCTCGAATGATTTATCCACGTGCCCGTGCAAGGTTAGATACTCAGACGCAAAACTTGTAATCAGGCCGCGCTGATTCAGGAAAGCGACCCAGGGGTCCAGCGCGCGGGCCGGAATGACGACATCCGGACTAATCCCGCCGCCCCCCGATAGCGGTCTGCCCATGTCAGTGTGGAAAGTCTCCGCCGATCCCGCAGGCGTGGCGCCTCCCCCAGTCAGGCTCGCCTCCATCTCGCCCGCCAGGGCCGTGCCGGGCAGCGGACGCTGGATGGACCGGCCGCTGGGCGTGAAATACTGCGATGTCGTCAATGCCAGCCCGCATTGTTCGCTGAGTCCCATCACACCTTCCACCACACCTTTTCCATAAGTCGGCTCTCCCACAATGAGCGCGCGGTCGTGCTCCTCAAGACCCGCGGCAAGTATTTCCGCAGCGCTCGCTGTATTCCCATTCACCAGGATGATCAGCGGCGTGTCAAAATGTGTGGCCGCTGGCGAGGTTCGATAGGTCTTTTCGGGCGCTGCCCTGCCCCTCACGGTGAGCATCAAATTATCCGGCTTCAAGAAGAGGCTCGCTGTTGCGACGGCGGCATCCACAATGCCCCCGTGATTGTCACGCATGTCAAACAGAACACCCTTCAGGCTCGACCCTCCAAGCCTGGTGATGGCATCTGCAACCTCCTGGGAGGTCTTCTGTTCGAAGCCCGACACGTGGATATACCCGATTCCAGGAGCAATGATAAAAACTTTATCGACGGTGGGCAGAGCCACTTCGGCAGGTGTCAATTTGAAATCTTCAGGAATATATTTGCCAGGATGGATAACTCCCAGACTCACCGGCTGCGACCGCGATCGCTCGAGGAGTTCGATGAGAGATTCGAAATCGAGTTGGGCAATGCGCTGTCCATTCACGCTTACAATTTCGTCACCGGGGCCCAGCCCGGCGCGCCACGCCGGTGAATTCTCCGCCGTTTGCAAGACCACCACTTTCCCCGGTGAGACATAGAGGATGGAGCCGAATCCGAGCGTGTTGCCGCGCGCCTGTTCCTGAAGCGCTTGGAACTGTTGGGGGTTAAAGAAGGAAGAAAATGGGTCGAGAGTGGAGAGCATGCCGCGGATGCCGCCCTCCAGGATGATCTGGTCCGGATTGACCGCGTCCATGTAATTGCGTTCCAGTGCGGCGTAGACTTGCGTAAACCTCACGCTCTCCTGGCTGACTTCATCGGCGGGAACTTCCGATTGGGCAAAAAGAGTCATGGCAAGAAACATGGCCGTGATGGCAAGCAGGATGGATCGGACTAAAGAAAAGTTTTTGTCCAATGTTCGCGCTCGGCCCTCCCCCGCCAGTATAACTTAGATGCGGCTTACGGTTGGGAGGTCATCGGGAAGAACGGCAGGGAGAAGAAAGTTGATGGGCCTCCTGCGGCGCTCATTCACTTCCTTGTGCTCTCTGGATTCAGACTAATTTTTTGTGCGCGCTCAACCTCCGAAGCGCGCGCGCAAAAGGTAGGAAATTCCAAATGCCAAAAGGGCCAGATTGGAGGCCATAAAAAGCCGTTGCTTAAATTTCTTGTGCAGGCTCGCGCCCCAGGCCAAAAGCCACACCGATAAAATGGCCGCCCCGTAATAACTGATAAGCCCGCCGGCAAAGAATGGAGCGATGTGCCAGTAACCCTTGCTCTGCCCTTCCTCAATGATGGGGCCTGCGATGGTAAGCCAGTAAATCCACGTTCCGGGCGCGGTTAATTCCCCCAGAAGTGCGGCCGAAACACTGGCGCGGGTGAGCGCCGCGGAACGGGCAATCTCCTCGTGGCTTTTCTTTCGCGATTCGACGAGCGCATAAATCCCAAATGAGATGAGCACGACTCCACCCACGTACGAGACGTAGTGAGCAATGTTTTTGGGAATGTAATGATAGAAGAAAAAGGTGATCAGGAGCAGCGTGCCATCAATCACCAGGGGAAGGCCCACTAGAATTAAGAGGGCCCGCAGCCATCGATTCAGTGCGACCTGTGAAAGCGCAATAAGATGAAGGGGGCTGGGCATCAGTCCCCCCGCAATTCCCATCGTGGCTCCTATCAGCAGCAAGTCCATTGATATCCCAATGCGGGCGGTGAAGTGGAGAGGGCTTCGAAAAAAATAAATTGCGAGAATCACTTGCTCGCGGTAGAAATGCCCGCTGGGGCCGACGGGTGGCTGTCGGGCGAAGCCAGCGCGCGCTTCCACCGCACGTGCGGCTGGATAATATCCCGCTTGATCCGGTTTTCATGCTCCTGAACCCGGCTCAACATACTGGTCACCAGGACATCAGAGAGAAGGTGGGGGACCAATCCCAACTCAATCAGCTTTTGATGACGCGGGTTATAGTAATGTTCTTCAGCTTCGATGCGGGGGTTTTCCAGGTGCTCTATGCTGACTTTGTAGCCTAACTTCTCCGCCTGCGTCTTCACCAGTTCGGCAAGACCCAAAATATTGAACATTTCTGTAAACTGATTGAAAACTCTGTATTCGCCCCGGCGCGGAGGATTGAGTATGGAAAGCTCGACACATCGAAGAGTGTCGCGAATATTCAAGAACCCGCGAGTCTGGCCTCCGCGGCCATAGACTGTTAAAGGAATCCCGGCCACGGCCTGAACGCAAAAGCGATTCAGCGCGGTGCCAAAGACTTCGTCATAGTGGAAACTGGTGGCCAGCCTTTCGTCGCGGAGAATTTCATCGGTATCAATTCCATAGACGACGCCCTGGTTCAAGTCCGTCGAACGTAAATTCCAGGCACGGCAGGCGAATAAAATATTGTGACTGTCGTGGACCTTGGAGAGGTGATAAATGGAGCCAGGTTGCTTGGGAAAAGGCAGCAGGTCCTTTCGCCCATTGTGTTCGATCTCCAGAAAACCTTCCTCAATGTCAATGTTGGGCGTTCCGTATTCGCCCATGGTGCCGAGCTTGACCAAATGGCAATCCGGGGCGTAATCACGAAGGGCCCAGAGGAGGTTTAGAGTGCCCGCGATATTATTCGTTTGGGTAAACACCGCGCGGGTATGATCGATCATGGAATAGGGAGCGGAAGGCTGCTCGCCGTAATGAACCACTGCTTCCGGCTTGAAGGTTTCGAGGGCATCCTTGACCACATCATAGTTGCGTAAATCTCCCACGAAAAGACTCATCAACCGCCCTGACACGTCGCCCCACGCCTTCACACGGTCATGAAGCGTGTGAACGGGGATCAAGGGTTCAACGTTTAATTCCATTTCCCAGCGGCGCTTGGCGAAATTGTCCAAAACAGCCACATCGTTACCCCGATCGGACAAATACATCGCCGTGGGCCAGCCCAGATAGCCGTCTCCACCCAGAACAAGAATTTTCATTAAATTGGTTCTCCGCCTTTATGTGACCCTTCGAAGATTTTCAATTCACTTCATCTCCCGCTTCCACCCGCACAGCCGTGGCGGCACCGCGGCCAGATTCAACTGAAAGGAGGTTCATCTTTTATACCTTTATTCGCGATATTTAGACAAGGTGATAAATTGCCGCCGAAAATCGGCCGCATTGCTTTTGATTTCTCAAGAGGACAAAAACTCCGTGAGGGGGACAAAAGTCAAACCGGCGGCACGAGCTGCGTCGATGATCACCGGCAGGGCGTTGACCGTTCTCGACCGGTCGAATGTTTCAGGAGGATCGGCGCGCCGCCCATCGTGCAGGAGGATAATCGATCCCGGGCCCAGATTCTTCAAAGTCCGGCGCACGATGTCGGATTTTTCAAGCCAGTCGAATCCGGCGTCTGACCAATTCACCAGGCGCAGCCCGCGTTCGCGCAAAACGGGGTAAAAGCCCAACCAGCGCGCTCCAAAAGGGGGCCGGAAAATTACCGGATGCTGCCCGGTAACTTTCGCAATAGCCTCCTGCGTGCGGTCGATTTCTATTGCGAATTTCCTTTGACTGCGAAAATAAGGAAACTCATGGGAGTAAGTGTGGTTGCCGATCGTGTGACCTTCCGCCTGGATCCGGCGCAGCAATTGAGGAAAGCGCTCCACATTTTTCCCGCAAACAAAAAAAGTGGCCGGCACTTTGCTGGCGCGCAGTATGTCCAGGATTTGCCCGGTAAAAGGCGGAGCCGGGCCGTCGTCAAACGTGAGGGCGATACGCCCGCCCGTAGCGGGACCACGCACCAGCGCCGGCCCAAATATTTGCCAGGTGGGAACACTCCAGGCAAACACATAGAGGCCACCCAGGGCCGCAAGGGTGATTGCAAAGAGAGTCAGTATAAATATCGTGTGGGTCATGCTGTACCTTTCAACTTTGTATTTTATCATCAGGAGCACGCTGGGAGGAAACGTCAAAATTTTGCCGGCCAATAATGAAAGCTCAACACGGAACGCGAACAATTCAATTACAATAAGCGAGAGGAAGAGAGCAATCGAAGAGCATGGAAACCTGCAAGCCGGCGAGCCCTCGAATTCTCGTACTGACTGTTCCCCATGGCGCCTCGCATGATCGGGCATCGAACGCATTGCGCACCGCATTGCTTGAAACTCGGCCGGATCTGGCTGTGGAAGTGGTCAATGCGCTCGACCATTGCGCGCGATGGTTCCGCGCCTACTACAATTCCTACATGATCCCGCTGAAATACTGGCCGGGCCTGTGGGGATGGATTGAGAGCTTCCAGGACCGCCAGGGATCGACCAGCCCGGATTGGCTGAACCGCAGTGGCGCGCGACCCCTCTTCCGATTTATTCAAACATTCGCTCCCGATGTTGTGATCGCCACGGAAGTTGGCATGTGCGAGTTGGTGGCTCTTCAC
>DASYXZ010000188.1:0-41702 GCA_035934315.1 Terriglobia bacterium | reverse complement strand
GGCTTTACGCCTCGGGCGGCGGGGGAACGATTTCCATATATCAGCAGCGGGACCGCGACCATTACACAGAGCTTGGAAAGATGGAGACGGTGAGCGGCGCGCGCACCAGTCTTTTTGTTCCTGAATTGAACTGGCTATGCGTTGCGACGCGGCGCGAAGGACAGCGCGAGGCAAGCATCAGGGTGTATGAAGCGCTGCCGTAGCGCTCCGCGATCCGCACCACAAACCAAACACAGGGCGAATCACGAGTGAGCTCTCCATGGAAGCCGAAGTATTGAGTTAATTTGTTCGAGGGACCGGACAGGATCAGCTTGCGCTCAATGATAACAATTCATCGGGGCGAAGAATAACGATGGCGCCACCCTTCACTCGAATCAGTCCCGCCCGTTTGAAGTCCGCGATTAATCGAGTGACAGTTTCGCGCGAAGCGCCGATACTCTCGCCGATTCTCTGGTGAGTCATTTTGACTTGAACCCGCGCCCCTTCCGTGGTCCGCTGCCCCTCCTCGTTGGCCCAGTTCACCAGCAACTGCGCGAGTTTGGCGCGCGCGGTCATGGCCAGCGCCACCATTCGCGTTTGCTCCCACGCTTTGTGCAGCTCCATGCTGAGATGTTCCGCCACTCTGGCGAAGACTTCCACATGGGCGCGCAGAAATCGCAGGAACTCCGTGCGGGGAATAAAAGTCACCTGGGATGGCGTGACGGTTTCCGCCGTGACCGGATAAGGAGCGCTGGCGGTAACGCTGCTCAGTCCGATGATTTCCCCCGCCTTGACCTGACGCAAAATGATCGTCCTGCCCTCCTTCGAATTCGCAACCAGTTTGGCCTGCCCCGAGCAAAGTATGTAAAGCCCCTTGGGCGGCTCGCCTTCCACAAAAAGCACGGAGCCCGCTGGATAAAGCGAGGTTTGCCGGATGGAGTTCAGGTCTCGCAAGGCTTCTGAGGATAGACGGCAGAACAAGCCCTCTTCTTTCATCACGCACAACAAACAACTGTCGATCACCTTTAAGCCGTAAGGGGCCGGAGATTTGACTGGCGCGCTCATAGGATGGAGCCAGTATACTTGAAGAACCTTTTCGTGCGCAATGCTTGTTCAACTATGCTTGTTCAACTTCTGAAGTTTCGAGATTAGATTTGCCGCGGGCTGAAGTTGGGGAAGCCGCAGAAATATCCGAAATATGACGGCTTTCGAGGAAGCGAATCCGGGCGGAAAGGCCCGCCCGCAGGCCGCGCGGCGGAGAAACAAAATATGTCTTCCAGGCAGGCGTGTCACGCGTCCTGCAAGGGGCGCGGTGTTTTTGAAAATCAGCTTGACACGGTGTTGCGCTTTCAGAGATGGCTACCTACACTCGATCGGGTCAGATGCCGTCAGAGCGACCCGCTGCGGGGCTTTCAAGCCGCGGACCGGGCGGTCACCGCGGCACAAATGTATTCACTTCCATGTTCCCCTGTTTCGACAAGCCGAGGAACAAGGCCTTTCCTCCCGGGCCTCCGCAGGCTGGCGTGCCGGCGTCGGCCGGGACCTTGTAGTTTCCGGCGACGGCGCCCGTTTCGAGATTGGCAAGCGTCAGGACTATCGGGGACGGCCTCGTGTCATTCGGCGAAGGCGTGCCCCTGAACTGAATCAATATCTGGCTGCTCCCGGCCAGGCTCGCTTCCAACGGCTGCATCCCGGGCTGGGGCGGCTTGATGGTCACCTCGCGGAACACGGAGCCGCTCGAGGAGATGGCGTAGAGGCGCACCGGGTCACTGGCGCGATACAGGTAAACGGTCCCGTCGATGGAGCCCAGCATCCCGCTATGCTGGATGTCCATCACCCATTCACCCCCTTTCCTCCCTTCCTTCGTCCAGTTCTTGTCAGGGGGATGTACGTCGTCCGCCAGCTTCACGGGAGCCTCGAAGGCGCCGCTGCGGTTGAAGATCCAGGTGAACGGCTCGGTCGGCATCAGGTTGCTGGATACGCCGGGCGTCCCGGAAACCAGGTTACCGGTGAGAAGGAAACTGCCATCCGGGAACACCGCGAATTGGTACGCAAAAAGGTGCGGCCCCGGGGGCGGCTCAAGCTTGGTGACGGAGTCGACCGTGCCGTCGTCTTTGTACTTCGCCACCAGAATGTCGGGAATGTTCGGACCTTTGTTGTAATCCAGCGGGCGCTTGTACGCTTCGATGAGAGTGTAAACCGCGCCGTGCGGGTCAACGTAGAAACTCCGGTGGAGGTAGCCCGCGTAGTCAGCGGGCGAGGCGGGATCGAACTCAGTCAAGTGGCTGGAGCCTGGCTTGATCCTGGTGATCGGCATACCGCCCAAGTGCTGAGCAACCTGGAGGTTTGCCGCGGTGAGTATGTACACGTCGCCATCGGCGTCGCACTCGACGGGGATGACGATGGACCGCCAGCCATGGATGGGCAGTTCAGTCTTTTCCCCTGGGTAGAGCTGGCCGAAAACGGGCGCCGACTGCTGACCCTCGCCCTCCTTCTTTGCAGCCGCGCCCTGCGAACGCCCCAAGGCTATAAACGCCAGCGTTGACAGCGCCGCCGCGCCGAGCAATGCGAATCCCACCTGCCGCCCTATGACCATGGCTTTGACCCTCCTTAATTTCATTTTCCCGCCCCCGCAGTGGCGGCTCTACGCCGCCGTTTTCCGGATGGCGGGGCAGACCCGCCGCTATGTCGCACGCTGGAGGTAACCCGCGAAGGTGAGCTCCACGACGGAGTAGTTGCCGTCGCACCCACGAACCCAAACATAGGCCGAGAGGGTGAGCGGCCCCGGCGCTGTCGCCCACAACCCAACGAGCACCGCTGCCACAGCCCACAGAATTGGTTTTCGTATCTTTGCCGTCATACCCGCCCTCCTCGTACCAGATGTTATCCCCACGGGGATTTACTCGCAGGCTCCCCCCCCCCTCCCACTCTTGTCAAGTCTTTTTTTGTAAAGTATACCTGGATGATAATATCCCATTTTCTCCTCGTTAAAAATGTCCCCTAATGGGGTCTCCGAAAAGGAGGCCGAATTGGGAAGATTGATGATGAGGGCGAGGGAGTTGAGCCAGTATACGCGAAGAATCTATTCGCGCGCAGTGCTCGTTCAACTCTTTAAGTTTTGAGAATGGGTTTGCCGCGCGCTTAGGATGGGAAAATTGCGGTAAGATCCGAAATCGCGTGGCGATCGAGGAAGCAACTGACCCGAGCGATCCAATCTAATTCTTAAATTGGATTCATCGGACCGTGCTCTTTGTGATCCAGGCTGTTCTTCTCTCTTCCGGACGACGCGGAAACCATTGTCGCATCTCTGGCTCGCGCGTTTACCGGCGAAACCTGAACGATGACGCGGCAAGGAGCGTGCTCGGCCACATACTTGACGGTCGAGCCGATAAACATTTCGCCCAGCCCGTATCCGTGTCGTTGGTGATATCCGATAATGAGCAGATCAACACCCTGGTCCTTCGCCTGACCAACAATTGCCTCCCGGGGGTGCCGCGCCCGGACCAACTGGGTGAAAACCTCTTTGGAAAACATTTCAGAGGCCAGGCACTGAGCCGAAGAAAGAATCTGCTTTCCAGGCTGATCCAGAATCTCCCCATCAACATTGAGTGGCAACCCTGGACCAATCTCCACCACGTGCAACGCGGTCAGCTCTTTCTCTGCCCCTTTGGCCATTTGGCAGGCCAATTCCATCAAGCTTTCAACAGATTCGGGGTCACGCAACGCCACCATGATCTTAAGGTTTTCCATTGTGCCCTCCGTGTTGGGCGGAAGATCCGGTGGCGGAAACCTTCAGGCCGTGTGCCGGCCCTGTGGCTGGGACGTTAATCGACTGTCCCAAATCAAATCGAGGCCTCCGCCACCAAACTTCTTCCTGTCGTCTCAGGCATTCAGGGTAGCTGGATCTTCGCGCTTTCCTGCCAGAGGTGGGCTATATAGACGGCAGCAATCGCCAGGCCGTACAGTACAGTAACCACGGTCAGTGACTTTCCCCAACGATCGATTGCTCCAATTTTCCGAATTGCCATTTTCTGTTGAGCAATCACGTGATCATTACTTTCCAGCACATCCAAAGTGGAATCGTCACGACGCGCAACCATTATCCGATAAGCGCCCAATGCCAGCACCCAAACAGCGAGAATGGCCCAAATCGCAAGGTACGGAAGGAGATTCATATAACGCCCTCCTACACTGAAATTATCTTCGGTCAGGGAGGTGGTGGCGGAAAGGGTCGCAGCGAGCCGCACGCCTTGATGGGGCCGCCGATCGCAGGAACCCTCGAACCGCTCTCACAACCTCCGGCGATCCCCGGGTGACTGTTTCGGCCTGAATTTCCGCCACCTCGCGTTCCCTCCCCATGCAGTTGACATACTCGCTCAGGCATTGAAGGGATGCAGTGACGCCGGACACAATAGTGTGTGATCTCTCTCACCGGGCTTGAAATACTACCCGTGACACAATCGCCCATGAAATGGGGTGATGGAGTAAATGCCAATGACCTGATTCACCTGGCAGGCCCCATGGGTGGCAGCTTGGTTGCCGCCAACTGTGACTTGAAATCTGGTCATCGTCTGCCTCTGTTCGCTGACTAAGTCCACCTTGACGGGTAACTACTCTGATTTCCCATCAGACGCTTTGCACGGGCACGGGTTTTGTGCTCTGCAATGTAAAGGGAGGAAACTCACAACCACCCTGGCCCTCGGCAGGAATTCATCGATTTCACTGCCTGTCAAGATGCCTGGCTTGGAAGCGACGAGGGGTTTCCCGCGTGCAGGCGTGATCCTTTCGTTCCATTAGGGCTCCTAATACTTGAGATTACTATAATTCGTTAGACGTAATGCCACATCGAGGTTACATTTGCGGCGAGTGGAGTGGCTGAATTGCGGGGAACCGCGATTCCCAATTTTGCGAGAGGGGAAAAAAGTAGTCGAGTCGGAAAAAAAGCGTGCGGTGTACAAAATTGAACAGACAGGATTTATTTCGACTTGATAATTACTGAGTGAATTTTCGGACGATCTTTAAGAGGCGAACATGGTCAAGAAAATCTCCTGTCGAAGGTTCCTCGGCTGTAACCTGGTTCTGATTGGGGCGATTTGTTTTGTCGCCATAACCAAAGCCGCGTTTGCCCAGAAGCAACCGGAGTCTCAGGTAGGGCCCTCGGTAGTCTGGCAGCCGCTGGCACGCGGAAATCCGGCCGACTATACAGGCCCGGACCGATGCAAATCGTGTCACAAGGCTGAGTTCACCGAATTTGCCAAGACCCCCCACGCCAATCTGGCGCTTCCGGGCGCGAAATCAATTACCGGCTGCGAGTCGTGTCACGGTCCGGGCAAGGCTCATGCGGACGCCATGGAGAACGCCGAAGGCGACGATGCCAAAATCGCCGCCGGCTTGAAGCAATTCCCCGTTTTCGTATTCAAGGGCAGTCCCAAAGAGAATGCCGAACGCTGTTTGACTTGCCACATCACCAGCAAGCAGCAGGAGTCTTTCGCCCACTCGCAGCACGCCACGGCGGGGCTTTCCTGCATTCAATGTCATGCAACGCATTTGGTGGAGGCAGTCAAGGATCTGAGTAAAGGAGATCTCACCTACGCGCAAGCTTATCTGTTCCAAGTCCCAAAGCTTCCGGACGAGGTGCGGTGGCTGCACAACAGCCTGTTGAAGGAATCCGAGCCAGCGCTTTGTTTCACCTGTCACCAGACGATTCAAGCCCAGTTCGCGCTTCCTGTTCATCACCGCGTGCCCGAGGGGCTGATGAAATGTACGGACTGCCACAATCCACATGGCACCGGGAACCTGGCCAGCCTGAACAAACCGAATTGGGAAAGCTGTGTAGCATGCCACGTGGAAAAGCGCGGGCCCTTCGTTTTCGATCACCCTGCCATCAAGGTGCAGGGCTGCGTCGCCTGCCACAACCCGCACGGTAGCACCAACCGCATGTTGCTGGTGCGGCGCGAGGGCCGGCAGCTTTGCCTGCAGTGCCACACGGGGTTTCACACGCAGGCCGGCGTGCCTCACGGGCGGTTGAGCTTCTTGCCCGGCGGAGAGTGTGTGCGCTGTCACGTATCGATTCACGGCTCGAATTTTGACAAGGACTTTCTGCGCTGAAAGGAGTCGCTATGAAATCTTATCGTCGCTCACTTATTTTCCTCTTCATGGCGGCTCTTCTATTGCCCGCGCCCGCCTTGAGGGCGCAGGACCAAACTGAGAGCGCCCCTTTGAATCTTGGGGGCTTCACCACCCAGGGGTCGGTGACGGCGGGATATCGTTTCACCGACATCAAAGGCTACCAGCCCCAGTATCTGGAGTTGTTCGACCTGCGGAAGGGTTTTCGCTTGCAGGATTTCAATATTTTTGGTGAGGCGGCGCCTGGCACGAGTCCTTTTGCCGACACATACTCGATTTCGATGAGCGGGCTTGGCGGCGACCCGTTTCCAACGGCGCAGTTGGTGGTGACCAAGAACAAGGTTTACGATTTTCGCGTCAACTGGAGACAGAGCTATTACTACTGGAACCAAAACGACAATGCGATCCTGCCCCTCGGTCTGGCGAACCTGACCAACAACCATAATTGGGCGACGGTGCGGAAGTTGGGCTCGGCTGACCTTACCCTGCACGCCAGCAATAACCTCCGGTTCAATTTCAGTTATCAGCGCTACACGAACAGCGGCGATCTTTCCACCACGCGAACGCCTGACTTTTTCGGCATGCCCGGTTTTTGGGCCACCTACACCCGTAACAACCCCTACATCCTGTATGAGCCGCTCAACGACAACACCAACCGTTTCACCGGCGGCGCCGACTACACCTGGCGCTCCTGGAATTTCCATTACAACATTGGCTACCAAAGCTTCGATGAGAACATGAACCTCAACAACGTGGGCTCTCCCGAATTGAGCCTCAACACCGGCACCAAATCCACTGCCACTCAGCCGTTGCTCGGGCTGTCATGGACACAAGACCGGCGGCTGACGACGCCCATTAGCGAGTTTTCATTCACGGGAAAGCCGCTCTCCAGACTCGAATGGCGCGGCGGGTACATTTATTACCGTTACCGGGGTCCGGCCAGCTTTGATGCAGCCTTCAACGGGATTGCTCCCAACAGCGCGGGCAAGCTTGCGCCTTATGCCGTGAGCCAGAGCGGGCGCGCCACCGTCACTGAGCCTGATCACATTCTCACGGAAGGCTTCACCTACCACATCAAGGATTGGTGGGACGTGAACCTGGACTACCGCTACTCTCGCTTCACCAGCGACTCGATTGGGAACTACCAGAGCCTGTTTAACGGAGGCTCGCCGGCCGCGGGGCAGTCCGAAATCATTTGGCGCGACGGCCTGAGCGATCTCGACTTCAACATGGTTTTCACGCCCACCAGCAAGCTGGTGATTCGCCCGGGCATTCACCTGATGAAAGCCGACGTGGAAAGAATCGAAGGCGGCGAGGTGGACCCGGCGGCCTCCCTCCGCACCAAGACGGTGTGGCCGGAAATTAGCTTCGGTTATCAACCGTCGAAGATTTTCAGCGTCCGGGGGGACTTCCACAGCTTCACCAATGGCGCTTCTTACACCGCCATCACGCCCCACACCCAGGTGGGTGCGCACCTCATGTTTCGATTGCGCCCGACCGAAAAGGTCTCTCTGGAAGACGACATGAGCTTCGCCAACAGCAAGCTCATCGACACGAATTTTAAGAACAATATTCGCTCGAACGCCGCAACTCTTTCTTACGCGTTCAGCGAAAAGTTCTCGATCTTCGCAGGGTTCAGCTACCAGAGCTACTTCGCGCAAGGCAACATTGTGTATATCCGCGGCACACCACCCCTCAATGACTTCCTTCGTGACCAGGAGTTGAACCGCGTTTGGCAGGGCGGCGTGGAAGCACGTCCGGTTAAAGGCTTGGGACTTCGCCTGAGCGGGAATTATGACCGCTCCACGGGTCTCGGCCAGATCACTGGCGAGCCCCCGGCCTACGGGCCGCTCACCTGGCCGCTCGTTACAGGAACGGTGTATTATGACATTCCCAAAGCCGGGCGACTTTCCATCGACTTGCAGCGCTCGTACTATATTGAACAAATCGTCACCGCAAATAACTTCAGCGCCAACATGCTGACCATTCGATGGACCCGCAATTTCTGAGGAGGGGATCTGTTGGTGAGGATTGCAAGTTATAATGAAAGTCAGTCGCCGTAGCGGCCCCGCTGAGCGCCGGAAACACGGCGGTCGGAGACAGCATGCTCGTTAACGCGGCCGCGGTTCATCATCAAAGGAGGAACTCCGTGGAGAACATGTTGAAGAAATCAGTGGTTGCGATCGCCGCCACCGGGCTCGTCGGCGGGCTTTTGTTGGCTGTCCTCTTAATAACTCCGCCTACGAAAGCCGCCGATCAGAGTACCGAGAGCCTTTATGGTCATAAATGCGCCGTCTGTCATGGGAAAGATGGGTTGGGGAATACAGCCAAGGGTAAGAAGGTCCACGTGAAAGATGTCCACGCCAACATGAAAGACTCGGAAGCCGACATGATCAAGATCGTGACTAAAGGCAAAGGGAAGGACATGGATGGGTACGAGAAGGAGTTCAGTAAGGAGCAAATCGAAGCGCTTGTCGATTATTACCGTGGGCTGGGAAAGTAATATCCGAGGACATCAATGAGCGCACCGGTGGTCGTACTAGGGGCGTTAATCTGCATCTGTATCCTTCTTGCCGCCCTGGTGGCGCTACGGGTCGAGCTGACCCGGGTACGCGGCGGCAAAATTCTGGCATTTCTCGCATTCTTTATTTTGCCTACGCTGGCTATCTGGGCGGAGTTCTCGCGGCAGGTTGACCACGCGGAAACCACCCAATTCTGCCTTTCCTGCCATGTTATGGCCGATTATGGCAGAAGCCTTTACGTGGACGATCCAAGTTACATCCCCGCTGCGCACTTTCAGAACAATCAGGTGCCCCGCGATCATGCTTGTTATACTTGCCACACGGACTACACCATGTTTGGTCCCGTGAGGTCGAAATTGCGCGGCCTGCGCCACCTCTACATTCAATACTTAGGCACGGTCCCGAAGCCGGAGGACATCAAGCTCTATACGCCCTACAACAATCGCGAATGCCTGCACTGCCATCAGGGCGCCCGAACTTATGAAGAAGCCACCGAGCATCACAAAATACCCGACATGTTGGCCCAGGTGAAGTCTGGAAAACTCTCCTGCATTTCGGCGAAATGTCACGACACGGTTCACGACATTCCGGACTTGAAGGGCGCGACATTTTGGAAACCGGCGTCGTGATCGAGGCCCAAAGAATGGAAACCAACGGAATAGAACGCCGATTGCGAATATCAGGCCTGCTCATCGTCACCGGGCTCTGCTTCGGACTACTGACATTGTTATGGACTCACCCTCTTGCTTTCGTGGCCTTCGCGGTCTTCGCGTGCCCTCTGGTTTTGTTCGGCGTTGTGCTCTACCTCTACTCTCTACTGCCGAGCGATACTTCAAAGTGAAGAGACCAGCCAGGGGGCGCCTTTTGCCGGGGGCCAGTGCGAAGGTGTTCATGACCTGATTTTCCGTCAACCGTAAATCGATGGAGGCGCCGCGTTTCCTAAATATGTAGGAACCCAACCCCGGATCCTCGACCCTGCCTTTCAAACACTACAATCCCGGGTGTGACGCGGATCACCAGGGAATGTGGCGGGGGTCACGGCATACTTCGCCCCAATACGATTAGACTGGAAGCGCCTTGAAGCGGGGTAAGCATTGGAAGGACTCTGAGGTTGGCGCCCGGCTCGAAACCCGGTGGAGAACCGCCACGGAGTCTTCCGCCCAACCGGAGGTGAAATAAACCATGCTGAAAATGGAACGAATTCTCTGCCCGATGGATTTTTCAGAATTCTCGGCCAAGTCCTACGAGTACGCTCATTCGCTGGCGCGCCACTATGATGCCAGGCTGTTCTTGGAGCACGTGATCCAGCCTCTGACGATGATGTACCCCGACTTTGCATTTCCGGTTTCGTTCAACCAGATTTACTCGAACCTCACGGAGGATGCTGAAAAACAGCTCAAGGAAGTGGTGAAAAATTACTCCTTGAACGGAATCCATCCGGAGATGGTGGTGAGGGAAGGATTCCCAACCGACGCGATTCTGGAGTTTGCGGACCTGAACAATATCAACCTGATTGTGATGGGAACCCATGGCCGCCGCGGGATTGACCGCCTGGCGATGGGCTCGGTGACCGAACGCATACTCCGCAAAGCCCACTGCCCGGTGCTGGTGGTGCGCAAACCCGCTCACGATTTCGTAAAGCCGGGCGACAAAAATGAACCGGTCCAATTGAAGAAGATTCTCTTCTGCACGGATTTCTCCGAACACTCGGACCGTGCCTTGCAGTACGCGCTCTCCCTGGCCATGGAGTACAACGCCGAACTCACCATGCTTCACGTGCTGGAGAGTGTCCCCTCTTCATTGGACATCCAAAGCGAAACCAACAGAATCCGCCATGAACTCGAGAGGCCCATCCCGGAGGATGCGAAGAACTGGTGCAAGATTAAATCCGAAGTGCGAATCGGCAAGTCTTACGAGGAGATCAACAAACTCGCCACCGAGACGCAAGCAGACATGGTGATCATGGGGGTGCGCGGCCGCAACGCTGTGGACCTCGCGCTATTTGGGTCCACCACGCATCGTGTGATCCAGCTCGGTCCTTGTCCAGTGCTGGCGGTTCATATTTGACGCTCGAGGCCCCGGAAAGATTGGCGAGAATGCGATTCAAAGGAACAGGAGAGAGGTCGAAGGAGAATTGAAAATAATCGAAGGCAAACTTCATTTGATAACGGAGGAAGGAAGGGGCAGGCGCTTTGAGGCCCAATCGGGCTCGGGTCACACTTTCGTCATGGACGATGCGCAAGGAGATACCGGCCCCAGGCCGATCGAGGCCGCACTGCTCGCTTTGGGCGGATGTACGGCTTTCGAAGTGATCGGCATCCTGCGCAAGAAGCGCCAGAAGGTGACGGGTTACGAGATTGAGTTGCTCGCCGACCCGAACCCCGATCCGCTGAATGACTTTACCCACCTTGAAATCAGGCATCACTTGCGGGGGGAGATTGACCCGGAGGCCGTTCGGCAGGCTTTGCATCTGTCTGGGACTAAATACTGCTCCGTCGGGGCCATGATCTCCAAGACGGCGAGAATTGAGAATACATTCAAGATTGTCAAAGAGGATATTGCAGCGAGCGTGGCGGTGGCGGTGTAATCTTGAAATAGCCATGACCTCTGCGTGATCTGAAAAAGGAAGGATGGAACGATGATGCTTTATCAAGTAGAGTCCAGGAAATCGCTTCCCGATGTGGCCCGTGATCTTGAAGCCGCTGCTCAAAAACACAAGTTCGGAGTGCTCGCCGTCCACGACCTGAAGGCGAAACTGAAAGAAAAACGTGTTGACCTCAATCAAGACTGCCTGGTCTATGAAGTGTGCAACCCCGTGCAGGCAAAAAAAGTGCTGGACGCCGATCTAGATATATCGACAGCCCTGCCTTGTCGAATTTCGATCTATCGCAAAGGGTCCGCAATAACACTGGCCACGATTCGCCCCACGGCCTTGCTGGAAATGTTCTCCCGTCCGGAATTAAAAATCGTGGCGCAGGAAGTCGAAGAAGTGATTTTCAGGATCATGAATGAGGCCGCAGGCTAAGCGGGTCTCCCGTTTCATCCTGACGAAACACGCCCAGTCGCCGGTTCACTCATGACCACGAACCCGATCGAATACGTGAATCAATCGTCCTTGAAAGACGGAACACCGGTGACCGTCCGCCCGATTGTGCCCGAGGATGAGCCGCTGCTGGCGAAGTTTCACCAGACGCTGTCAGACCATAGCGTCTACATGCGCTACTTTCACATCCTGCCCCTCGGAAACCGTGTGGAACACAAACGCCTGGCCAACATCTGTCACGCCGATCAGGATCAGGAAGTGGTCCTAGTGGCTGAGGGCAACGGTCCCGGGCAGGGCGGGCGCAAAATCATTGGCGTGGGCCGTTGGAACAAATTTTCCGGCACCCCCCATGCTGAAATCGCCGTTCTGGTCAGCGATGAATTTCAAAATCGCGGGGTGGGGACCGAATTATTTGTCCGTCTCATCGAATTCGCACGGGTGAAGAAGCTGCAACGCCTGTTTGCGAAAATCCTTCCGGAAAACCTGGGCATGCAACACGTCGCCAGGAAACTCGGCTTCCAACTGAGCCGTGAAATATCAGATCCAATTATCACCGCGACCCTTGACTTGTAGACCCCATCATGAAATCGGATACGGTCACGAGAAAAAAGACAGGCGCAGAAGAATTGAATCTGAAATCCGGGAAGACGACTCCCATTTCCCAGGACGACAGGGTTGGTAAATCCAAAGTGTCCAACGCTGGCAGGCTCCGAACCGATGAGTCCAAGGCATCGAAGGAAGACCTTCATTTGAAAAAGGACCGGTTCTCGAAAGAGAACGTCATCGTCCTCATTACGCTCTTCGGCATCGGGCTGCACCTTGCTCTGCGCTTTCTGTTCGCATCATCCTCATTCACCTTTCAGCTCCCCTTGATTGCAGTTCTTGTTCTTTGCGGGCTGCCGCTGATTTATGAGTTGGCCCTCAAGGCGGCGCATCAGGAATTCGGCTCCGACTTGTTGGCCGGTATTTCCATCATCACGTCGGCAATCCTGGGCGAATATCTTGCAGGATCGCTGGTGGTCCTCATGCTCTCCGGCGGCAGGGTGATGGAAAGCTACGCGGTTAGAAAGGCGTCCTCTGTCCTGGAGGCTCTGGCCAAAAGAATGCCCAACATCGCGCACAAGAAGTTGCCAGCGGGAACCGCGGACGTGCCCCTGCAGGAAATCGCAATCGGCGATGTGCTCATCATCCACCCGCACGAGATTTGCCCGGTGGATGGCGTTGTCGTGCAGGGACATTCAACCATGGATGAATCCTACCTGACAGGCGAACCCTTTAATATTTCAAAAGCGCCCGGCTCAGACGTGTTATCGGGAGCTCTGAACGGTGATGTGGCGATTACCATCGAAGCCACCAAATTGGCGGTGGATTCACGCTACGCCAACATCACCAAGGTCATGCGCAGCGCGCAACAACATCGCCCTCAAATCCGCCGGCTGGGCGACCAACTGGGTGCGATTTATACGCCGGTCGCTGTGGCTGTGGCGCTTGCGGCATGGTTTTTGAGCGGAGACCCAATCCGGTTTCTGGCAGTGTTGGTGATCGCAACTCCCTGCCCTCTTCTCATCGCGATTCCCGTCAGCATCATCGGGTCAATTTCACTGGCGGCCAAGCGCGGAATCATCATCAAGGATCCATCCGTACTCGAACAAATTGAAACTTGCCACACGATTATATTCGACAAAACGGGGACACTCACTTACGGCATCCCGGATTTGTCCGGGGAGATCATCGGCCCGGGCTTCGACGGAAGAACGGTTTTGAAACTGGTGGCGAGCCTGGAGCAATACTCCAAGCACCCGCTCGCCCGAGCCATTCTTGCGGCTGCAAAAAAACTCGATCTTCATCTGGAGGAAGCGACCGAAATCAGCGAGCCGCCCGGCAGAGGATTGGAGGGGACCGTGCAGGGCCGCAAGGTGAGGGTTACGAATCGCCGCAACCTCATCCAGGAAACTCGCATCGATGAGGGAAGTTTACCCCCGCAGAGCACCGGCCTGGAATGCGCTATCGCGGTTGATGGAGGATACGCTGCGATTTACCGTTTCCATGATGCGCCCCGGAGCGAAAGCAAGCCTTTCATTGCTCATCTGGGATTCAAACACCAATTCAAGAAGGTGATGCTTCTTTCAGGCGATCGGGAATCAGAGACACAGTACCTCGCCGGCCTTGTGGGCATCAAGGCAGTCCATGCCTCCAAAAGCCCCGAGGAAAAAGTGGCCATCGTGCGTGAGGAAACACGCGCCGCGAAAACGCTTTTCCTGGGCGACGGCATCAATGACGCTCCTGCTTTAATGACGGCCACTGTGGGAATTGCCTTTGGGCAGAACAGCGATATCACAACGGAAGCGGCGGGCGCAGTGATCATGGACGCATCACTGGCAAGGGTTGATGAGTTCTTCCATATCAGCCGCCGCATGCGGTCCGTGGCCCTGCAGAGCGCCATCGGAGGCATGGCGTTGAGCGCGCTTGGTATGATTTTTGCCGCCTCCGGATATTTGCCCCCGGTGGGCGGGGCAATTGCCCAGGAAATTATCGATGTCATTGCGATCGCCAACGCGCTCCGCGCTGCGATTCCCCCCGAAACTCTGATTGATTTCTAACTCCACTTTTCCCGGCATATATTTACCGCGACCTATCGAGGTTTATGAATTTGGCCGTTCAAATCCATTCGTCTATCGGAGCCTTTTGGCTATGTGATGGCGGTCACGCTCACCGGTGATAAGAAACACAGCGGGCTGGCTTTCCAATCCTCTATTCTTATTCTCATGACAACGCATTGCACAAATAATTGTGAGCAGTTCATGAAGCAATCCAGTGGAGGTGTGACCATGGCCCAAGACAAGCGCGATATTCTCGATGTTCTCAAATTCGAGCTCGCCTTTATTGAGGGCGGCGGCTACGGGCGCTCTGTCAGGACGCCCTGGCTCCCGACATCGATTTTTCAAGATTCCCTGACCTGCCTGAATTTTGGCGACCCCAAACGGAGCCATCCTTGCAGTGAATGTCTCCTGATGCAATTTGTTCCAGCGGACCGCCACTCCGCGGGCGTGCCCTGCCATCACATCCCGTTGGATGAATTGGGAGAGACAGTCCACGCACTCGAACGGTGGGAAACCCAGGAAGAAATGGAGAAGGCGGTCAAGGGCTGGTTGCGCGCCACCATCAAACGCCTCGAGGAAGAGCGGGTGGCGCAAGCACCTGCCCCGGCGACGGAATCCATCTGCTGCCTTCGGGACGTGCCGAAAGTAGGGGTGGTGTGAGGGACGGTTTGGTGTAAGCGGAAAGATTCTGAGAAGTTCAATTTTTGCAATGGGACCGTGCAAGGAAGAGAAAAATGGACCGTACCGCAGTTGACATCTTGGTCGTGGGCCCGCAGATCCAATTCCGGGAAATCTTTGACCATCTGGAATCCCAAGGCAACTACCGCCTCCATTATGCGGCGGATTATCAGATTGCCGCCGGATATCTAAGCGAGTTCGTGCCCGATGCAATCATTCTCACCACTCGAGCGGATGAACGAAGCTTCACGGAGGAGATGGACTGGCTCGATCATTTGAAGAAAGACGCCCCTGTGCTGGTGGTGTCGTGGTTGGGGGACCCCCACTTATACAAAAATGCCATGGACCACGGCGCATTCGATTTTTTCACCGCCTGGGCGCCGCCAGATGAAATCGACCGTGAGCTAAGCAAGGCAATCTCCTTGCAGCCAAGCCATGTGGCATGAGCGGTCAGGCCCTGTTTTTTGGATATGATGTTGACGCCATATCAAATTTGCCTACAGCCTCGCGGGCCAGTTGCTTATTCAAGTTAAGTTGGCGCACTGCCGATCATTGAAACTTGCGGATGGTTTGCAGCATCGAATTTGGGTTTTTCGCACGTTCAACTGAGCCTTAAGATAAAGTGAAGCCTCCTGGATCGGGCTAGGGGAAGAGTTCCAGGTTCTAAAATTGCAGGAAGGGGAAAGACTGCTATCAAGGAGAAACCCGATGGCCAACTTACTTATTCCGTTTGCTCTCTCAATGGTCGCGGTGGGAATCGCCTACGTGCTCTTTCGCGCCGCACGGGCTTACTTCCACTTCCGGGGAGCCCGGTTGGTCACATGCCCGGAGACCAGGCAACCCGCGGCCGTCGCACTCGACGCCCGGAAAGCGGCGCGAGAATCCATCGTGGGCGGTCTCCATTTTCGATTGAGTGAGTGCTCCCGCTGGCCCGAGCGCCAGGATTGTGGGCAAGCATGTCTGAGCCAAATTGAGGCGGCCCCAGAAGACTGCCTGGTTCGTAATATCGTTGCCAGGTGGTATGTGGGGAAGAAATGTGTCTACTGTGGAAAGCCGATCGGGACGGTTGATGATTTTGGCCACCACCGGCCGGCCTTGTTGGATGCGCAGCGCAAGACGGCAGAGTGGAACGATATCCGGCCGGAAAAACTGCCTGAAGTTTTCGCTTCATACCTGCCGGTCTGCTGGAATTGCCACATCGCGGAAACCTTTCGGCGCGAACATCCGGATTTAGTGGTAGACAGGCCGTGGCGCTCGCAAAAAGCCCCGGCGATGAGCAAAAATCTAAAATCTATTTGAGGAGGCCGTACGAATGTCTATTAAGTTCAAGCAAGGGTTTGGATTTTTGGTGCTCCTGGCGGTTGGCTCCTTCATTTACTTCCTCTTTAGCCAGACACCTCGCACGGATGCGATACCCGCGTTTGCGCGCAAGTACCAGACCTCGTGCTCGACGTGCCACAACAATTATCCGGAGCTCAACGATTTTGGCGAGGCATTTAAGAAGAACGGTTTCAAGTTTCCCAAGGATGATGAGACTTTTGTGAAAGAAGCGCCCGTGATGCTCGGGGCGAAAGCCTACAAGAAGGTCTTTCCGAAGGCTATTTACCCGGGCGAAATCCCCGGAAGTTTGCCTCTTGGCTTCCGCTATTCAGGAGTGGCGCAGTACAACAGCAAGCAGCCCCTGGCCGTCGGGTTTCTACCCCGCACCGATCTCTTCGTTCCCAACACCTTCACGATCATTGCTGCCGGCAGCATGGGAGAACGATTGTCATTTTGGATCGACAACGATATCTCAGCCGGTGGCGCCAATGCTGCGGCGGGTTTGGGCGACGGATACTTGAAGGTGAACGATCTTGGACATTACCTCCACCTTCCCAAGGACGCGTTGAACGTCCGCATGGGCCAGTTCGAGCTTGACCTGCCGTTCACGCAGGCGCGCGGCGTGGATCTGACCGGCTATGACATTTACAGCCAGGCCAGCGTTGCGGGCGCTCAAGGCACAGCGTTGAATCCTTTCGTTTTTGGCATTCCACAACGTGGAATCGAGATCGGCGGCTATCCCAACGACGGCAACTTCAATTGGTCTGTGGCTGTCGTGGACGGCAACAATAACAATCCCGCCATACGCAACTCGAAGGACGTGTACGTGCGCGTCGCGCAGCGCTTCAACCTCGAACGCGATCCGGCCTCGCGCAAAGAAGTGCAGGCGGCGGGACCAACGGGTCCCCGCGACCACACTTCGATTCGCATTGGCGCTTTTTACTACAAAGGCCGCAACGCTCTCAATCCAGACCGTGCCATCCCCACCATCGGCACCATTGAGGAACCGTTCTATCGGGCTGGCGCTGACTTTCGCTTCAAGTACCGCCAATTCGAGCTCTACGGCCTGGGCATGTACGGCCATGATGAGAACCACATGTACTTGACGGCGCCTGATGGAACGATCACAGGCTTTACGCCCGCTGCTCCGGTCACTTTTAGCGGCGGTTTTTTGCAGGCGAATTATTGGATCTACCCGTGGGTGATCGCTATGGCGAGATACGACGTGGTGAACTCCCCCACGGACTTTCTGAATGGCGCGTCGCAGTTCAACACGCGCAATCGTGTGAGCCCGGGCGTGCAGTTCCTCATCCGGGCCAACATCAAGTGGGACTTCGAATACCAGTACCGGTGGAAGCAGCCGATCCCCGGCAGCCCGCAGTTTTTCCGGCAGAACGGCTTTGCGACTGGATTCGACTATGCGTTTTGAAACCAGACCCAGTGTCCAGACAGCCGGCTTGAATAAGTTGTGATGACAGTAAAGTGAAGATCAGGAGGAAGAGGAACCATGCGAAGGATCAAAGGATCGCGATTGGTGTTCGCTCTCGTGGCCATGCTTTTTTCAGTCGCGTGGCTTCCGGCCGGGGATATCGTAGGGACCGCGGGCGTGCCCAAACCCGACCACGCCATAGCTTATGTAGAAAAGGCTGCGGGGAAGTTTCCCGGCGGGAAAGCCGAGATGGATCAGAAGAACAAGACATTTGTTCCCTACGTGCTGGCTGTGGTGCAGGGAACGACGGTGGAGTTCCACAACAGCGACAACCTCCAGCACAATGTATTCGGTGTGGGCGCAGACGAATTCAATCTCGGCACTTACGGGCTTGGGGCTTCAAAGGGGATTGCATTTAATAAGCCGGGCGAAGTCGACGTCCTGTGCAACGTCCATCCGGAAATGGGAGGCTACATCCTGGTGTTGCAGAACTCTTATTTTGCCCCGCTGGACAGCAGCGGCAAGTTTCGCATCGCCCATGTGCCGGCGGGCGACTACGTGCTCAAGGTGTGGTACGAGGGCAAGACCAAAAAACAGAATGTGAAGGTTCCGGCCAAGGGTGATGTCTCGGTAAGTTTTTAAGCGACAGAAGCCTGGGTCAAGTGCTTCTGAAAGGAGCCACGATGAGCAAACGGATTCCCAATTACCTCTTAGGAGGCTTGCCGATCGTCCTGGGCGGGTTGATTGGCTTGTCGTCTCTTTATTTTCCGCGACCGGCGCCCCAGGACCGCAACATCACCATTACTGCCCACCAGTACGCTTACGATCCCTCAACTATCGAGGTGAACAAGGGAGACCGCGTGCATGTCCGACTGGTGTCGAAGGACGTGACCCATGGCTTTTACCTGGAGGGGTATGACATCGATGCCAAGGTGCGACGCGAGGATCCCACTTTTTGGGTTCGCCATCCTTCCGATAAGAATCAAGAGTATCAATCTGTTGACCAAATCAGTTTCACTGCCAACCGCGCTGGCAAGTTCCACTACCGGTGCTCCATCACCTGTGGGTACATGCACCCCTTCATGAATGGAGTCCTGATCGTCCGGCCGAATTACCTCTTCCCCACTGGCGTGGGATTATCGGTGGGATTGGCCATGGGGATGCTGCTGGTTTTCCGTCGCGCCCCCGCCGAAGGTCAACAATGAATAACGCTCTCTCAGACGTGGTTCGAAAAACACTCTTGCGCGCCATCTACATTGAGGCGCGTAATGGCGGCGTCTACGACACACTAGCCCAACTTTTTCAGGGATACGACAATTCGGTCACCGATATCTTCGTCGAAATGGCAGCCGAGGAGCGCCAGCATGGCGCCTTGCTGGAAAAACTTTACGGCGAGCGTTTTGGCGCGGTGCCGCCTCCAACAGAAGAACCTCGGGAGGTCATAGAAGCCCCGGACCTCGATGACCCCGAGGCGTTCATCTTCGACTCTATGACCATCGTGCAGGCTCTGGAGTCAGGCCTTCGCGCCGAAGAAGGCGCGCGGGAATTCTACAGCCGTGAGGCCGAGCGCACGCCCGATCCCTCACTACAAAAGCAGTACCGGGAGCTCGGCGAGTTCGAAGAGGACCACGTGCGCCGACTGAAAGGAAAACTGGCTGAGAAGCGCCGCCAGCGGGATTCCACTGCGAGGTGAGCCGATGGCAACTGTAGACAACACGCCCCATGTCAATGAGACCCTGCCCGATTTCGTGCCAGTAGAATCATTGACCAAGCCCAGGCGAATCGATCTATTTGCCCGCCTGCCCTGGTTAAAGCGCCTCGTCAAGATGCGCAGCTTCCAGGCTTTTCTCATTCTGCCCAACCTCGCAATGTTTTACCTGTTTTTCATCGCCGGCATTTTCGGCACCCCGGTGGGCAACCGCAACATCATCATCGTGTTTGTTTGGATTTTATGGTGGTTCTTCTTGATCGCGGCACTGGTTCCATTTGCGTCCCGCTTCTGGTGCACGATGTGTCCATTGCCTTTCTTCGGCGACTGGTTGCAACGCCGGGCGATTATTAGGGTGCGTCCAGGCAAAAGCGCCGGAACCGAGAATAAATTTTTTGGACTATGGAAACGCTGGCCAAAAGCACTGAGCAACATTTGGCCTCAGAACTTCGGATTTCTTTTACTGGCCACTTTCAGCGCTTTACTGGTAACCCGTCCCATCGTGAGCGTGATCGTTTTCAGCATCCTGGTTCTGGTGGCCACCGCCCTGGCCCTGGTGTACCGCCTGCGGACCTTTTGCAACTATGTCTGTCCCATCAGCGGGTTCTTAAGCCTCTACTCCATGACTTCCACCATCGAGTTACGCTCCGTGGACAAGGACGTTTGCCTGAAGTGCAAATACAAATCCTGCATCCGTGGGAGCGACCAGGGGTGGGCCTGCCCGTGGAACATTTACATGGGCAAATTGGATCGTAACAACTATTGCGGGTTGTGCTTTGAATGCGTCAAGAGTTGCCACTATGACAACATCTCGTTATTCGCCCGGCCTTTTGCCACCAGCGACGTGGGCCTGCGAGGGTATGACGAGGTCTGGAAAGCCAGCATCATGCTGGTGCTGGCGTTCAGCTACTCGGTGGTTCTGCTCGGTCCCTGGGGCACCCTGAAAGACTGGGCCAACATCTCCGAAAGACATCAGTGGGGCGGCTTCGGGATTTATGCGGGAACCCAGGCGTTGCTGGCCTTGGTGATCTACCCGGGACTGTATTACCTCTCGATACGATTGGCGAAGTGGTACGCGCGGGCGGACTCCATCCCCACCAAGGAACTTTTTCTGAAGTATGCCTACATGCTGGTTCCGATGGGATTGCTGGCGTGGATCGCCTTCAGCGTCCCGCTGATTATGGTCAACGGGTCTTACATCATCTCGGTCGCCTCCGACCCGCTGGGCTGGGGCATGAATCTTTTCCACACCGCGGAGTTCCCCTGGATACCTTTGTACCCGGCGTCTGTTCCGTTCATCCAGGTTCCCATCCTGTTGGCGGGCCTTTATTATGGACTTCTCGGTTTGAACAAGGTCGGCAGAGAACTTTTTCCCAATCCTCAGCAGCGTTATCGAAGTATGGCGCCCCCAGCAGCATTGTTGTTGGGTACGACGCTGATCTTTATGAAACTTTTTATCGGGTGACAACTATGAGCCCATCCATGAAATGGAAAGAAACGGCAGGAGTTCTAGCGGTGGTTTTGATGCTCGTCGGTTTGCCGATCTCGCTTTGGTCCTGGCGGAACATTATTGTTCCACACCGATATCCTCGAGGGGCAAAAATTTTCACCCTCACCGCCACTGCTAAGGGGGGCATTTGGACTCAGGACCCCATTGTCGGCTTCAACTATTGGTGGCGAACGCCAACCCGGACTAACGAGATCACCGTCAACCAGGGTGATCACGTGGTCGTTCGCGTTCGCAGCGCTGACGTTCTGCATAGTTTCGCAATTCCTATCATGCGGATTGGGCCGCTGGATGTGCCCGCCGGCCACACGATAGAGGTCCAATTCGACGCCAACCGTTCCGGCCCTCTGACGTTCCTCTGCTGGCAGATGTGCAGTCCAGCCCATGGCAACCTTCATGGTCGCTTCATGGTAATGGGAAACGCGAAGCAGGAGAGTTGGTAAACAGGGTGGCCGGGGAAAGGTGGAGAAGTATTCCATGAGCGAAGAAATGAAACCTGGTGTCGATTATGTTTACTGTGACGAATGCAAAGAGCACGTCGCTTGCATTCCTCTGGAGCCGGGGGTGTGGGAGGTGCAGTGCTCAAAATGCGTTGGCGAATGCGCCATGTGCCACTGCCATTTGGCCACTCACTGCTTCGGAAAGGGTGGCATTGCAATGCAGATACGCATTAAAGCTGTCAATTCCTTACAAATACCTTAGAATGGACTTGAAAAATTTAAATCGATGAAAGGAGCAACATGAAAAATATCAAGAAAGCACTGATTCCTGTGGCAATCTTTACCGCATTACTTTATGCCAGCGTGAGCTGGGCGGGAGAAATTAAAGGCAAGGTCAACGTTCAGGGCCTGAAATCAGCAGAGAACATAGCGGTCTATATTGATGCGATTCCAGGCAAGACGTTCGACGCGCCTTCGCAACACGTGACGATCGACCAGAAAAAAATGACTTTCATTCCGCATGTGGTGGTGGTCCTGAAGGGAACGACCGTTGAATTCCTCAACAGTGACAGCGTGGGCCACAATGTCTACTGGCCTTCGATCAGCAACAACAAGAAGCTCGCCCACAATATGGGCACATGGCCCAAAGGCCAGAGCAAACCATTTCAGTTTAACGTCGTCGGCGTGGCCTCCCTGCTATGCAACGTCCATCCCGAAATGTCTGGCTACGTTGTAATTTCTCCAACCCCCTATTTCGCAGTTACCAATAAAGAGGGTGAATACGAGATCAAAAACGTTCCGGACGGTCATTACACTCTGAAAACCTGGAGCGAGGACGGCAAGCCGGCAACCGCCACTGTGAATGTGTCCGGCGGCACTGCCTCCGCTGAAATCACCGTCAAGAAATAACCTCGGTGTGGAAATAATTCCCGCAGAGGGACGGCTTGCTGTCCCCTCTTTGGGTTGTGTTTGATTCGTCACGAATAGGGCAAGGCAAGCCAAAAGTAGGGGGACGGCTTGCTGTCCCCTCTTCTGGTTGAGTGTGATTCGGTCCAAAGAAAGAGGGTAGCGCAAGCCCTACCCCTATTTAATTATGACGTCCAGGACCAAACTCGTTGATCTCGAATGGCTGGAATCCAATTTCCCCTGCATGCAAGCGTGTCCTGTCCATACGCAAGCGGGTCGGTACGTTGCGCTGATCGCGGATGGACGGTACGAAGAGGCCTACCGTTATGCGCGCGCTCCCAACCCTTTTGCCTCCGTTTGCGGGCGCGTGTGCGGCCATCCGTGTGAGACGGCCTGCCGGCGGGGTCAGTTGGACTCTCCCATTTCCATTCGCGCGCTAAAGCGGTTTGTCACTGAAAAATACGGTCCGGAATCGCGCCATCCCATCGATGTTTTTTCGGAGCGACCCCAGATCACGCGTCCTGATAAAGTGGCGATTATCGGCTCAGGCCCGGCAGGGCTTTCCGCCGCCCACGATTTGGCGTTGCTGGGTTACCCTGTAACGGTGTTTGAGGCTGCGCCGGTTCCGGGCGGCATGATGCATCTGGGAATTCCTGAGTACCGGTTGCCACGCGACGTTTTGAATGCGCAGGTCCGCGAAATCCTTGACCTCGGTCCCGAGCTACGCCTCAATTCGCGTCTGGGAAAAGATTTTAACCTTGCCGATCTGCGCGCTCAGGGTTACAAGGCCATCCTGCTCGCTTTCGGCCTGCATCGCAGCCGGGACTTGATGATCCCTGGAAACGACCTGGACGGCGTGGTGAAAGGCGTGGATTTTCTTCTTAACGTCAACCTCGGCTACCGTTTCCAGATCGGGAAGAGAGTCGTCGTGATCGGCGGCGGCAACGTCGCCCTTGACGTGGCGCGATCGGCCCTGCGCAGGCAGCAGCAGTTGACTCTTGAAGCGCTGAGCAGTTCACTCTTGCCTGATAGTTTGAATCAGAGCGAGCTGGACGTTGCGATGAAGGAGTTGATGGACGTCTCACGTCAGGCGCTGCGCATGGGCGCGCGGGAAGTGCACCTGGTGTGTCTTGAATCACGCGAGGAAATGCCGGCCTTCGGAGAAGAAATCGAAGAAGGTATGGAAGAAGGGCTGAAAATCCATCCCTCGCTCGGCCCCAAGGCTTTTGTAGGTAAGGACGGAAAGCTCCAAGGGCTTCAAACTATCCGGTGCACCTCGGTGTTCGACGCCAATCATCGATTCAACCCCACATTCGAGGCGGGCACCGAATCAGTGATCTCATGCGACACAGCCATTCTGGCCATTGGGCAGGCATCGGACTTGTCCTTCCTGACTCCTGAAGACGGCGTGGAGACGACACGCCAGGGCACTATCAAAATCGACCCGAACACTGTGATGAGCACGGCGCCGGGAATTTTTGCCGCGGGTGACGTTGCCTTTGGTCCGCGCTTAATTATCAGCGCGGTGGCGGACGGCAAGAAGGCTGCTGAAGAGATCGATCGATACTTGCAGGGCGCGGCATGGAAACCGAAGCCCAAATACGTTCAGATCACTGTGCTGGACCACCATCAGATGGCCGGGGAATACGACGAGTATTCCCGCCTTTCCGTGCCGGTAATCCCTATCGACCGTCGGACGGGAATTGCCGAAGTGGAAAGTGGTTACACAGAGGCGCAGGCCCGGCTGGAAGCCACCCGTTGCCTGAAATGCTGGGTCAACACAATCTTCGAGGGCAATGAAACTGACGGAACGGAATGTATCCTCTGCGGCGGGTGCGTTGATGTATGTCCGGAAAACTGCCTGACGCTGGTGCCCTTGAGCCAGTTTCAATTCTCCGAAGAAAATAAGAGCCGCCTGATCGCGGAAGAAGCCTTCCACGAAATTGATTTGCAGCACCTGACAGCGGAAGAATTACCCTCGAACGAAGGCTCGGTGATGGTAAAGGACGAAACCATTTGTATTCGCTGCGGCCTGTGCGCAGAGCGGTGCCCGGTGAAGACCATCACCATGGAGGCGTACGAGGCCTTTGACTTCGATCCGGAACAGACACCGGTGGAGAAAATACTCATACGAGCATGAGCGATTCCGATAAAACTCAGAGCGATGAAGAGCCCTCCGGGACTCAGCAGGGTTCAGAGGTCACTCGCCGGGACTTTTTCAACGAGATCACGTTGGCGGCGCTGGGCATTGCCGGGGTGGGGGCGGCAGTGGTAACCTACCGGTACCTCTCACCCAACGTTTTGTTTGAGCCACCCACCAGCTTCCGAGTCGGCTCGCCAGACGATTATCCGGTAAATTCGATAACGTTTATCCAGAATCAGCAGGTCTACATCGTTCGAGTTCCCGAGGGATTTTATGCCGTCTCGGCCGTGTGTACGCATCTCGGGTGCATTACGCAGTGGAAGCCCGACGATAATTTGATCGAGTGCCCTTGCCATGGAAGCAAGTTCAAGCGGGATGGGGTTAAGGTGGCGGGGCCGGCCCCGCGCCCGCTGCCGCATTTTTCCATTAGCCTCACCCCCGACGGTGCGCTGTTGGTGGATACGCTGGAAATTTTGAAACCCAATCAGGTTCTAAAGGTTTAGGCGACACTGTGGCTACGACGCCCTTCAATCAGACTCTCGACAAAATCCGCGCCACGCGCGTTTGGAAGTCAATCTTCCGCCGCGGACCGGCGCGGACCAACCGGACGCGCAGCATAGCAATTTTCGGCAACCTCTTCCTGCACGTCCTTCCCGTGAAAGTGCGGGAAAAATCCCTGCGCGCCCGCGCCACCTATTATCTCGGCTCATTTTCCTTCTTCTTATTCGTCATTCTGGTCATCACGGGCATCTTGTTGATGCTCTACTACCACCCGGCCGTACCTCAGGCGTATCTCGATATGAAGGACCTTCGCTTTGTGGTTTCAAATGGGGTCTTCCTGCGAAACCTGCATCGTTTGGCCGCTCACTTGATGGTGGTGGCCGTCTTTTGGCACATGTTTCACGTTTTTTATCGCGGCGGGTACCGGCCCCCTCACCAATTCAACTGGGTGGTGGGAGTTATTCTGCTCCTTCTCACACTTTTCCTGAGCTACACGGGCTACTTGCTGCCCTGGGACCAACTGGCTTTCTGGGCGATTACAGTGGGCAGCAACATCATGGCGGCCATGCCCATCATGGGCAAACCCTTAAGGTTTCTATTGCTGGGCGGCCACCTGGTGGGCGCGAATGCCCTGCTGAGGTTTTATGTTTTGCATTGCGTCGTCCTTCCTCTGGCGGCAGTGGCTTTTATCGCCATCCATTTTTGGAGAATTCAGAAAGACGGCGGTTTGACGGTGCAGGAACAAGATGACCGAAAAGAAGAATAATTACGAAGTCGGATTCGGGTCTGACGCGGCCAAGAGCCCGCAGCGAATTGTCTTTATCACCAGGAAGACATCCGCCAAGGTGAAGGGGGACGTGGGCAGGCAATTGATGTCCTATCCCCACGTCATATTGCGCGAGACAGTTGCATTTCAAATTCTTTTGATCGTGCTGGTGGTTTTTTCACTCCTGTGGGACGCGCCACTGGAACAATTGGCGAACCCACTTTTGACTCCCAACCCCGCCAAGGCGCCGTGGTACTTTCTGGGGTTGCAGGAATTGCTCCACTACTTTCCTCCCTTAGTGGCTGGCATCGTTATTCCAACGCTCGTCGTGCTGAGTCTTATCGTGATTCCTTATTTCGACGTAAATATTCAAGGGGAACCCCTGTGGGCGAAGAACCGCGCCAGCCGCCTTCGCACAGTTCTCGTGATTTTACCTGTCCTCGCATTAATATTGGCTATATTCGAGGCCTGGACAGTACTCGTCCCCACCCTCATCATTGCGGGTCTGCTTTTGTTTTCCTATTTCCAGGCTCCGGGGCAGAAATCCGCGGTGGAATACTTACGGACCCGACCCGTTTCATGGTGGGTGATGACGTGGTTTATTTCCGTCGCTGTGGTCCTGACTCTGGTAGGCACTTTCTTTAGAGGGCCGGGTTGGTCATGGGTATGGCCTTGGAGACCTAATGGCGCCTAAAGCAGAAGAAATGGGAAAGGTATCGCGCCGGGCGCGCATGGTCTTCGCGCTTTCCAGCGTGGTGCTTTTGGCGGTTCTCGCCATTTCGCCGGTCAAGGATTTGCTACGCGAATGGAGGGGATACCAACGCGATTATGTGCGCTTCGCGCGTACAAGACCAGATACCAAAACACTTCTGGCGGATTATCACGACGGGATTCAGCAGATTTGGCTCCCGGATATGAACGTGGTGGACCGATGCACCACCTGCCATATCGGGATCACGCAGCCGAGCCTTTCAGGCGACAACGTCCCCCAGCCCTTCCGCAATCACCCGCTGATTCCACACTCGGCAACGGATTGGGGTTGCGTGGTCTGCCATCGCGGCCAGGGCATTGCCACCGAAGTGGCCGAAGCTCACCAAACCACGCTGGCTTGGGAACAGCCGCTCCTGCCTACCCATTTTATTCAGGCTTCCTGCGGTGTTTGCCACAAGGCCGATCTTCCCGAAACCCCGCAATTGACACGCGGGCGGCAATTGCTGACCCGGCTCAATTGTGTGGGATGCCATCAACTTGCCGGCGTCGATGTGCCCGCGATGCTTGGTCCTGACCTCACCAATATTGGAACCAAAGTGAGCCGCCCATGGATTTACAAATGGTTGAAGGAACCGCGCACCCTTGTTGATGCCTCAGGAAATCAGGTGGTGAATGGCTATGATTCGGAAGGCGGGGCACGGATGCCGTACTTTCACCTCTCTGAAACCGAGCTCCTCGCCTTGTCGGCTTTTTTGAGCTCTCTCAAGAGCACACCGGTCCCACCCTACAATTTCAACCCGAGTGTCGCGGCTGCACTGGAAAAGAAACCCGACCTTGCAGATCAGGGGGAACTCCGCTTCCGCCAGATGTTTTGCACCAC
Source organism: Terriglobia bacterium (assembly GCA_035934315.1). Classification (GTDB taxonomy): domain Bacteria; phylum Acidobacteriota; class Terriglobia; order UBA7540; family UBA7540; genus DASYXZ01. Next base: position 14,443 of record DASYXZ010000188.1, on the reverse strand, counting down.
GTGTCATTCACTGGCGGTTACGCGCGGCGGCGAGACCAAATTGATCGGCGGCGATATTGGGCCCGAACTCACGAAGGTCGGCAGCAAAGTGAATCCGGACTGGCTGGTGGCTTGGCTCCGTAATCCCCAGGCTTACCTCCCCAACAGTACGATGCCGCGCTATGAGTGGTCCGATGAGGACCTCTACCAGGTCACCCATTACATCACTGCAAAACTTACTGACTCTGATTTGTTGACTGACGTCCCTAAAATGGATGCGCCCAAGCCTGAGGACATTGCCTTGGGCCGCCGGCTTTTCCTGGAAAAGGGATGCCGCGGTTGCCATGTGGTTGAAGGCCTGGCCCCGCAGAAAGACTTTGGGCCTGACTTGTCGAGTCTCGGTGGAAAAAATTCTTCGCAATTGGAGTTTGGCAATTCGAAAATTCCGCGCAACCTGATCTCCTACATCCAGGCGAAGATTTCCGACCCTGCCTCGGTGAATTCGTCCGCGCGCATGCCCAAATATCACCTTAGCCCTGACGATCTTGACGCGATCACCACGGCGCTGCTCAGCATGACGGGGCCTCCCGCCAGCCCGGGTTTGGCGCGCCTGATTGTTCCTGCCGAGCATAAGGAGTTCCACCCCGCGGGAGCGTTTGGTGAAGTTTACGAGCGCTACAAATGTTCTGCCTGCCATCGTTTCAACGGAGTGGGTGGCGACCTTGCACCCGATCTCTCTTATGAAGGCAGCCGCGCCCAACGGCCGTGGCTGGTGAGTTTCCTCAAGAGCCCGCAGACATTGCGCCCCACCCTCACCTCCCGCATGCCCCAATTCAACATGACCGACGGCGAAGCCAATACCGTCGCGGATTACTTCGGCATGGCCCTGCAAAGCTCCGCCGTGAGGACGGTTGACACCAAGGAGTTCACCCCGCAGTTGGCGGCGGTGGGCAAGCAATTATACGAAGTTAAATTCCAATGCCAGTCCTGCCACACTATTGGTTCTGGTGGTGGTTACGTGGGCCCGAATTTGACCAACGTCGGCAATTGGATAACGCCCGCGTGGACCGTGGCATGGTTAATGAATCCGCAGGCACTGGTGCCCGGCACAATTGAGCCGCGCCGCACCTTCACCGATGACGAAATAAAAGCCCTCACCGCTTACTTGATGACGCTTCGCCAAACCACGCAAGCGAAAGCGGGCGGTTCGCCGGCGAAAGGAGGGGGGCGATGAAGCCGCGGATTCTACTGCTCCTCGTCCTGATCGCATTGGCCGTGGGCCCAATCGCTTGTCGCAAAAAAAGCGAGACGCTGATGGCCAATCCCGCTTTGAGGGCCTATGACGTTGAGCCGGATTGGAACGACTCGCAACACATCATCTTTCTCAACTACCAACAGGCCCAGGGTAAGCGGATTTTTTATACGAATTGTGTCTGGTGCCACGCGGACGCCACGCCCGCCGGGCCTTCCAACAGATCCAACGTCAGCCCCACTCCGCCCTTGTTTAACGATGGCGCCACGATGAACGCTTTGAGCGATGAATTTATGCAGAACACCATCACCCTCGGGGGAAGCGCCATGGGGAAATCCGCGGTGATGCCTCCATGGGGACGAACCCTGAGCCAAGACGAGATTCGTGCGGTGATCGCGTTTGAGCGCGCCATTGCCCAGCCTCCCTACCACGTTCCTGCTCGCTCCGGGCCGCAATACGGTATAAAATAGAGGCCTGTGAAACCTTTAACAAAACTGCTGAGGGTCCAAAGACAGGTATCCTTGATGATCTGCGCCGCAATTCTTCTGGCCGCGGCGGGGGTCGCGCACGCGCAGGTCAGTCCGGCGGAAATTCTAAATCCCCGACTGAAAAAGAGTGAGGAGGCTTATCTCAGCCAGCTCCTGGCTTACAATCAAGCCATCCAATCAATCCAATTTCCGTTTCCCTTCACCCTTACCCGATATGTGAATCTCGACCCCCAGAAGGGGATTGCGACGGATACACGGGGATTGGAATTCGTGAAATTTCACAACAAGGTCGTGCTGAAGATCACGGGCATTTACGAGGCCGCTTTTGATTCCGCCAAGCTCACCCAAAACGAACGTGCCAGCCGCGTGTTTGAGGATGTTATTGTTCCCATCCTCAAACTTCTTCCCGACCAGATTCCCGCCGACGTCACGTGTGACTCCGTGGGATTTGAGATTTCATATCACGTTCGCGCCAGGAACCGTAGCTACGATTACGAAGGGAAAGAGAACCTCGTCGCGGTCTTCGACAAGGCCGACGCATTTGGATATTTCAAGTCGTCCCGCGAGTCAGACCGGCAGGACATTCTGAATCGTTCTGAGATTTATTTGAATGGGAAGGAATTTGGTCTGGCCCTCGGAGAGAAAGACCCCTTGAGTATGGAGGCGCTTGACCGGTCTGCGAAACCCCAGTCAAATCCTATCAATGAACCACCCGCCAAGCGCATTGAGTCAAGTTCGGACGCCCAAGTTTCGAGAATCAGTCAAGACTTACCGCCCGACCTTCGCCTTCCGGAGCCCAAAAGTGAGGGGCGGGAACAGCCCTCTCCGCCCGGAATCGGACTCCCTGCCTCTTCCCCAAAGCCTGAGGCGCAAGTTTCGCAGACCGGCACTGCGACTCAAGCCGACGCGGACCGCCTCCAGGCCAAGTATCAGCCGCAACTGGACGGGCTGGTGAAGGATGACGCGGCCCAGTTGCATTTCGTCGATTACGCGCCACCTTCTTTCGTGGTTTTTCGCGGCAGGATTTTTATGCAGTTAACTTTGCGAAATCCTCTTGACTTCGAAAAAGAGGCGGGCTCGATTTACAAACGCGCCGCGCAAAGCTTCGACCTCTTCCTCGCGCCACAGCTCAAGCCACTGATCGATAAAGTCCCCGTCGACTCTGAGATCGAAGGTCTGGATATAACCGTCCTGAATCAACTTGCCTCAAAACCCAAACCCTCTTCCGAGGCGCTCGAATTCATCTGCCCGCTGAAACTCCTTCGCCATTTCGTCGACGCTGATATCACCAACCAGGATCTGATTAATCAGAGCACGGTTCTGGTGAATGGCGTGCGGATCGCCCTTGATTTGCAGCGCGTGGAATAAGCCGGGGACGCAAAAGAAGCGCGTGGATCGCCATCCGCCCGGCGCATCCAGGCAGGCGAATCCACTGCTCACCAAAACCTGACCTCGGGATTCTCCTGTCAGGAAAGCCAGCGGACAAACTCCTTGACAGCTCGCGGGAGGGTTCGTCCCTCCCTGAGAACAATCCCGGTAGGACGATAAAAGGGACCCTCAGACAATTGAATGCGCACCAGAGTTTTGTTCCTTACCTCCTGGGAAACCGTGGTCTCGGGCAAGATGGATACTCCCGCTCCAACCTCCACGGATCTCTTCAGGGTTTCGATATTATCAAACTCATGAACCACGTTCACAAAGACTTTAGCCTTCCGCAGGATATCCTCAAACACCTCGCCGGTCGGGATGTTTCGGTTAAATGCGACGAAGTTTCTTCCGTTGAGCTCTTTGAGGCGGACCCGTTTCCGGGCCGCCAGGGGGTCATCAGACGAACAAACCAGCGTGAGTTTTTCCTTCTTGAACGGAACGATGCGGATTAAGGGATGCGGTCTGGGATAGGCCACAATGCCCAGGTCGCAAACACCCTGCGAGACGTGGGAATAGATTGTGCCGGCCTGGTGGTACTCCACACGAAGGTTCACCCGGGGATACCGCCGCAGGAAACTCTTGACAAAAAGGGCAAGGTCATAAAGGCCGATGCTATGGACTGTCTGCACGTTGACCGTTCCCGAGATTTCCCCCGGATGATGGATTCTATCCAATCCCTCCTGATAGGCAGCCAGAATCTTTCGGGAACTTTCCAGAAGGGCTTGCCCATGTTCGGTAAGTGAAAAGCGCCCTCGTCCGCGTTCCACGAGCCTCTCTCCAAAGTGCCGCTCCAGGAAAGCCACCTGCTGGCTCACCGCGGATTGAGTGAGATAGTTCCTGACCGCCGTCTTGGAAAAGCTTCTTGTCTCCGCCAAGTCTCGGAAAACTTTAAAGAGGTCCAGGTGCAGACGTGAGCCTTTCATGCCATTAGGTCTCCTAATACTTCATATTACCATAATTCGTTGGACGGAATGTTGCGGCGAAATTACGCTTGGGGTCAAGTACGAAGAGGAAAGACAAGAAAGAGGGTACGAGGAAAGCCCTTGTTCCAAAGTTACATGGTTTCTTCCGGGTTCGTGCCGGACGCCGCGCCCGGGGTCCGCTCGCGGGCTTTGGGAGAGACGGTCCGATAAGCTGTTGGGGAGGATACATGATGAATTGGAAACGACGCATTTATTCAGAGAGTCTGGCGTTCTGCCTGATATTCATTTTTGCCCCATCGCACGCCTTCGCTGTGGCGAGCTTCGCCCGTCAAACGGGTTTGGCATGCAGCGCGTGCCACACGACGATCCCGGAGCTCACACCTATGGGGCGGACGTTCAAGCTCTATGGATACACGATGACCGGGATGCAGGCCATTACTTCCAAAAATGGGCGGACTACAGCAGGACTCAACTTGAATTCCTCATTGCCGCTCTCCGCCTTCTTCAAGCTGTCGAATACCGTCACCCAAAAGCCCCAACCCGGCACACAAAATGGAAGCTTTGAGTTTCCTCAGGAAATCAGCCTGTTCCTGGCAGGCGCGATGTCCACCCACTCTGGCGGTTTCGTTCAACTCACCTTTGACGGCCAGGACGATCACTTTGGCATGGACATGGTTGACTTGCGCTACGCGAATAGCACAAAACTCGCCGGCAAGGACCTCGTTTACGGCGTGTCCCTTAACAACAGCCCCACGGTCGAGGATTTGTGGAACAGTACTCCAAGCTGGGGCTTCCCCTGGGTTTCCACGGATGTCGCGCCCTCGCCCATGGCCGCAACCCTTATCGATGGCACCCTCGACCAGGATGTCGCCGGCCTCGGTGCTTATGCCATGTGGAACAATCACCTCTACGGCGCCGTCACAGCCTATCGCTCCGAACATATAGGAGCGCCCCAGCCGTCGTCGGGTGAAGGATTTGGCATTAACATCCGGGGCGTTGCGCCTTATTGGCGATTGGCCTGGCAGCAAACCATGGGCAACAATTATCTTGAATTTGGGACTTACGGAATTCACGTGAGATCGTCGCCCAATACCGTCCTGGGACTGACCGACCGCGTTACCGACGTTGCTGCAGACATGCAGTATGAACGGATTCTCCCAACTCAACACAATAATTTGGTTACGGTCCACAGCACGTACATCCACGAGACATCGGCCCTCAACGCCACGTTCGCAGCGGACGGTGCTGCCTTTCCACAGCACCATTTGAATACTTTCCGGCTGGATGGCACCTATCACTTCGGGAACAAATACGCCGCCACACTTGGATCCTTTGCCACCTGGGGGACTCCAGACCCCACGCTCTTCGCGCAAGCCCCCCTAAGCGGAAGCGCCAATGGAGACCCGAAGAGCGACGGATATATTGCTAATTTTTCCTACTGGCCGGTGCAGAATGTTCAACTCGGAGCGCAGTACACTGGATACGCGAAGTTCAACGGGTTGGGAAATAACTACGACGGCGCGGGAAGGAACGCTTCCGATAACAACTCCCTTTACTTGATGATTTGGTTCATATTCTAGCTGTGCTATGAAAGATCCCGAGGGCTGGCGGCCCCAAAAATTTGAAGGAAAGGTAAAAAACAATGAACCCAAGAAACTTCACTAGGCCGACTGTTTTTTTCGTTGCAGCCCTCCTGGCCGGCGCTCGCCTGATGGCCCCAGGTCCGGCCACCTCCGCAACGGCGTCTGAACCCCAAGCCACCGCAAGTCAGACTAATGCAGGTGAGATTATCGGCAAAGTTTCTTTTGAAGGAGTCAAGCCAAAGCTTGCCACCATCAAGATGGACCAGGACCCGGTCTGCGCGGAGTTGCACAATGACCCGGTCTTCGTTGAAGATGGCGCAGTGAACGCGAACGGGACCTTGCCTGATGTTTTTGTGTATGTGAAACAAGGCGCTGAGAAATACTCATTTCCCATCCCGGCGAAGCGCGTGATTCTGGACCAACACCGGTGCATGTTCCAACCGCATGTGCTCGGCATTATGGCGGGACAAGAACTGCTGATTGTTTCGAGCGATCCCACAATGCACAACACCCATCCGATGCCGAAAGTTAATCGTGAATGGAACCAGTCTCAGCCACCCGGCGCCGTGCCTATAGAAAAGAAGTTTGCCCGCCCCGAAATCATGATCCCGGTCAAGTGCAACCGGCACCCGTGGATGAAGGCCTATATTGGCGTTACCAGTAACCCTTTCTACGCGGTCACCGGCGTCGACGGGAAGTTTACCCTCAAGGGACTGCCTCCGGGAGAGTACACCATCGAGGCGTGGACAGCGACCTATGGCACACAAGAGCAGAAAGTAACCGTGCGCCCTGACGAATCAACCTCTGTCTTTTTTGAATTTGAGGGCAAGTAAGATTTCCACCACATCGGCCGCAATGGCCTTCTGCGAGTAACGGCTCATTCGTCCGGGCCGTTGAAAATCATAAAAAGGTGCGGGCCAAAAAGTGGATTACACAGAAGGTGGAAACAGGTAAGATATGCTTTTCACCTGTGAAGGAATAGGCTTGTTCGAGAATTTCTACCGCTCTCCATGCGAATCAGAAAAAAATGGGCATTAGTTTTCTTCGCTTCGAGCGCCTTAACCTGGGCTCTTATGAAACCCTTTTCTCCCGCGGCGGAGCAAGGCTCCAGTCAACCATCTCAGTGGCAAAGTTCTCGCATTTTTACCCCGGCCCATCGCACACTGCTTGACGCCGTTCGGGATTTCTTCAACCGCAAGCCCACTCCCGTGCAGCCGATCGCTTACACGCACAAGGTTCACCTGGCCAACGGGATGGAATGCGTCAATTGCCACGTCAATGTCGAGAAGGGCGCCATCGCCAGCATCCCTAACATTACATTTTGCATGACGTGCCACCAGGTGATTGCCACCGATAAGCCCGAAATCAAAAAAATGGCAGCCCTATTCGCGCGCGGCGAGGATATTTCCTGGCAGCGCGTTTATAATTACAGCCCAACCGCGCATGTGAGGTTCATCCACGCCCCCCACATTCGGGCCAAAGTGGACTGCATCACCTGCCACGGCGACATGCGGCAGGCTACGGTGGCGGTGCGAACCGTCAACATGACCATGGGATTTTGCATCAACTGTCACAGGCTCAGGAACGCGTCCGTGGAATGCGTAACCTGTCATTTTTAATTTCGATTTTTGGATTTATGATCGTCATTGGGAAGGAAAGCCGGAAATTAGAAAATGAAAATTAGATGCCTGAAATTATTTTTCAATTCTATGGGAATTCAGCTTCTGAAATCCAGTTTCTAGTTTCCAGATTCTAGTTTCTAATTTGCTATGGAACGCCGAAACTTCCTCAAAGTCGCTGCAGTAACGGGCGCCGCCGCCGCGCTCGACGGTTGCGGCAATCCCGAGCACCAACTCATACGCTTTATTCCTGAAGAGGACCTCACGCCCGGCGTGGCCGAATTCAAGCCCAGCATCTGTACGATGTGTCCAGCTGGATGCGGTCTGGTGGTGCGAGTCATGCAGGGCGACGCGGAAGTGATTCGCAACGGCAAGCTGGGAGTCATCAAAATGGGGCTGGCGAAAAAGCTGGAGGGCAACCCAAACCACCCCATCAACCAGGGCAAGCTCTGTCCGCGCGGTCAAGCGGGACTTCAAGTCACTTATCATCCGGACCGCGTCCGCAATCCGCTGAAGCGCTCTGGGACGCGCGGCTCGGGCGAATTCCAGGAAGTAAGTTGGGACGAGGCCATCAAGGATTTGGTTGCGCAACTTGCCGCGCTTCGCCCCCCGAATCAGGCATCGTCGCTCGCCTTCCTGGCGCCGCCCATGCGCGGACAACGCCGCGAATTAATCGAGAAATTCCTGAAGTCGTTCGGCGCGCCGCCCGCCGTTTCTTTTGAACTATTTGATGAATCGGTCCTGCGACGGGCCAATGAGATGAGCTTTGGCCGGCCGCAATTGCCCACCTTGGATTTGGCGAACTCCAACTACGTGCTGGCTTTCGGCGCCGATTTCCTGGGCACGTGGAATTCCCCGGTGGCGCAGTCCGTGGCCTACGGAGAGATGCGGCAGGGTCGGGCGGGAGTCCGCGGCAAGTTCGTGATGGTTGAGCCGCGAGTGTCCCAAACCGGCGCCAGCGCGGACGAATGGTTTCCTGCCCGTCCCGGCACCGAGGGAATTCTCGCCCTCGGCATCGCTCACGTCATCATCAGCCAGAAACTTCGTCCGGCCGGTGGCGAGGCTCGCGCCGGCACCCTGATCGAAGGCTGGTCGAAAGGGTTGCCCGATTACACTCCCCCTGCAGTTGAAGCAAGCACCGGCGTTCCGGCTTCCAAAATCATTCGCCTTGCCCGCGAGATGGCGGCGCACTCACCCAGTCTGGCAATCGTGGGCGGCGCGCCTTTGGCGCACACCAATGCAATGTTCACCGCACTGGCCGTCAATGCCCTGAACGCAGTGCTCGGAAGCGTCGGAAAACCCGGAGGTATTTTTTTCCAGCCGCTGCCGATTTCCGGCCAACCTTCCGTACCCAAAGGAAGCTTTTCCAGCCTTCGCGAATTAATTCAGCAAACAAAAAATGGGAATGCGCCCAAAGCGCTTTTGGTCTACGGAGCGAACCCGGTATTTATGTCGCCCTCGGGCCTGGGTTTGCGCGAAGCACTTGAAAAAATTCCGTTCATCGCCAGCTTGGGCAGTTTTATTGACGAGACCAGCATCTTTGCCGACCTCATCCTTCCTGACCACTCGTCCCTGGAATCCTGGCTGGACGATTTGCCCGAATCGGGCGCGATTCACTCCGTGGCCAGCTTATCCGCGCCTGCCTTGAAGCCGCTCTATAACACGCGCGCCATGCCTGACGTCCTGCTTGAAGTGGCGCACCAACTGGGTGGCCCAGTGGCGGCTGCCCTGCCCTGGAAGTCATATGACGAAATGTTGCGCGTGGCATTTGAAAGTTACAACAAGCCTGTGGGAAAAAATCAGGCGGTCAAGCCTGATGACTTTTGGAAGTCGGTTCAGGATCAAGGCGGGCTATGGAACAATTCCGTAAAAGTGTCCGGCGCCTTCCCGGGCCCTTCTCATCCTCAAGCTGCCATGCTTGGGCCCGAATTCGATGGCGTGGAAAAGGATTTTCCGTTTCACTTTTTGCCTTTCGCCTCGCAGATGTTGCTGGATGGCTCGCTGGCGCATTTACCCTGGATGCAGGAAACTCCCGACCCAATTTCAACTGCCATGTGGAGCACCTGGGTTGAAATTAATCCGAAAACGGCGGAGGGCATGGGCATCCAGCAAGGAGACCTTCTGGAGGTCGCGTCGCAGCACGGGACACTCCGCGCGCCGGCGCTGGTCTCACCCGGAATTGCCCCCGACACCATCGCCATGCCTTTGGGCCAGGGCCATGAGCATTTCACCCGCTATGCGAGCGGGCGCGGAGCCAACCCGGTGGCCATTCTCGCGCCGGTTGTCGTGCAGGAAACAGGATCACTGGCCTGGGCTGCGACCCGGGTGAAGATTTCCAAAGTCGGCAAAGGAAAATTGGTTCTATTTGCGGGTGGGCTCCGCGAACATCCGCAAGATGGCGAACTCAGGTAAAGTATGGCTAGAAAATGGGGCATGGTTGTTGATCTCGACCGTTGCACAGGATGCGAGGCATGCGTGGTGGCGTGCCGGGCGGAGAATAACGTGCCCACCGCCGGTGAAGATCAGGCGGCGCGCGGGCGAGCCATCCACTGGATCCGCGTGGAGCGTTATTGGGAAGGCGAATTTCCCGATGCACGGCTGAAGTTCCGGCCCGTCCTTTGCCAGCAATGCGACGCCGCGCCCTGTGAACCCACCTGCCCAACCTACGCGAGTCATCATACCAGCGAGGGATTGAACGCCCAGATTTATAACCGCTGCATCGGCACCCGGTACTGTGCCAACGCTTGTCCCTACTCCGTGCGCTTTTTCAATTTCTATAACCCGGTCTGGGACAAGCCTTTCCATTTGCAATTAAATCCGGACGTTTCTGTGCGTGAAGTGGGCGTGATGGAAAAGTGCACTTTCTGTGTGCAGCGAATTCAGGCGGCGGAAATCCAGGCTGAGGCGGAAAAGCGGGATTTGAAAGACGGTGAATTTAGCCCGGCCTGCGTTCAGACCTGTCCGCCGAAGGCGATGGTATTTGGCGACCTGAACGATCCCTCGAGTGAAGTCGCGCGCCTGGCACGCTCCAACCGGGCCACCAAACTTTTGGGTGAGCTGGGAACAAAACCGAATGTAACCTACTTCGATGCCGAGTCGTGGGAAGAAGGAGAAACATAGCAACTGGATGGTGCAAGGGAAAATGGAAGGTGGAAACTGGAAATTTATAATCAGGAAATGCCATGCGACAACTCTTGCTCAGGAGGACCATTTTCTATTTTCAGTTGTTAAATAAATGAACGAAAAAACGATTGCTCAGATTAACGAAGACTTGCTTCGCCCGGTTTTACTAACCACCAGGCGGTTTTGGATTGCCGTCCTTTTGTTGGGGTCGGTGGTGGCCGCCGGAGTCGGCGCCTTTGCCTACCAGGTTTGGTACGGCATCGGGGTGTGGGGCATCAACCGGCCGGTTTTCTGGGCGTTTGACATCACCAACTTTGTATTTTGGATCGGCATCAGCCACGCGGGCACGCTGATTTCCGCCATCCTGCGCATTGCCGACGCCGGATGGCGCCGCCCCGTCACTCGTTGCGCGGAAGTGATTACGTTATTCGCGCTGATAATCGGCGGCATGTTTCCCATCATCCACCTGGGAAGGCCGTGGCTGTTTTTCTGGATGATTCCCTACCCCAGCGAGCGCCAAATATGGCCGCAGTTCCGTTCGCCCCTGGCGTGGGACTTTTTTGCCATCGGGACTTATTTGACCGGCAGCTTCATTTTTCTCGCTTATCCCATCATTCCTGATTTCGCGCTGGTGCGTGATCGGGTAACTGGGTGGCGCAGGAAGTTATACACCGTGCTGGCACTCGGCTGGCGCGGAACACCCAAACAATGGCACCGGCTGGAAAAGGCCATGCACATCATGGCCATCGTCATCATTCCCGTTGCCGTTTCTGTGCACACCATCGTTTCCTGGGATTTTGCCATGGCCCCCGTGCCCATGTGGCACTCCACTATTTTCGGACCCTACTTTGTGGCGGGGGCTATTTTCAGCGGCATCGCCGGCTTGATTATCGCCATGGCTTTCCTGCGCAAAGTGCTCAGACTTGAAGATTACCTGCTGCCTGTCCACTTCGATAATCTGGGCAAGCTGCTCCTTACCATGTGCCTGATCTGGGCCTACTTCATTTTCTCCGAGCGGCTGACGGTTTGGTACGGCAACGAGTCCGCCGAGATGGCGGTTTTTTGGACGACGCAGCGCGGCCCTTTCGCTCCCTTGTTCTGGACGATGGTATTTTGTAATTTCATCATTCCCTTTCCACTCCTCGCCATCAAGAAATTCCGCAGTTCGATTACCGGCGTGGTGATGGCCTCGTGTACCATCGTCATTGGCATGTGGCTGGAGCGCTTCCTGATTATTGTGCCGTCGCTCTCCCACAAATATTTGCCTTATGCCTATGGGTCGTACCGCCCCACCTGGGTGGAAGTCGCCATCCTGGTGGCCTCCATTGCGGCCATGGGCCTGTTTTACATTTTGTTTTCCAAATTTGTTCCGATCATTGCCATCTGGGAGCTGAAAGTCGGCTCTCATAAACCGCCCGTGGTTCATCATCAGGTTTCCGTGGTCAGGGTGTCCAGCACGGCAGGAGCACCCGCAACCGACCCGGGATTGCTGGCAACGGATCACTGAAGGTATTTGAGCCAGGTATTATGCGAGTCCTCTACGCCCTCTATTCCGATCCCGATTCCGCCCAGCAGGCCTTTGACTCGCTGCGCGCCAACGGAGCAACTCCGGGTTTTGACGAGCGCCAAATCGCCGTGGTCTCTTCTGAACCTTTTGACGGGTTCGATTTCTTCCGGCAGGATCACAAGACAATCATCCCTTGGATTGCGGCTCTGGGAGGACTGGTGGGGGGCGTGGCCGGATTCTGGTTTGCCGCTTATACGCAGGCGGTCTATCCCATTCCCACCGGCGGAATGCCGATTGTCCCCTTCTATGCGGACGGCATCATCACTTATGAGATGACCATGTTGGGTGCCATCCTGGCCACTTTAATTACCGTCCTGATCACCGCCCGCCTGCCCAATTGGAAGCGGAAACTCTATGACCCCGAAGTTTCAGACGGGAAAATTCTTGTGGGCGTGATTGACGCACCCGAAGCTTATCGCGCCGAACTGGAAAAGAAATTATTGGGCGCTGGCGCCAGCGGCGTGAAGGAATTCTCAAGTAAATCTGGATAGGGGGGCGGCTTGCCGTACCCTCTTTAACTGGTAACGCACAAAAAGGGGGAGGGCCCCCATCGCAAAACCTGGGGTCCCCGTCCCTCCCCCTACGGGCGATGTAAATTTGACCAGAACTCTGGCTGCGAAATTCAATCCACCCAAGCAAGATAGCCTGGCACGATCAGGCCGACGAGTGGGACGATGATCACGATGCCCCACCAACTGGGTTTGCCCCTCGCCTCGGCGATTGCCATGAAAACTATGATCGACATGACAAGACCGACCAGGGGAATGAAAAAAAGAATTATCCACCAGATGGGTTTCTTGGCGATGTTGAGCATCAGAACGATGTTGGCAATCGGAATCCAAGCCAACCACGCGTTCTCGGTATGTGTCTTCGTGGCGATGGTTGAAAGAGCCAACGCAAAGTAAACATACAACGCCAGGCCAAATAAGAGAAAAACCAAAAAGAAGGCGCCCATAGCCGCGATGGGCAGCGCCGGATTCCGGTTTTCTTCCTGTGCCAAGCTTATACTGCACGGAATAAGCAGCGTGACAAGCCCCATGAGCATGCCCAACCTTGCTAAAACCTTTGCGCGTGCTTTCATCAAAATTCCCCCCTTGAAGATTTTAGATAAACGCAGGTTTCCATGTGGTCAACGCGGGAATGGATCATCGCCAGGTTCCCTTCCGAGAAGCGGCGCGAATGGCCCAGAAACGAACCCAAGTTTTGCATTTGGACTACCCGACCTGCACGGACTGTAGACGAATCGTTCCACTGTTGTCAAGCATCGTTTCGCCTCAGGGATACCGGTGGAGCACCTTCGCCTGATTACGACCATGTCACGGAGTGGATCGGTTTTGACGGCTCGCCTCGGACCTCGCAATCCATGCCGCCGCCACCATGTGTCCGGTCACGTTTACGGTGGTGCGGCACATATCGAGCAGCCGGTCAACGCCGATAATCAGAGCGATGCCTTCACCCGGCACGCCCACCGCGTCGAGCACGGGAATCATCAGCGGGATGATGGCGCTGGGCAGGCCGGCGTTGCCCACGCCCGCCGTGAGCACCGTCATCACGATCACCACGACTTGCGCGGACCAACTGAGCGGGATGCCCAGCACCTGGGCGATGAAGGCGATTGAAGCACCCTCGAAGAGCGCCGAGCCGATTTTGTTCATGGACGCGCCCAGTGGGAGAACAAATCCGCAAATGTCAGGCGGCAGGCCGAGCGCGGTTTCACTCACCCGCAAGGTGGTGGGCAAAGTGCCGTTGGACGAGGCAGTGGAAAATGCTGTGACCATCACCACGCGCGCGCGCCGGAAAAAATCCACCGGGTCGCGTGCTGCCATCCACCGTAGCAGCGCGGAAAACACTCCGAACTGAATAAAAACCAGCCCGGCAACCACGATCACCACGTACCAACCGAGGCGCGCCAGCAAATCGAATCCAAACCGCGCCGCCACGCTAAAAATCAAAGCAAAGACTCCGTAGGGCGCAAGCTTCATGACCAGATCGATGATCTCCGCCATCACGTGACCCAGGCCGCGCAGCGCGTGCCGGAGAGTCTGCCCGCGCTCCGCCGGCACGCGACCTAGCGCCAGGCCAAACATAAGCGAAAAGAATATGACGCCCAGCATGTCCCCCTGCGCCGCGGCGGCCACAGGATTACGCGGGACGATGTTAACCAAAGTCTGAACACCCAGACCCGCCGGGCCGGCCGTCCCTTGCGATGGTCTCACTTCGTTCCCATAGGTTTCTAGCAGACGGCTGCGCGCCTCAGGAGCGAGTCCAGCGCCGGGGCGGAACGCGTCAACCAGGAACAGTCCCAAAGCGCCCGCCAGGGCGGCGGAAATAACAAAAAAGGAAAAAGTCTTCAAGCCAATGCGTCCGAGCTTTTTCACATTGCCAAGGTCCGCCACGCCCAGACTGAGGACAGCAAAAACCAGCGGGATGACAATCATAATTAGCGACCGCAGCCAGATTTCTCCTGCCGGGGCGGTCACA
>DASYXZ010000179.1:0-23076 GCA_035934315.1 Terriglobia bacterium | reverse complement strand
AAACATGGCCCTGGCTTTGGCGCGCGAGTCGTCGCGAGCCATCACGCGCACGGCGCGGCGGGTTCCAAAGTTCACAAAAGTAGCCGCCAATTTGCCGAAGTCCATAAACTTCAACGACCGCCTGCCCAGGCGGCACCCGGTGACCATGCTGATGGCGTCCGTCGCGCAGCGGTCGATCTCAACATATGTCACCAGGTGCTTCTGATGCGCGGCGGGGTCGGTAATGCCCAGCGCGCTCAAGCCCAGCATCGCCATGCGTACGCCCAGCACCTGGCCTGGACACAAATGGCCGTGGTTCTGTGCCGCCAGCGTCAAATATTCTTCCAGGGATTTCATGCTGGTCCGCCCGCTAAGACAATAAAAAGTATATCATCTGGCGAGCGGCGCGCTGGAATTCAACAGCGGTTGCGCTAGGCATGAATTATTTCTGGGGTGTCGGCGGGGAGAGAGAGATTTTCTTCGCGGTACTCATCGGCAATCATTACAAATACCTTGGCAAGTTCTTCCAGAGCTTCTTCCCTTGTGTTCATCAGGGCATAGCAGCCGGGGATGACCGGGATCTCGGCCACCCACGAACCGTCTTTCTGACAATACAAAATGGTCTTGTAGTCTTGCATCTTCATGCACAGTTGATTCCCGGAAGAAAGTATAGCGCGAGTCGGCCCGCTGAGTGCCCTCCTATCAAGACAGGTTCCAGTTGTGACTGTGGCTATAGAATTCATATGAAGTTGACACGAACTTCGTGGCACACTACTCACGCTCGCAAATTATGGTGACGACCTCTATTGTAGCGGCGGTCTCCGACCGCCGTGTTTTCGGCGCTCAGAGAGCGCCGCTACAACGAATGAATGTCACCATAATTTGCGAGCCTCAATAGAATAGTGTAATGAAATCTCACCTGCGAAAAGTTACCGTTACCCTGGAGGAGCGGGTGGCCCGCTGGGCGCGGCTGGAGGCCGCCCGAAAGGAGACAAGCGTCTCCGGCCTGCTGGGCGCAATTTTGAAAGATCACATGCTGGAAAAGGACGGCTATGAGCGTGCGATGCGCCGGGCACTCGCCCGCAAACCCTTCCTGAAAACGGACGGCAGATACCTGTCACGCGAGGAGGTTCATGACCGCGGCCGTCTTCGTTGACACAAATGTCCTTATTTTACGCCCTCCACAATCCCGCTCAGGCAGCGCAGTCTTAACCTAAGGATTTTTCGCCTCAGGCTCAACGAATCCGGGCAACTCGTCAACCAGCCAATTTTCCGGACCGGCCTGAATCATCACAATCGCCAAGGGCTTGGGCGGACTGATATTTTCCTTTTGCCCTGTGTAGTGCATATACATCGTCACCGGAAAAGAAAACGCGCCCGAGGGCAGTCGCTTGCCGCGCCCCACTTCAAAAGCCTGATGGTGCGGGTTGGAAAGGCCGGTGATGTAATATCGGAAATAGTCTTCAGGAAATTTATTTTTCAATCGAGGCGAAAGCAATGCCAGGCCATCGTCCTGATTCCGTGTAGCCCACGCAACCATAAACTCGTCGGCGGCAGACAAGGCAAGAACATAATCCTGGTCGATTAAGGTCCCGGAGTGGCGGGTGGCCGTTCGCGCCGGAGCAGGACTCGCCGCAAAAATCATCACGCCCAGCAAACAAGAAAATATTTTCATTGAGGTTCCACTCCTTCCACTCGCGCGTGGATGTTATAGTCCGGCTCCTTGCTGGCCGGATCGATTGCCCGCGCCAGCAACACATCGGCCTCAGGCCAATACGCCTGCTCCGCTCAAGAGTTGCGGCGCGGGTAACGAGCCTCAATGGTGGTGTGCATTCCTCCGCGCGTCGTAAACACCCCGCGCACCACGGCCCACTTGGGCCGGCAGGCCCGCGCCACGTCATCCAGAATATGGTTCACGGCGTTCTCATAAAATATTCCGAGATTCCGATAACCCAGGATGTAGTACTTGAGCGATTTCAGCTCAAGACATTTTTTGGCGGGAAGATAATGAATGGTAATCGTTCCGAAATCCGGCAGTCCGGTGCGTGGACAGATCGACGTGTATTCCGGAATCGTGATCGTGATCTCGTATCCTCGATACTGGTTGGGCCAGGTTTCGATGGCGGGAAATGGTTTCCCCACCCCGGACTTGGCGTGCTCGCTCGTATACTCGGAAAACTTTTTAGTGGGCATTATTTTTCTGTTCCTCCAAACGAGATTAGGATAACCCAGAAACCTCAATCCGTGCGAGGTACCCTCTGTGAGAAATGATATCAAGAATGAAAAGCCTATGAAACATCAATCTAACAAAAATCTAAGCCATTTGCTATCAATAACATAAAAAATTACTTGACTGTGTTATACTAAAGATTTATTATAACCATCGACTAAGTCAACGCATCTAACTGTTGTGCGCTAATAATGATGTGTGGAAGTGCGGCTTAATTTTAAGGAGGATGCAGACCAATGGCAAAGATTATAGGGATCGACTTGGGAACCACGAATTCAGTAGTCGCGGTCATGGAAGGTGGCGAGCCGGTGGTCATCGCTAATCCAGAGGGCGGCAGGACCACTCCGTCCGTGGTGGGCTTCACCAAGACAGGCGAGCGCCTGGTAGGTCAAGTGGCCAAGCGGCAATCCATCACCAATCCGGACAATACGGTTTATTCGATCAAGCGCTTTATGGGGCGGCGTTTTGACGAAGTCGGGAATGAGATCAAGACGGTCCCTTATAAAGTAGTGGCAGCGGGAAAAGATGTTCGCGTGACGGCGCAGGGCAAGGACTACTCGCCCCCTGAAATTTCCGCCATGATTTTGCAGAAAATGAAGGATGCGGCGGAACAATATCTGGGCGAGAAAATCACTCAGGCGGTCATCACGGTTCCCGCCTATTTCAATGACAGTCAGCGCCAGGCGACGAAGGACGCGGGCAAGATTGCCGGGATGGAAGTGTTGCGCATTGTGAATGAGCCGACGGCGGCAGCGCTGGCGTATGGCCTGGACAAAAAGAAAGATGAAACGATTGCCGTTTATGATTTTGGCGGCGGCACGTTTGACATTTCGATCCTCGAAGTGGGTGAAGGCGTGGTGGAAGTAAAGTCCACCAACGGCGACACGCACTTGGGCGGCGATGACATCGACAAGCGCGTGATGGACTGGATTGTGGATGAGTTTAAAAAAGACCAGGGCATCGACCTCTCGAAAGACCGCATGGCGTTGCAGCGGCTCAAGGAAGCGGCTGAAAAAGCCAAGATGGAACTTTCCACCGTTCTCGAAACGGAAATCAATCTGCCCTTTGTCACCGCAGACGCTTCCGGCCCCAAGCATTTGGCTATGAAGCTGACGCGGGCGCGCTTCGAGCAATTGTGCGAAGACATTTTCCAGCGTTCGGTTGGACCGGTGAAGCAGGCTCTGAAAGACGCGGGCGTCGGACCAGAAAAAATCGATGAAGTAGTTCTGGTGGGCGGCTCAACGCGCATTCCGCGCATTCAGCAAATCGTCAAGGACCTTTTCAAGGGCAAGGAACCACACAAGGGCGTGAACCCCGATGAAGTGGTGGCAGTGGGCGCCGCGGTGCAGGCCGGCGTGCTGGGCGGAGAAGTGAAAGATTTGTTGCTCCTCGATGTCACGCCGCTGACTCTCGGCGTCGAAACATTGGGAGGCGTATCCACGCCGCTCATCAATCGCAACACGACGATTCCGACTCGGAAGAGCGAGATTTTTTCCACCGCGGCGGACAATCAGAATTCGGTGGAGATCCACGTCTTGCAAGGCGAGCGCCCGATGGCCAAGGACAATCGGACTCTGGGCAAGTTCCACCTGATCGGCATTCCTTCAGCGCCGCGAGGCGTGCCGCAAATCGAAGTCACTTTTGACATTGACGCCAACGGCATCCTGAACGTCAAGGCGACGGACAAAGGCACGGGCAAGGAGCAAACCATCACCATCACCTCATCCAGCGGCCTTTCCAAAGAGGAGATTGACCGCATGGCCAAGGAAGGCGAGCTCCACGCGGATGAAGACCGCCGCATCAAGGAGGAGATTGAAGTTAAGAATCGGGCCGACGCCATGGTGTACTCGACGGAAAAATTATTGAAGGAGCACCGCGATAAGATTGGTGACGAGGACGCCAAAAACATCGAAGGGGCGCTCGAAGAAGCCAAGAAAGCGATCGCGGCCAACGATACGGCGCAAATCACCGCGGCGGTGGAAAAGCTGACCAAGGCATCTCACAAACTGGCCGAAGCAATGTACAAGCAGGCTGCGCCGGGGCCAAACGCACAAGCCGCTGCTGGAAATGCCGGAGGACCTGAAGCGGCAACATCCGGCGGAACCGAAGAGAAAGCCAAGGGCGAAGGAGAAGTAATTGACGCGGAAGTAGTGGACGACGAAAAAAAGAAAAGTTAAAAGGGTAAAGGTTGAAATAAATTCCCGGATGAGGGCCGCAGTCCATTTGGCTCCCAACACGGGGTCATTTTAATGCGAGGAGGAGCCCATGGAGCCCCAACGCCCAAGTGGATCGGAATTTATTTTGCACCGCGCGCAAGTTGGAGTCGAATGCCCCTTTTGCCATTGGAAGTATTTCCAGGAGATTCAATTGGACGGGCCGGTGACGGAACCTCCGATGGCCGGTGAAATTCGCAAACACCTCGAGGCCTGGCTGGGCACGCATTGCCCCGATCATCTGGGAGCGATTGCACAAATGAGTAGGAACTGAGTGCTATGAAGTTGGTTTTCGGTGGCGTGGAGATATACGCTTTCGGGAAACTGACCGGGAAGGATCGGGAGGTATGAAAGATGAAGCAAGGATGATCTT
Organism: Terriglobia bacterium; assembly: GCA_035934315.1. Taxonomy (GTDB): domain Bacteria; phylum Acidobacteriota; class Terriglobia; order UBA7540; family UBA7540; genus DASYXZ01. The sequence continues at coordinate 18,281 of DASYXZ010000179.1, read as the reverse complement.
TTTGAATATTGAGGATTCGCGTTTTATTAAGCTTCTCGCTTCATAATTGATACTTCACACTTCATACTTTTACCTTTTAACCATGCCCGTCGGCACACAAAAAGATTACTACCGCACCCTGGGCGTTGACCGCAAGGGCCATCATGAAAAAATTCGCAAGGCAAACAAGCCGCCAATTCTAAAGGTTGCGGTAGATCTCGCTGCGATGTCCGACGGCATGCAAGGTGATGACCCGACGATTATGATCGACCCACAAAAGCACTCTGTAGTCGCCAATCCGGTACTTGTGGATTCCTGCCAAGTCGGGCGGCGGATTCTTGAGAGGTTGCGACACCAATTCAGGGTGCTCTGCGATGCGGTCAATTTTCCTTCTGATTCGGCGGGCAATCACCAAGTCAAGATTTTTGAAATCATGTTCAAATCCGAACGTCGTCTCGACCCGGTAAACGCCGCTCATCGGGGCTCTGCCTGTCCGGGGTCAATGGTTCGGGGCGGGGTTGGTTGTGTCATTAAAGATGCGCTGACACATTGGCCGCGGAGAGACTATCGCTTGCGGCCATTATGTCGATCCAGCTCTCGCTTGAATTCTTCCCAAGACCGGGTCTTGCCCGAGAGCTGTTCTCGCCGCGCTTTGCGCAGTCTCCGCAAGAACGTCGGGTTATGCACGATAAGGAAATCTTCAAAGGCATCTTGCAACTCGTCGAATGCCTCGGAAGCATGCTCGAACCTCTTTACCAATTCGATCGGTACCTGCACCGTTTCGCCCATATCTGACCTCGTTTCTAAAACACGTTCGACTTATTCAGCATATCCGAAGTGTAATGAAAGCTCAAGCATCTACTCCTTTCAAATTCGCGGGGCGACGAAAAGATTTTGTGATGCCGTCGATACTTTGCATATGGAGAAGCGTCGATGGCGGTAGGCGCACAAAAAGATTACTACCGCACACTCGGCGTTGATCGCAACGCCAAGCCGGACCAGATCCGCAAAGCCTACCGCCGCCTGGCGCGAAAATTCCATCCTGACGTAAACCCCGGCAACAAGTCGGCTGAGGAAAAGTTCAAAGAGCTTTCCGAAGCCTACGAAATTCTGAGTGACGAAAAAAAGCGGAAGGTTTACGACCAGTACGGATTTTATTCTGACAATATGCCCCCCGGCGGTTATGGACCAGCGGGCGGCGGTTACAGCCCATCGCCCCAGGGCAACGCGGACGGACAGGGATTCGATTTCTCCGGTTTTGATTTTTCCAATCTTGGAGGCGAAGGTCAAAAAACCACGGGCGGCGGTTCATTCCGCGATATTTTTTCACAAATTTTTTCGCGCGGTGGGCAGAGCGCGCCCGAACACGAGGAGCGCGGGAGCGACATCGAACATCGCATGCATCTGGGATTCTGGGATGCCATCCGGGGAACGCAGGTGCGCTTTAGCGCGGCGCGAAATGAAACTTGCACAACCTGCAAGGGAACTGGCACGACGGGCGGCAAGGCCGCGACGTGCGCCACATGCGGCGGCAGCGGAAAAACCACGAGGCAGGTGGGCAGCATGAAGTTTTCAGGCACGTGTCCCGCGTGCAACGGAAGCGGCCGTACCAAACCGCGCTGCCCCACGTGTAATGGAACCGGTGTGACACGCAGGCCGGAGACGTTTGACGTCCGCATCCCCGCAGGCGTTGACACGGGCTCGCGTGTGCGCGTGCCCGGCAAAGGCAACGCGGGAGTGAATGGCGCACCACCCGGCGACCTCTACATCGTCACCGAAGTCGAGGCTCATCCGGTCTTCGAGCGGAAGGGCGACAACTTTTACGTGAAAGTCCCCATCACCTTCACCGAAGCGGCGCTGGGCGCCAAGGTGGAGGTGCCTACCATCGATGGTGCGTCGACCATCAAAATTCCTCCCGGAACGCAGAGCGGACAAAAATTGCGCTTGCGTGGAAAAGGAGCGCCTTCGTTGCGTGCCGCGGGCGTTCGGGGCGATGAGTTTGTGGAGGTCCAGGTGGCGGTGCCGCGCGTGGCCGATGAGCGGACCAAGGAAATTTTGCGCGAGTTGGCGCGGCTGAATCCGGACGACCCGCGCAGCGAGCTGAAGGAGAAGGGAGCAGCCAAGTAGCAGAATTATGAATAGCGAACGATGAAAAGCGAATTAACGAAAGCTTGAATTGATTGTCATTCACTATTCAGAATTCACAATTCATAATTTCAAGTTGGCTGCGAATATTTCCGCCACTGGGAAAAACGACATGAAAGCGAAACCTCGAAAAAAAGGCGGAAAGGCCGGCTACATGATCAGCGCGGTGGCGGAAATGTACCACCTCCACCCGCAGACGCTGAGGCTGTATGAGCGCGAAGGATTGCTCACTCCATCGCGCAGCGAAGGCAACACCCGCCTGTACACTCCGGAAGACTTGGAACGATTGGAAGCGATCCTTAGCCTCACGCGCGATTTGGGCGTGAACCTGGCCGGAATCGAAGTGATCCTCAACATGCGCCAGCGCATGGACGCCATGCACCAGGAGATGCAAGCCTTCGTGGAGTTTGTGAGCCGCGAGTTGCTCGAGCGCTCGGCGGAAGACCGGGAACACATTCAAAACGCCCTGGTGCGCGTCGCTCCATCGCGCATGATTCGCCCAGTCAAGAAGCAATAAAGTTCAAGGTTGAAAGTTCAAAGTTCTTACCTTCAACTATTGACTCTGGAGTTTTCACTCTTATTTCCTCAGCAACCTGCTAGAATCTCTGGCGGAGTTTCTCCATGCCCAAAACAGATTGTCCTGAGTGCGCGGGAACGGGGTGGAAGCCCATTGAAGCGGGTGGCGTCCGGCGCGTCGCCCGCTGCGACTGTCGCGAGGCGGAGCGCGCGGACAGGCTGCTGGAGCTCGCCCGCATCCCCAGGCGCTACGAGCACTGCGCCTTTGAGAATTTCAACGTCAGGAAAGACAAGGACACCGGCCTGGCCAGCCCCAATTTGCGCGCCGCCAAAGTAACGGCGGAAGGATTTGTGCAGGAATACCCGGTAGACTTTGGTTTGCTTTTCGTCGGGCCGACGGGTGTGGGCAAAACGCACCTGGCGGTGGCGGTGATTCGGGAGATGATTCTTCGCAAGGGCATCGAGTGCCTGTTCTACGATTTCCGCGACCTTCTGAAAAAAATCCAGGATAGTTACAATGCAATTTCGCAGAGCACCGAATACCGCGTGGTCCAGCCGCTGCTGGACGTTGAGGTTTTGCTTCTGGATGAGATGGCCTCGGCGAACCCAAGCGACTGGGTGAAGGAAACGTTGTCACACTTGATCAACTCGCGCTACAACCAGAAAAAAGTGACGCTGATTACCACCACGCTTCCTTTTGGAGAAAGCCTGGGCCGCGGTTCGAGGCGCGCAGGGAAAGGCGAAGGTGAAGTGCTCCGCATGCCCTCGGGTGAGCCGTTGCCTGACATTGAACGGACGCTCAACCAGTTTGGCGTCACGCTGCGCTCGCGCCTTTATGAAATGTGCCGGCTGATTGAAATTCAGTCCACCGACTTCCGCAAAGACATCAAACAAGCCGGCTACCGAATCCACAGCGAATAAATTGGGTTGAGCCGTTGAGGATTCGGGTGATTGAACTCATTGATGAAGAATCAGCGTCTGCGTCTTTGTTCTTCGGGCTGTGGACTTTCCGCCCAAAGTGAAGAAAAGAATTCTCACCCTGTAGGGCGCCGTCTGAACGGCCGCCCGGCCCCGTTTTAATCCCGCTCCCAAAATCCCCAGCCTGCTAAACCTCAAATCTGAAATCCAAAATCGTCCCATCCCCTCCACGGTCGGGCGTTTCACCTCCCGCTCCGGAAGCAAGTATTTCTTATGCGGGGCATAATTCGATTTGATTGCCTCAATGTGCCGTGTGCAACTATAATCCTCATGCGAGTTCGCGGGGTCAATCGCCCGACTCGACGTCCGAGTGATTCCTTGCGGCTGATCAGCAAGGTGCTTGGGAAATCCCGGGCGGCCGATGAAAGGTGTTTCTGGGAACAGGGCGGTGTTTCCTAACCAGCGTGTAAGGAAAAGTGCACCATGACAAAACTTGAAGCGGTCATTCAACCTTCGCGGTTCGATTCGGTAAAGGACGCCCTCCGGGAAGTCGGAGTGGATGGCATGACTGTCTCGGAAGTCCGCGGCACTGGCCGGCAAAGAGGGCATACTGAAGTGTATCGCGGCAATGAATACACGGTGGACCTGCTGCCCAAAATCAAGATTGAAATGGTGGTGCCGGATAAGCTGGCCGACCTGGCGGTCCAAGCCATCTTGAGGACGGCGAAGTCGGGAAAAATCGGCGACGGGAAAATTTTCCTGTCCCGGGTTGACGAGGCCATCCGGATTCGCAACGAAGACCGGGGCGACAACGCCCTGTAAGGAGGTTGTTCGCCGGACAACGGGACGCGAACCGTGTGCCGCTCCTAACCAGAAATACTCTGGCCAAGGTGGCGCCGCGTGCCAGCCGCTTGGGCTCGGCGCTTAACCCGCCCGGGAACCGTTGGTCGCCGCTCAAATCTCCATTGGATCAAGAAAGCCGCATGTCCATCCCTTCCGCTGCTACTTCCCTGGCGGACTTCTACGGCGCCGAGTCTTCAAAGATTAGGAAGCATTTTGAAACCACCGGCGACGGGCGCGCTGCTGCGCTCGAACGGGCACGATTGGTGGATGGGATCCTTATCCAGCTTTATGCGGACCACCTTGCCGGTGAACCCGCCGCCGTCCAGAGTTTTTGTCTGGTGGCACTCGGCGGTTATGGGCGCGGCGAGCTTTTTCCCCACTCGGATATTGATCTCCTTTTCCTCGCCCCCGATGAAGCCTCACGGGATGCTCGCAGCGAAGTTATCGCCGGCATTTCAAGGTCTCTCTGGGACCTGCGCCTTCGGGTCGGCTCAACGGCGCGGGCAATGGCGGAATGCGGCGAGCTCCACCGTGACAATTTGGAATTCAGCATCTCGCTTCTCGACTGCCGGTTCGTCACTGGCGATCAGCAGCTTTTCGCACGACTGCAAAGCGAGTCGATCCCACGGCTGATTGCGCGCGAGCACCGGGATCTGACGCGCGACCTGGTGGAGGTGACGCGCCGCCGGCATGAGAAATACGATCATACGATTTTCCACCTGGAGCCCAATATCAAAGAGGCGCCGGGCGGCCTTCGCGATTACCATGTGTCCCGCTGGCTCGTCCACATTCGACACCTCAAAAAGGCCTCACGCTGGGTGGAGCCGCAGGAATCCTGGGATCGAGCCACGAACGAGGAGGGCCGGCTCGCCTTTGATTTCCTGGCCGCCACTCGCGCGTTTCTTCATTATCGCCAGGACCGCGATGACAATCACTTGACCTACGAGCTTCAGGATGAGGCGGCGGGGCGCGGCATCGGGCATGGGAGAGGAGAGAGTCTGCCCCCTGCGGAGTGGATGCGAATCTATTTTCGCCGCGCCCGTTCCATTGACCGCCGCTGCGACCAACTCCTGGATGACGCGATGCCCGCCCGAACATCGCTCTCCACTTTGCTCAGGGATTGGAGGTCGCGCCTTTCCACCCCGGATTTTCGCGTCGAACGCGGCCGGATTTTTCTCCGCCGCGCCGCGGCCACCGTCGACGATCTGTTTATTCTCCTCGAGGTGTTTGAGTTGATGGCCTGCCACGCGGTTGACCTCAGCCGCGAGGCTGAGCGTTGGGTTGAGGAAGCGTGCGTCCGTCTGGGTGACCGCGCGGCGCACTGGCCCGGCCTTTGGCAGGAATTTCGCCCCGTTCTGGTGGGGCCTTACTCTGCCTTTGCCCTCCGCGCCATGCACCGCTTGGGAGTTCTGGACGCCCTCTTCCCGGAATTTCGAGCCATCGATTCTCTTGTCGTCCGCGATTTTTACCACCGGTATACCGTGGATGAACATTCGCTGATGACCATCCAGAACCTGAACAATTTGGTGAATGAGAACCAGGCCGGAGCCGCTCAGCCCCCATCGGGTTCCCGCGGCCCATGGGAAGAAAGATTTTCTGAAATACTTTCGGAGCTCGAGCAACCCGAATTACTTTTCCTGGCGTTGCTATTCCACGATGTGGGCAAAGGCACGCTGCCCGGTGACCATGTTCGGGGCAGCCTGGAAGCCGTCGGGCAAGTGTTTGAGCGCCTCTCGCTTGAACCCGAAGACCGCGAAACCATTGTTTTCCTGATTGGGTCCCACCTGGAAATGTCCGCCGCCATGCAGCGCCGTGATATCTTTGACCCTGATACCGTGCGCGCGCTCGCAGAAAAAGTGGGCACCATCGAGCGCCTGAAAATGCTCTGCCTGCTTACCTACGCGGATATTAAATCCGTTAACCCGGAAGCCCTCACGCCGTGGAAAGCGGAAAAACTCTGGCAGCTTTATGCGGGCACGTCCAACTACCTTACTCGAAGCCTGGATGAAGAGCGGGTTCACGCCGCAGCCGGCCAACTCGAGCAGGCTGAACGCATCTTCAAGCATCTTCCCAACTCCACACCTCGGGCCGGGCTCGGCGCTTTTCTCGAAGGTTTTCCCACGCGCTACCTTCGCTCTCATACTGTGGAAGAAATTGCCTCCCACTTTCAGATGTCGCGCCGCCTTGTGGAAAATCCCGTCCAGGTGAGCCTGCGCAATCGTGGGCATTCCCATGAGCTCACCGTCCTTACCCACGACCGCCCGTTTCTGTTTGCCTTGCTTACCGGAACGCTGGCGGCTTGGGGCATGAACATTATCAAAGCGGATGCGTTCGCCAATGCCGCCGCCACCGTGCTCGATACCTTCCGGTTTGTGGACCTCCACCGAACTTTGGAATTGAATCCATCGGAGTTGAAGCGTTTCGAGCAAAGTATCGTGGACGTACTCAGCGGGAGCGTCAGCCTCCAAACGCTGATGAGCGGCCGCATGAATTCCAAAACATCGCCGGCCCCCAAAATTGAAATTCCCACGCAAATCCGGTTTGAAGATCAGCCGGCGGTATCCACAGGCTCAACCCGCAGCTCGCTTCTGGAGCTCATCACTCAAGACCGTCCTGGATTGCTCTATCAGGTCAGTTCCACCTTGGCGGAACTGGGATTCAATATCGAGGTCGCGCTGATCGACACCGAAGGGCAAAAAGTGATCGACGTCTTTTACCTCACGTCGCACGGCGCCAAACTCGATTCCACGGAACAACAGAAAGTCCGCGAGGCGCTGTTGAGCCGACTTTAGCACCACGTTTCCCGTCCGTCATGTGATAATACTGTAAATAATACTATAATAGTAATTACAATATTTCTTATTTTGATCCACGCCGGAATACTCATAGTTTTCATTAGCCATCAACCTTCGCATGGCTCCTGATTTTAGAAAGAGCCCACGATTGTTGCTCCCCGGGATCTCAAGTAAGCAACGAAGCGACAAATTTAAATTCTCTGTACCATCATCGTGCTAAAAATTTTGGCTAAAGTAACAAGTTAGCCTAATTTTTTGATGATGTCCTTTAGAATCAATAAACAACCATGATTTTTGAATTTGGTTTTAAATGAATTTAATTCAAGGAAGAAGATGACCAAAAAATCTTAATGTCAGTAAGCACTTAATCAATCATGGGCTTACGCGGTTGTCGACGCGCCGACAGTCGGAAGACGGAGTGAAATGGTAATTATACCTGAAACTTAAGGGCGAAGTTTGAGACCTAAGGGTTCTAAATGGAAATTTTTCACGGAACCGGAATCATCTGCTTCTATTTTTCAACTTCAATTTTCTGATTTCTGCTTCTCATAACTCAATCTTTTCAATAGGTTGTGGACAACTAATTGCCTGATGAACTAATTCAGCCAACGCCAGGATGAATTTTGGCGAGTCGTTCAACGCCGGCATTACCTCAAACTGCTTTATTCCAAGGATCCCCGCGAGATGGCGGCCTTCGATGTCGATCTCGCTTAGCGTTTCCACATGGTCGGAGACAAATGCGATCGGGATAACGAGAATTCTCTCCGCGCCCCGGGCTGCCAGGTTTTTGAGTTCCTCATCAAGCGATGGCCGCAGCCATCGTCCGGGGCCGACACGGCTCTGGTAGCATAGGCAGTGGTAGTTTCGCCAGCCCCCTCGCTCCATTACGAATCTCACTGTGGCTTCGATCTGAGCCTGGTAAGGGTCGCCCGCTTCAATAACGCTCATCGGGACACCGTGGGCGCTAAAAACCAGATGAACGTCCGGTGCCAATCCGGCTGCTGCTGATGATCCCGCAAGTTCAGCGCGTGATGGATCGGATGTATTCGCACTGGAAAACTTTTCCAGACCCTGGTTAATTTTTTCAACCACAGCGTCAATATAGGCCGGGTACTGATAGAATTCTTTCACAATTTTCGTCGGGTGCCCATTTTTTCCAGCCGCGGCGCATCTCCGGCGCCATTCGTTGAGGCTGCTCCCAGTAGTTGTTTTCGAGTACTGTGGGTAGAGTGGGAGCAGGACGAGTTCGTGGAAATTTTTGGTCGCAATTTGCTCCACTGTTTCCTGGGTTAATGGATGCCAATAGCGCATCGCCACAAAAACCCGGGCGTCCAAAGTTTTGCGAAGCTCGTCTTCCAGAGCCCTAGCCTGCTGGTCGGTTCGCTCCCGGATGGGGGACTTCCCTCCGATGCTCTCGTAATGTTGTTGGACATGTTTGGCGCGCCTCGAGGAGATGAGGCGCGCTAATGTGGGGCGCGCCAGCCGCGCGAAAGGAAAATCTATGATGTCGGGATCGGAAAATAGGTTGTAAAGAAAAGGCTCGACTGCGGCAAGGGAATCAGGCCCGCCGAGTTGAAAGAGAACCACCGCGACGGAGCCGTTGATTAAATTATTCCCTGTGCCTGCATTACCCACGCGTCTAACCTCAACCTTCGTACTTCCTTTGTTTCGGAGAGGGGCGGAAGCATCCTACACGGTCTTGCGTCCAAGTTTCAAGCGACATTCTAAGATTTAGTATCTCGCGCCAAATTAGGATTGAGCATCATCAGATTGGCGCACCGTGTCAAGGACCTTTCAGCACCTCCAATGGAAACAAGATACATGTTAAGTTGCGACTAAAATTGATACTGCTTGGTTTTAATAAAAATTAGTAACATCATTATATTCAACAAGTTATACAGATACTCAGATGGAATTTAACTGCTGAAAATTAAAAGTAAACGGCTCGTGAGCCGCCCGATTGTTTCACGTGAAACTATGGGACGGTAGCTCGTCTAGCGCGGATTTTAAATACTAAAGCTTCATTATTTTTGATAGACACTTTACAATCATAAACGTTATGCTTGACGAATCCGGCGTCCGGGCAATTCTTGAACCATTCCAGCTTGAATTGAGTTCAAGCCAGATCAGTCAGTTGCTCGACTACCTTGACTTGCTTCTTCGCTGGAACCGCAAGATCAACCTCACATCGATTCGTACGGAGGAAGAGTGCGTCTCCCGGCATTTTGGAGAAAGCCTATACCTGGCGCGCTGGATCAAGCTCCAGGGGAACTTGCTCGACATCGGCAGCGGGGCAGGCTTCCCAGGCCTGGCGTTACGAATAGCCTTCCCAGAGCTCGCGACGACTTTGCTTGAGCCGGTGGCGAAGAAGAGAGCATTCTTGAAAGAGGCTGCGCGCGTGTGCGGTGTATCCAAGGTGGATGTCCGGCCCGAGCGTCTTGAGGATTTCGCACGCCAGAACTCCGTCGCTATATACGACGCTATAACCGCGCGGGCTGTTGGCCATTTCGATTCATTGGTCCCGCAGGCGCTAAATCTCATCAAGCCAGAGGGCAGTATATGCCTTTGGATCGGCCAGAACCAAGGCAAGTCTCTTTTGGAATCCCCTGCGCTGGTCCAGTGGGGCGCGCCAATCGCCATGCCGATTGGCCGGGAGCGCGAGATTTGGGTGGGAACGCACAAGCTCCGATGAACCAAAAGCACCGCAGCGGGCTCAATTAAATCAAGATCATTTGGCGCCAGCGCTATGATGTTTCACGTGAAACACTCATCCCTCGGCGCAGCCCCTCATTAAAAGTTCGGTTTTTGCTTGCCAGTGCGTGCATCCTCTGTTAGATTCACCACATTTTTAAGGGGTCGGTGCATAGTGGGCCGAGTCATAGCGATCGCAAATCAAAAAGGTGGTGTTGGAAAGACCACCACGGCCATCAACCTTAGCGCGTCCCTCGCCGCCCACGATATGTGGACGCTGGTGATTGATTGCGACCCCCAATCCAACACAACAAGTGGGCTTGGATTCGCCAAAGACCCCAGCCGTCGTTCTCTTTATAACGGACTGATGCAGGATATTCCTCTTAAAGATTTGATCCACAAATGCGCTGTCGATGGGCTGCACTTGTTGCCTGCGGACAGAAATCTGGTTGGGGCGACGATTGAGCTGGCGGACGAGTCGGAGCGGGAGTACGTGCTATGCAAAAAGATTGAGCCACTGCGCGACCAGTTCAATTTCGTCATTCTGGACTGCCCTCCTACTCTTGATTTGCTTACGCTTAACGCCCTGGTGGCGGCCGACTCTGTCCTGGTGCCCATCCAGTGTGAGTATTTTGCCCTGGAAGGTGTTTCAGAATTACTCGACACGCTGATCCGCATCCGCCGGACTCACAACCCCAAGCTCGCTGTCGAGGGGATTCTTCTGACCATGTTTGATGAACGCACCAACCTGTCCCACCAGGTGCGCGATGACTTGAAAGACTTCTTCGGTGACCAGGTCTTTTCCACTTTTATTCCGCGCAACGTCCGCCTTGCCGAAGCGCCCAGCCACGGCAAGCCAATCATGCTATATGACCCGAAATGTGCGGGCGCGGAGAGTTATATTGAACTTGCCAAGGAGGTCATTAATCATGGCCAGAAAGGCATTGGGACGAGGGCTTAGCTCCCTGCTTCGCGAGGTTGAAGGGCAATCGGCGGCCGGCCTCGAACAAATTCCGCTGAATTCTATAGACCCGAACCCCTTTCAGCCCCGACGCGAGTTCCGCGAAGAGAGTCTCAGGGAGCTTGCGGAATCAATTCGATCGAGCGGTGTAGTGCAGCCTGTCTTATTGCGCCACGCCCATGGAAGTTCGGGACGCTATCACCTGATAGCGGGTGAGCGTCGATGGCGCGCCGCTCGGCTTGCTGGCTTGGAAGCTGTTCCCGCTATCATTCGAGAAATTAATGACCAGGACGCCCTGGAACTTGCCCTGACTGAGAACTTGCTACGCGAGGACTTGAATCCCTTGGAGGTGGCGCGTGCTTATGAGTCGCTGCACCAAAAATTCGGCCTTAACCACGCGGAGATCGCTGACCGGCTGGGAGTGAATCGGTCCACAGTTACCAATACCTTGCGCCTTCTCCGGCTGGGGTTGCCTGTACAGGACATGATCGCCAAAGGGGATTTAAGCCCGGGACACGCGCGCGCCTTGCTGAGTGTGGATTCAACGGCCACCCAGGCGAAGCTCGCACGTCTTATTGTGGATAAAGGTCTTTCCGTCCGTCAAATCGAAAAAATGGTGGCAATGGGCGAACGGAAGCCAGATCAAAGAAATGCCCAGGCCGCAGCACCTCTGGACCCAAACACTCGGGCGGCAATTCTTGAGCTCGAGCGTGCTCTTGGAACGAGAGTGAAAATAGTGGGCAACGCAAAACGCGGCAAAATTGAAATCAGTTATTACTCTGCTGAGGACCTGAACAGAGTTTATGATTACATTGCCAGGCGATAATTACTATATATGTAGTAATTTAAGATGAAGAGACCTTTTGAAAATTTATCTTGCGGTTTCAATGGAGCCTAAAAGACAGGGAGGTGACAATGCCATTTGGATCTGACAAAAATCGTCGACGCCGCGAATTGACGGAACTCCTGGACAATAACCTGGTTGGGTTGCTCCTACCCGGCGCGGAATTTGAGGGGAAGATGAGTTTCACTTCCGGGATGATTCGACTGGATTCCCATTGCAAGGGCGAAATTACCTGTGAGGGAACCATTATGGTGGGGAATCAGGGAGAAATTGAGGCAGATATTCACGCCCGGATAATCAGCATCGCGGGAAAAGTTAAAGGGACGGTGCATGCCTCAGAGCGCATCGAAATTAAGGAGCACGGTCTTTTTCTGGGGGACATGTACACACCTTGCCTGGTGGTTGATCCCGGAGGTTTTTTTGACGGCCAGTGCCACATGCCTGCGCCCGAGCCGGAAAAGCAACCCCCGCAGAATATTAGTGCCAGGAAATAACAGTAGAATGAGCGCCGCCAGTCAGGAATTGGTCTGCTGATGAGCGAGCTTTCGAGTTTCTTGCCAGGTATGAACAACGCGGTGAATCACGGTGAGATTGGAGAGGACGGCGATGACCCAAAGCACAGCCTCCATCCGGTTGAAAAGGGCGCCGATAATAAGAAGGACCACGCGCTCGGGTCTTTCAAGAAAGCCGACCTTACAGGAAGCAATAAGGGTTTCAGCGCGAGCCCGGGCATAGCTGACCATCACCGACCCGATCATGGCAACTGCAACCAGAGTGACATATCCAAATCGGTTAGCTCTGCCATAGAACACTAATAATCCTATTAGTAATACCAGATCCGAATAGCGGTCCATGACCGAATCAAAGAAACCGCCAAAGGGTGTGACGCGGCCGGTCACGCGGGCCACGCTGCCGTCCGTCAAGTCAAAAATGCCGGCGACGATGACAGTAGCTCCTGCCCAACGAAAGAATACGTCAGGCCGTGCCGTTGAGGCGATGGCAAACAGGTAGGCCGCGAGGGCGTTGATGGCAGACCCAATGAAGGTGAGCAGGTTCGGATTGATTCGGCTGGCGGCGAAAGCCCGAACAATCCAGTCAACCACCCGGCCCAAGGTTTGCCCAATCTGGTGGGTCACCATACCATTTCGCTGTGGACTGCGGGAATCAACTCACAATCATTTGAATTAATGCTTAGCCAACACTTCGATCAAGTAAAGAGCGAACCGTTGAGCACGCTGCTGGCCCTAGTCATCATAGATGGTTCGCAGCGACCGGACTTCAAATTCTCTCACCCCATTGGGCGTGGATACCCGGACTGTTTCGCCCACTTTTTTTCCCATCAACCCCCGGCCTATGGGCGAGGTGGTGGAAATTAAACCTTTGCTCACATCCGTTTCCTCGCTGGTCACCAGTCTGTATACGATTTCAGCATCCCGGTCGATATCATACAAAACAACGTTCGAACCAAAGGCGATTCGATCCCTCGGAATATTATTCATATTGATCAGGGAAAGATCCGCCAGCCGCTTCCTGAGCTGGGCGAGGCGCGCCCCCACGAAGTCCTGCCTTTGTTTGGCCATGTGGAATTCAGCATTTTCACTCAGGTCGCCCAAAGCGCGCGCGCGCTTCAATTCCTGGGGAAGTTCGTGGTTTAGTTCGTGCTCCAGGGCCTGAATTTCGTCTTCAAGTTTCTTGATGATGGAAGTGGACATAGGACTCGCCACAGCAATGCTTGGCGCGTTGATTATAGGGAAAAGTTCCGGTTGGCGCAACTCATCCTTGATCGATTACACTGCAACCCAGAGGGAAGGGAGAGTTGTAAGGCCGAAGCCCCTGACGTGAGGCAACTACAACGCGACTAAAGAGTTACTGAAAAAGACAAGCTTCATTCAACCGGTTGAATGCGTTGACTTCGCTGGGGCTGTGTGCTAACTTCCCAAGTTTGTCACGTTGCGAGACATGTCAGCGGAGTCTATGAATGGCTTTTAATAAAGCCAAAGCGATGCAGGAGGCTGAGAAATCAGTCGGCCAGGGAAAGACCGCCCAGGCGATCAAACAGTACCTCTTTGTTTTTGAAAAAGATCCCGCCGACCTCGGACTGCTCAATACCGTGGGCGACCTCTACGTCCGCGATAAAAACATGCCTGAGGCTCTAAAATATTTCCACAAGCTCGCGGACTCCTACACCCAGGAGGGGTTCACGGTCAAAGCGATTGCGATTTACAAAAAAATCTCGAAACTGGATCCCTCGGGTGTGGACGTTCTCCTGAAAATGGCGGAACTTTACACGGTGCAGGGGTTGAGCCGGGAAGCGCGCGAACAATTTGCCCAGGCGGTTGAGTATTATAAGAAAAAAAATCAGAACGACAAGGCCCTGGAAATTTTTCGAAAGATTGTCGCACTCGATCCTGAGAACACAAACTATCGCATCCGTATGGCTGAGTTTTACGAGAACATGGGCAAGAAGCCCGAGGCCACGAAGACCTATGTTGAGGTGGTCGAAATCGCTTTGCGGCGCGGCGACGCCGCGGCCACTGATTTGGCGTTGAAAAAGGCCCTGAATCTGGATCCGCAGAATCCGCAACTTCTACTCCTTCGTGCCCGCATGGCCCTGGCTAAAAACCAGCCGGACGAAGTTGAAAAAATTCTCGAACCTTCTCCGGAATTGAAATCCAATCCCGCCGCGCGGCAGATTTTGCTGGACGCCTACCTGGCCGGCCACAAGCTGGAAGCGGCGGAAAAAATGGTGGTCGAAGTTTTTCGCTCCAATCCCGCCGACTTCTCTTCCCTGGGCGCCTATGCAGACCTGTGTGCCGCGAACAATGAATTTGACGCGGCGGTCAAGCCACTGGCTGCGGTTGCCGACACGATGATCGAGCAGGGAAATACCGCTCCATTGATGGAAGCCTTGCGGCGAATCTGGGCCAAAGCCCCGGACCACATTCCCACGCTCGAATTGGTGAACAAGGTTTCGGAAAAGACCGCGGACGAATTTACCCTCCCTGAAATTCTCGAAGCTTTGGGCTCCGCTTATGTGAAAGTCGGAGCGCTGGAGAAAGCGGAGAAAATTTACCGGCAGCTTGTCGGTCGCGAGCCCGAGAACGAACAGCTAAAGGGATTGCTGAAACAGGTTTTGCAAAAGGAAGGCAAGGAACCCGAGAGTGCAAAGCCCGAGGACCTATCCAATGTTGAGATGGCGCTGACTCCTGCCGCTGAGGCTGGGACGGCCACCGGACCTGCCCCTGCAGCGGATCCCGAACAAGCCGCCCTTCTGAAAGAGGCCATGGATAACTGTGACCTCTTTACTCGTTATGGTTTGATGGATAAGGCATTTGCAGAACTTGATAAAGCGTTGGCTGTTTATCCAGAGCAGATTGAGCTCCACCAACGCATGTTGGAAATTTCTTCCAAAGCCAACCCTGAGCGCACCGTGCAGGCGGCTAAATCGCTTGCCCGGATTTATGCGGAGCGGGGCGATGAGGCAAACGCCCGGAAATATGAACTGATGGCGGGCAGGACTCCATCTCCCGCCGTCGCCCAGAAAATGCCTGAGCCCGCGAGTCCAGTGGCGCCTCCCGTGGCGCCCAAAGGGGCGCCCGCACCCGCGCCAACTGAATTTGATCTTTCCGCAGAATTTCTGGGGGAGGCAACGACGGCGCCTCCTGCGCCGCCTCCTCCGGTGGAAGTCCCCCCGGACGTTTCTGCACCACACGTCGCAGAAACCCCTGTGGCGCCCCCTCCGGTCCAGGAGTTCGATTTGTCTGCAGGCTTTGAAGCCCCTGCACCCCCGCCGGAACCCGCACAGGCAGAGACCCCGCCGTTCGAAGCCCCCGCATTCAATTTCGAAGACAGTAAAGTTGAAGTCGATTATTACTTGGATCAGGGATTTTTTGATGAAGCACGGGAATCTGTGCGGGCGCTGCAAGAAAAATTTCCGGGAAATCCGCAAGTCGCCGAACTTCGTGCTCGGGTGGAAAAGCGAGTGGCTCCGAAAGCGGAGGAAGTCAAAGTTCCTGATACGGTTCAACCGGCGCCAGGGGGCGAATGGGAATTGCCGGGATCGTTTGCAAAAGAAACCCCAGCGCAGGTTCCACCCCCGGTGCAAGAGCCTCCGCCACCGCCGATTCCCCCCAAAGAAGTTCCTGTTGCAGCAAGCCCGGTTGCGCCTCCCGTACCACCTCCCGCACCCGCTCCGGTTGCGCCACCACCGCCCGCCCCAATGGGCGATCCTCTTGGTGGCTTGATCGGCGATCTGGAGGCCAGTCTGGAGGGGATTGACACGGGAGCGCCGGCGCAACAACCCGCGGCGAATGCTGCAAGGCCGGCTCCGATGGCTCCACCGGCGAGCGGAGGCACAGCCTTTCCACTCAGCGGATTCCTGGACGATTTAAGTGATGGAGACCAGGCAGCAGCGGCCCAGGATGACCCGCAAACCCATTACGATTTGGGCGTGGCGTTCCGCGAGATGAATCTTTTGGATGAAGCGATTGGAGAGTTTCAAAAGGTTGTGAAGAATGTGGAGAAAGGGATTTACCCACCTAATTTCCTCCAGGTTTGCACCCTGCTCGCACTCTGCTTTATGGATAAGAAAATGCCGGCGATTGCCATTAAGTGGTATTTGCGCGCCTTGGAATTGCCCGGCCTGACTGAGGACGCAACGATGGCTGTGACCTATGATCTGGGTGTGGCTTACGAAGAGGCGGGCGATGCAAAAAAGGCGCTGGAGAGATTTTCTGAAGTTTACAGCCAGAATATTGATTACCGCGACGTCGCGGAAAAAATACGCACGATGCAGACAAGATCCTAACCCGCGCCCTGCTGCGATAATTTCTTTGCCATCCAAGCCCGCTCTGCAGGAAGTCTTCCCGGAAAGTAAAAATGATGAGTCGTACCCTCAATATCCTTTACATCGTTTTTTGCTTCGAGATGGGTGTCTTTCTTTTTGTATTGCCCTGGGTTTCGTTGTGGAACAAGAATTACTTTGTCGGTCACTATCCAATGGTTGCGGGTATTGCTGCGAACTATTTCCTCCGCGGAGCGATTTCCGGTATCGGTCTGGCCGACGTCTGGCTGGCATTTTATGAGCTTTGGCGCCTCCGCCGGCGCCTGGGCCTGGTTCGCTCTCGTCCTGAGAAGTAGATCGGCGGCACGGGGGTTTGTGACCTATGGCTCACGCTCGCAGCCCCGCATTGATCGAGAATCCTCACATGATGATTTTAATTTTCCAGCGCTGGCAAACATGGTACCGGTTTACAAGCTGTGTTACATCACGGACCGTCTCGCCTTAGGGCCCAAGCCGCTCATTCCCCGGATACTCGAAGCCGCGCGGGCAGATGTGGATTTGATCCAGATCCGCGAAAAAGACCTCCCGGCGCGCGAACTCGCCGCGCTCGCGCAAGCTGCCGTCGATGGCGCCTGCGAATCGAATGCCCGCATTGTTGTGAATGACCGGCTTGACGTTGCCCTGGCCGTCGGCGCGGCCGGAGTTCACCTGGGCACGCAGTCCATGCCGCCACGAGTCGTGCGGGATTGCGTGAACCGGGATTTCGCGAGCCGGGATATCGCAAGCCGAGATTTCCTAGTCGGCGTCTCCTGCCATTCGCTCGATGAAGCGGTCGAGGCTGAAGCGGCCGGCGCGGATTACCTGCTCCTCGGCCCCATCTTCCCGACTGTTTCCAAGCTTCCTTACGGCCCGCCCTTGGGATTGCCCACTCTTATGAAAGTGACCGCGCGCATAACCATTCCCGTTCTCGCGCTCGGTGGAATCACGGTGGAGCGGGTGAAGCCCTGCATCCGGGCGGGCGCGGCGGGAATTGCCGGCATCTCTATTTTCCAGGATTGCGATTCGCTCGCGGAGCGCGTGCGGGAATTGCGCCGTCATACATCAACTTGATTAATCGATGCGCTTGTCCGCGAACTCTTTACGAGTCCTAATTTATACATGGACGGCGATCAGGAGAGTGGCGTCATCGGCGAAATCTCCACGGCAGAACTGGTTCACGTCCCGCATGATGGTATCGCGCAAATCCGCCGCGGACGCCGCGGAGTGCTCCCCGAGAAGCGCAATCAGCCGCTCCTCGCCGAATTCCCGGCCATTCGAATCGGCGGCTTCGGTGATGCCGTCGGTAAACATGACCAAGCGATCTCCTGGCACCAAATCGATGCTGGCCTGCTCGTACCCGGCGTCTGCGAAAAATCCCAGAACAACGCCGCCCGCTTCCAGCCTCCGGCAAACGCCATCGCGCCCCGCGATAAGTGGAGGATTGTGTCCGGCATTGGTGTAGGTCAAACGATGGCCCTCCAAATCCAGCACGGCGTAGAAGAAAGTAATGTACTTTCCGCTGGAAATGCTCTTGCAGATGGCGCGATTGACCTTGTCGCAAAGACTCTTTGGCGAAAATTCCAATGTCGCGTAGGCCTTCGCAGTCGCCTGAAGGTTGGACATCAATAGCGCGGCGGGCACGCCTTTGCCGGAAACGTCGGCAACCACCAGGGCCAGTTGAGTCTCGCTCAGTTTGAAGACATCGTAATAATCGCCGCCCACCATTTTCGCCGGTTGCCACGCGCCCGCGATGGTGAAGCCCGGGAA
>DASYXZ010000149.1:0-10558 GCA_035934315.1 Terriglobia bacterium | reverse complement strand
GTGGATTTTTTCACGCCGATTGTGGACGACCCTTACACCTTCGGGCAAATTGCCGCGGCCAATTCGCTGAGCGACGTGTACGCGATGGGAGGGCGGCCGATCTCGGCGCTATCCATCGTTGGCTTTCCCCAGACCGGGCGCGACATCTCCATTCTGGAACGCATTCTCAAGGGTGGGTTTTCCAAAATGCAGGAGGCGGGATGCCCGGTGATTGGCGGGCACTCGATTGGCGACGAAGAAATTAAATTTGGTTATGCCGTGACCGGCACCATCAATCCCGCGCGTGTGCTGTCAAATGCCACGGCACGGCCCGGCGACCGGCTGCTGCTCACCAAGCGCCTCGGCACTGGCATCATTTCCACTGCACTAAAGAAGAATGCCGCCAGCAATGTTGCCGTTCGTGCCGCCATAGAATCCATGTCCACTCTTAATCGCGCGGCCAGCGACACAGCGTTGAAATTTGAAGTCCACGCGGCGACGGATATCACCGGCTTCGGCCTGCTTGGGCACGCGCGAGGCATGGCGGCCGCGAGCAAAGTGAGTCTGGTGATCGACCACCGCAAAATCGATTTTTTGCCCGAAGCTCTCAATTGTTCGCGCCAGGGTTTTCTGCCGGGCGGATTGAAACGAAACATCGAGTTCATCAGCGAGTGCGTGGAGTTCGCCAGCGGCATTCCGGAGGAAGTGCGTAATCTGCTATACGACCCGCAAACTTCCGGCGGGTTGCTTCTCGCGGTCAATCCCAGGGACGCGGCGGGTCTTCTGGCCGCTCTGCGTGAAAACGGAGTGGCTGCGCAGGAAATTGGCGAAGTGGCCGCCAAACTCAAGCCTCTGGTTTTGATTCGGTAAATTGCTGGTTTGTGTTATCGCCGCCTGTCACAACGCCGACCTTTAGGTCGGTGCCAGCGGTTTTACCTTTGTGCCGACCTGAAAGGCCGGCGCTACACATCAATTCTCAAAACCTTGAGATTACACTGTGCTGAAAATTATCGAAGGCCATACCGAAGAGCACATCGATACCCTGCGCAAATTATTCAGGGAATATGCGAACTCGCTGGGCTTTGACATTTCGTTCCAGAATTTCGAGAAAGAGTTGGCCGAGCTTCCCGGCGATTACGCGCCTCCTAGTGGCCGCCTGTATCTGGCCATCGAGGGGAAGCGCACGGCCGGTTGCATAGCTTTGAGGAAATTATCCAATGACGATTGCGAGATGAAAAGGTTTTACGTCTGTCCTTTGTTTCGCGGCAAAGGCGTCGGGAAACGCCTGGCCGCCACCATCATCGGTGAGGCGCGCCAAATGGGTTACAAGGGCATGCTATTGGACACCGTCCCTTCCATGAAGCGCGCCATCGTGCTCTATCGAACGCTGGGCTTCAAGCCCATCCCGCCTTATCGCCATAATCCCGTTCCCGGCGCCAGTTTTATGGAGCTTATTCTCGATTAAGAGGTTCGCGGGTGGCCCCGCTTTCAACTCTGTGAGACCGTGCCTGAATTCTTTTTTCGCCTTATGTTCTTTCGCCTTACCTTCGCTTTCATTGGCGACCGCCCTGTGGTAAGCTGAAGTTTCTCCGCTAATCGCCTCCGCGTCCTTCTGGAGTTATTCCATGAAGCGTTATGGTGAGCACCGCTTTCCCGGCAAGCTTTTTATTGTCGAAGGAATCGATGGCTCAGGAAAATCGACGCAGCTCATGCTCCTTCATCAATGGCTTCAGGCTGAAGGGTACGGGACCGTGTTCAGCGAGTGGAACTCCTCTCCCCTGGTTCGGGATACTACCAAGCGGGGCAAGAAGAAGCACATGCTCACGCCCTCCACGTTCAGCCTGATTCACGCCACCGACTTTGCCGACCGCATGGAGCACAACATTATCCCTCTGCTCAAGGCCGGAGCGGTGGTCCTGTGCGACCGGTATATTTTCACCGCCTTTGCCCGCGACGTGGCGCGCGGCATGGATTCCAAGTGGGTTCGTGAACTTTACAGCTTCGCCGTGAAGCCAACCGTGGCGTTCTATTTCCGCGTCCCCCTTGAAGTGGCGATGAAGCGGCTGCACGACGGCCGCAATGGCTTCAAGTTTTACGAGGCTGGCATGGATTTGGGATTGACCGAGGACGCGGACGAGAGCTTCCGCCTTTTTCAAAGTCGAATCATTGAGGAATACGAAAAAATCGTTCCCGAGTTTGAGGTGACCGCAGTGGACGCAACGCTTCCCATCGAGGAGCAGCAGACACAGATGCGGCAGATTGTTAAAGCAAAACTGGCACAAGCCAAGCGATTAAGGGTGGCGCCGTGAAAGAACCTTACAACGTTTTACTGCCGGGAATGAATCTGGCGGACCTGACCGGCAAATTAATTGTGATTGAAGGCACGGACGGCGTGGGCCGGTCCACCCAGATCAATTTGCTGAAACCCTGGCTGGAACAACAGGGGCGTGCGGTGCTCGACACGGGCATGACCCGATCGGAACTGGCGGGCAAAGGCATCAAGCAGGCCAAAGAAGGGCACACCCTGGGACGGATTACGCTGAGCCTGTTTTATGCAACCGATTTCACCGACCGTTTGGAACACCAGATTATTCCGGCGCTTCGCGCGGGATTCGTGGTGCTCACCGACCGCTACATTTACTCCCTCATGGCCCGCGCCCTGGTGCGGGGAATCGATCCCGTCTGGATTCGCAACGTTTACAATTTCGCGCTGAAGCCCGACGCCATCTTTTACCTGCGTATTGGCGTGGACGATCTCATTCCCCGCGTGGTTTTCGCCCGGGGTTTTGATTATTGGGAGTCGGGCATGGACCTCCACCCCAGCGAAGATATGTACGAAAGTTTCCGTAAGTATCAAACCTCACTGTTGGCACAATTTGACGTCCTGGCGGAGGAATACGGGTTTGAAGTGATCGACGCCTCGGCGGATACCCGTACTGTCTTTGAAACTCTTCGGTCCGGAATTTCCCGGGTGTTGAGCGGCGAAGCGCGCGAGCCCATCTTCGCAGTGCCCCGCGCAAAACCTGCCGATGAAGAGGTGGAACGCGTTCCAGTGGCCGAAGTTACGACTGCCAAGGAATCACGCGGCGCGGAAAAGGAAGAACAGGAAAGCAAGGAAGGTAAGCACGCCGTTCATGCCTTTGCGAAAGCGGCTGAGGGCGCCGACAACATGTAGGCGACCCACTCTTTCATCTGCCGGAATCCGGCCGAGTCCTCCGTCATCTTGAAATACTTTTCCCGGAGGGCTTTCTTGTCCACGCGATTTCTCACCATGAGCTTTTGAACTCCCATCGCGATTTCCAATCGATCGCGCAGGAATTCCCGCCGCGCCACCATATCAATCATCATTTCTTCCAGCACTTCAAGGTCATGCCACTCACCCAGTTGACGCTGAAGCCTGCGAAGCCATACCAACAATTCATCGCTGCCGGGCACGCCGAACTCACGAACGACTTCAACCAGGTAGCGGAGCCGTTTGGCCGCGATGCGCGCCCCGTGAATGACAGAAGCGCTGGGCTCGCGAAGAGACAGGGCGATTTGGTCTTCGAAAGATTTCGCCGTGTCTTCGAGGGCCCCGCTGATTCGCTGGTAAAACAATTCCGTATCCAGTTGCTGCGATTCAGCCTCGTGCTCTGGGTGGTGGGCGGGGTCCGGTTTGGCCCCGTTCACGGTGAGGTGACCCTTTAAATGGACGTAAAAAACGGCCATGTTTGTTTTGCTGATCCTGCGCAGCGCCTTCTCAAAGCTCTTCGAGCGGCGCTGATGGAGGTAGTGCTCAACGGCTGTCCAGATCTCGCGGCGTGGGGTCCGCTTGCGTGCCAGGCGCGCGCCCACATTCTTGAGCAATACATCGCAATTCCGGATTTCGGAAAGCGATCGCCGGGAGCGCTGTAGGACGCGGCGCAGTTTACGAATTTCGCCCGCCGCCGGTGGTGGATAAAGAAGGTCGAGCGCTTGCTGGAGGCGCCGGGTGGCCACGCGCATGTCATGGATGGCGTCCGGGTCGTCGCCGCGCAGCACTTTTGGCTCGAGTGACAAGAAGCGCTCGAGCTGGTGTACCGCGAGCTTGCGAACTTTACTCCACTCTTCTCCCGGCGGCACCACGTGGGCTTTTTTCTCACGATGCGGTTCAGGTTCCAGCACGGGAGGAAGGGCGGAGTCGACGAGTGTGACGCTGGGATTGGTGGTTTCCTTTGTCTGGTGCATGACGCACGTTCCGCGAGAAATTGCTTTAGCTGTTCCTTCCCGTTAATCCAAGGGGACACTTCGCCACCTGGGCGATCGCCAGCAACACCGCTGATTTGAAATAACAGTCTACGCTTAGACTATAGCAAGTTCAAGGTGGTCAATTTCTAAACGCCCATTGAGGGATTGCTTGCTTGGCAGGCCAGGAGTCGGAATATTTAAAGACTCGCACTCAGGTGGAGTGAAGCAAGAACTGGGATAATGGACGAAAGCACGCGAGATGCAAATATTCGGAAACATTCCCTTTTAGGCCAGCTTCCGCATCACTCGCGGCGTGAGCCACCAGACGAGCTGGCCGGGAGATTTGGGCGGGAATTGATTAAAGGTAATCGAGCAGCACCCGCCTTTTTTGAAGGCGAGGTTTGCATTGCGCCCGGCGCCCACCAGCCGCGCGGCTAATTCGCCGAGGTCGGGTTCATGACCGACCACCAGAACGCGTCTTCGGTTCGGATGCCTGCTCAGAAATGATATCAGCGCCTCAGCCGGCGCGCCCGGTCTCAGAGCCTCGGTGATATCCATGGGGACCTTGGACGCAAGCGAATCAGAAACGATTCCCGCGGTTTCCACCGCACGGACGAGCGGGCTGGAGACAATCCAATCCACTTCAAAACCGAGCCGCACCAGGCCGTGGGCAATTTCCTGCATTTTCTTTTTGCCTTCAGCCGTCAGAGGGCGCTTGGCGTCATCGTTGATTCCGCCACCTGCCCGTCCTGCCGCCAGGCCATGGCGCATGATGTACAATTCGTATTCAGCCGAATGCGCCGTCTTTTCGCTTTCCACCTGTTTAGGAACCATAAGCTTTCTCCCGAAAATTATTTATGGAATGCACGAGGGCGCGGACTATGACCTCCGGCGCTTCGGGGCCGCGGCCCAGAGCGCTTTGAACTCCTCGATAAAATCCTCCACCTGGTGCCTCTCCCTGAGGACCATGAGGTTTTCATAGTTCTCTTCTTCGGACTCCACCGTCCAGTTGTAGCTTCCCGCCAGCGCCACGCGATCATCCAGAATGGCAAACTTGTGATGCATCTTCGCCCAGCGTCCGCGTCGGCCTGACATCAGCCGGTAAGGTATGTGGAATTCCGCCAGGAGATCCTTGGTGGCCCGGGTCAATTCATATTTTTCACGATCCAGGATAAGGCGGACGCGCACGCCGCGGCGCGAGGCGTCATGGAGGGCGAGAGCCAGTCGTGGATGGCTTAAACGATAAAGCGCTACGTCGGCGGAACTTTTTGCCGACCTGATCAAACGCTCGATGACTTTGACCACGGAAGTCGATCGAGTGAAAAGGGCCTGCGTCGCGCTGGGTTTGTTCATGGGGAAGCTGATTGTAATGCGGGAGTCCGTGCCAGTTCAAGCCGTCGTTGGGCGCCGCCTTCGCAGCACGTAGAAGCAGCGCCCGTCGGTCGCCGGGCAGGGCGGAATAAAATCCTCTGCGCGATAACCCAGTCCAAAATATCGCTGGAAAATCTTTCGCGTCTGCAGCCGCCATTGGCGCGCGAGATTGAGGGCTTGAACGCGCATCCGGTCAGTTTCAGCCGGGATCTCAACCAACAGCACGGGCCGGCTGAGACTCAGCCGCACGCGGCGGTTCTCCGGAAAGCCCTGCGGGTTCAGCCGTGCTTCGTTTACGCGCTCCGCCTTCAGCAGCAGAGCGCGTAGTGTCTCACGCGGCCGGCGGTCCCGCAAATGGCTCTCAACCGCCGCAGAGCGAATCCGCCAGTTCACCACAAACCGATCGCTCTCCAGCCCCTTTTCGATGGCGCTTTCAAAACGGCCGTAGCAATTGGCCATGTATTCCGAAACCCGCGCGCCCAGGCGGCCAATATTCAATGCCGCGTTACGGCTTTGCAAAGGGTCGTAGGTCCAGCAGATCGCGCTGAGGCCGGCGGCCAGCGCGATCTTGCGGTGAGCAAGCTTCATACGGAAGCCCAGGCCAAGATCGCGGAATTTTGGCTCGACGGCCATCAGGTGCGACCAATGAATCAGTCTACCGTTGCGACGCGCCAGAAAAGCATAAATAAAACCCGCCACCTTTCCTTTGACGATGGCGCCGAGAACCGCGCCGCCATATTTCTGCGTGACGTTCAACACTTCGCCGGAAACACCTGCGCGGCCCCACACCACTTCCTGGATGCGCTCGCACGCCAGGAAATCCTGGTGACTTTTCAGCAGCCTGATTTGGAGGTGACGCACAGATGCTCCCGATTCATGTTTTGCAATCTTAAATCACAGGTACGCCGCGGCCGGGCATGTGGATTGAAATTGCCCGGTGGAGCGGAGCCAACCCTCATTGCGCCTGCAATTCGTAATGGTGCGGCGCGGGCTGGGCGGCGGCGTGTTGTCGTTGTACAATTTCTGCTTCAAGCGTGTCCAGTATTTGCAAACCCTGGTCAAGATTGGGCAGCGGATCGCTTTGGAAAGGAACCTGCAAGTTGTGCCAGCGCGCCGAGTGCAGGTCATTATGCTGGACTGTCAATTCATGTACTGCTTTTGCCTGTTTCAACATGGGAGTGGGCAAAACCGCCAGATTGATTCCCGTCGTAAGCTCGTCGTTGGTAAACGCGCCTGCGTCCTCACCGTCAATTTTCAATTCATAGCGCCCGGGCGCGAGTCCGGTGACTTCCAACGGTTCCTGATCAAGCGCCTGAACCAGATCCGACGAGCGAGCCACGAGTGCCACTAATTTATCCTGCAAGTTGATGGGCAACGGCAGTGCATTGTCGAGCTGCGTCCATGAGACGCGCCCGTTTTCATTCTTTAAATCTGTCACGGTTGAGTTGTCAGCGCGCGTTACATGGTTGCCCACCGCATCAATCTCAACGTCGGTCACGAGGGCGGGGGCGTTCCAGGCTTTCAGCAGCGCTTCCGCCATCAGCCAGTGCCCTGAGGGTCCGGGATGCACGCGGTCGGGGAGGATTCGCTGCGCGAGTTCTGCGTCTGATGATTTCGCCTTTTCCAGCGCCGCCACCACCGGATCGTTCATGTCCGCCAGCTTAAGACCGTCTTCCTTGCTTAGGTCCGCGACGAACTTGGAATAACGCCGTAGCACCGCGTTATAGCCGCCCTCGAAATTAGGAGCGCGCGTGACATCGTCAAAAGGCGAGGGCTCGATCACGGTGATGCGCACACCGGGGAGCGCACTCTTGGTTTCTTGAATGATGTGGCGATAACCGGCGGAATAAACGCGAAAGAGGTCAGCGTCAAAAAGTCGGTAACCACCGTCGTTCATCCCCAGCATGATGGTCATCACCGTGGGCTTGTAGGCGAAGACGTCGCGCTTCAAGCGCAACTCAATGTCACCGCCCGCGCCGCCGGTCACGCGGTCACCACCCCAACCCGAATGAACAAACGTAACGTTGAGGCGCGGAAAACGGGTGACCACGTAGGTTTCCGTAAAGGCCGTGTAAAGCCGCTGCGCGGTGATGCTGTCTCCGTAAAAAACCACGCGATCGCCGTCCTTTAAATAAAAATGGCTCTGCGCCGCGCAAGTAGTTGCCAGCAGCAGAACAAGAAAAAGGTTGCGCATGATTCTCTGTTCCAGTTTCATAAGATTGTTTCTCCTTCGACAGTCATTTGTTTTCGCAGCGTCCTCTGATCTACAGCTTCAGAAAATTTGCGAGCAATTGTTTTCCAGCATTGGTCAAGATGGACTCGGGATGAAACTGAACGCCCTCCACGTTGGCCTCTTTATGGCGGAGCCCCATGATAAGCCCGTCTGGAGAAGTGGCGGTAATTTCAAGGCATGCGGGCAGGCTCGCGCGTTCAACAATCAATGAGTGATAGCGCGTGGCCGGAAAGGGATTGGGGAGTCCGGCAAATATTGTTTTGCTGTCGTGGGAGATCGAGCTCGTTTTGCCGTGCATGATTTCAGGAGCTCGAATCACCTTGCCGCCGAACGCCTGCCCAATGGCCTGATGACCAAGACAAACGCCCAGAATCGGCAGGTGGCCGGATAGTGTTTTGATGAGTTCAAGACAGATGCCCGCTTCCGTCGGCGTTTTCGGACCCGGCGAGATGACGATGCGCTCCGGAGACATTCGCTCGATTTCCTCCAACGTCGTCTGATCGTTTCGCCGCACCTCAACCTCGGCCCCCAGCTCTCCCAAGTATTGGACCAGGTTGTAAGTAAAAGAGTCGTAGTTGTCGATGACCAGAATCATATCAAGTTTCAATAGTCAGCAGCCGCTTGCCCGTTTCCAGATGGCAATGCGGACGCTGAAAGTCGCTTCAAACAACTCGAAATCCAACTGGCTCGAATGTGAACAGCCAAACATTATACGGCGGACGCGGCGAAAATGGGCACCATCTATGAATGAGGCGGCAATGACTTTTGGAAAGTAAACTGAGAGACTGCGTACTTCAGAGTGTCACTTGGCAGTGACAGTTTTTGTCATCTTTTGGTCATCATGCGAGATTGCCTTTCTTTCGAGCTTGCACAGCCCAACTAAATAATTGAATTTATTGTATTTATAAGACCAGTTTCCGGCCAGCGGAATCCACTGATTGGCATCTCTCGTGCTCTAGTAATAGTCCGGGTGATCAAAATGCGAGTCTTAACAAAAATTTCGATTGTAGATGTCCTGATGGTGATTGCGATTCTGGTGATCTTGTCCGCGATTATTTTGCCGCATTTCGCGCAGCCTTCCATTAAATAATACCTTCTTCATCGGGCGTAGGGCCGCCCATCCACCGCCGGCGCACATCGAGCTTTCTGGTCCCACCTTTTTAACCTGGTAAAACCACTTAATATATACTGCCCCTTTTTTCCGGCAGGGTAGAATATCGCACTGTTGAAATTGAGGACGTGGTTACTTTATTCCGGAGGCAAATATGAAGGCACCTGCAAGACGATCCTTTTTGAAGACAGGTTTCCTTGGCGTGGCGGGGTTAAGTGCTTTGGGCAACACTGAAGCGATAAAAGGCGGTGACCCATACCCTGCAACCGGAGCGGGTGGTCCTCCCGGCTTCAAGCTGGGACTCGTCACCTACGAGCTGGCCAAAGATTGGGACGTTGAGACGATTATCAAAAACTGCGAGGCCACCAGTTTTGAAGGAGTGGAGCTACGCACCACGCATCGGCACGGTGTTGAGCCTTCGATTTCAAAAGACCAGCGCGCGGAAGTGCGCAAGCGATTTGAAGACTCTCGCGTTCGTCTGGTGAGTCTCGGTTCCACGTGCGAATACGAATCGCCGGACCCGGAAGTTGTGCAACATAACATTGATGAAACGCGCCGTTTTGTGGAGCTCGCTCAAGACGTAGGTTGCCTGGGCGTGAAGGTCCGGCCCAACGGATTTCCGAAAAACGTGCCGCATTCGAAGGCACTGGACCAGATCGGCCGCGCGCTCCGCCAGTGCGGTGATATCGCCCGCGATCATGGAGTTGAAATCTGGCTGGAAGTCCATGGTCGCGGGACGGAAGAGCCGCAAAACATTCATCGAATCATGGAAGTTTGCGATCACCCCAGCGTTGGCATTTGTTGGAACTCGAGCGACACGGACGTTGTGCGGGGCTCGGTGAAGCCCAGCTTTGATTTGCTAAAAAAATGGCTGCGAAGTTGTCACATTAATGAATTGTGGCGTACGCTCCCCCCGTGGCGTGGTGGTCTGGATTCGCAGCAGCCCCAGTCTACGACGGCGGAAGCTCCAGGGTGGCAGAAACCTTATCCGTGGCACGAACTTTTCAATTTGTTTCGCAGCGCCGGATATAACCGCTACACTTTCGCGGAAATTCCGGCAAGCTGCGAGCCCATACGCCTGATGCGCTACTACAGGGCGCTCTGGGAGTATCACGCAGCATGAGAGAAAGCATTCATAAACCGTTGGCCATCAGGCCGGTGACGCTCGAAGGGGAGCACGTTCGCCTTGAACCGTTGTCCCTTCACCATCACGCGGGGCTGTGTGAGGTGGGTCTCGACGAAGAACTCTGGCGATGGATTCCCCAGCCGGTTCGCACGCCGGATGATATGCGCGAGTACATCGCGCTGGCTCTCCGGTCGCAACACGAAGGAAGCGCGCTGCCGTTCGCCACGATTGACCGTTCGAGCGGCAGAGTGATCGGCAGCACGCGCTACGGAAATATCGACCGCGTGAACCGGCGCGTGGAAATCGGCTGGACATGGCTGGGAATTAAGTGGCAGCGAACGGTGGCCAATACGGAGGCGAAATTTCTGATGCTTCGTCATGCTTTTGAAACGCTGGGCTGCCTGCGCGTGGAGTTCAAAACAGATTCACTCAATGAGAAATCGCGCCACGCCATCTTGCGTATCGGCGCCAAAGAAGAAGGGATATTCCGCAATCACATGATTACGCATACCGGCCGCATCCGGCATTCGGT